>DATCXR010000419.1:0-22965 GCA_036565685.1 Gemmatimonadaceae bacterium
GGTATCGGGCGGTTCCACGCGCGGCTCACGCCGCACCGGAGCAGGACGGGCTTCCCGCTCTCCCAACTCGGCGATCTCGCGGTGCAGCTCCCCCTGGCGCGAGCGCCCCACCTCCTGGATCTGCCGGCCCACCAGCGTAGCGCGCGAGGTGAGCGCCACGAAGATCGGATCCACGCCGCCGGCGGCTCCGAAGCCCGCGCGCGTGGCCTCGATTGAAGCGAGCGTGTCGAGCAGCGCCTGCACGCCTGGCTCCCCCGACGCGAGGAGCTCCTGGCCCAGCGCCACGTACGAAGCGGGGAGCGGCGCATCCTGCGCGCGCTGGATGAGCGTGTCGAGCCGCGCGATTAACGAGACGAGCGAGTCGCGCCGGGCGGCGAGGGACAACGGAGCGGGACTCGCGGCCACCGGAGCCGGTTCGGCGAGCTTCCGCGCGGCGGCGAGCGCGCTCACGAGCGCCGAATCGGCGGTGCGCGAGCGCTCCTCCAGCACTCTCAGCGTATCGCGCAGTGCCAGAGTGTCCGGCCGCTCGACGGTGCTTTCGACAGCCGCCTGCGCGTCGGGAGGTGGTCCGTGGGTGGTTGTCACGAGCGCCACCACGATCACCGTGAAGCACGCCGCCGCGACTCCTCCCACGAGGAGGGGACGACGGTAGACGTTGCGCGCGCGCCGTCGGATCCAGCCCGGCGACCAGTCGCTCGCCGGGCGCGGTGGCGGCGCGTCGTTGCTCACGGCTGGCCGAAGGGGGCTATGGGTGGCGCCTCGAGCGCGGGCGTCGGCTTCGGGAGCTCACGCCGCTCGATCCACCGGGTGAAGTCGCCCGCGATGGCTGCCCAGTGCGCGCGCGCGGCCGCGGTGCCGGGGCGCTTCGCACGCGACTCGGCCACCGGACGCAGATCGGCGATCTCGAGCTCCGCTATCGCGCGCACCTCGGGTGCGGCCGCGGTGTCGGCGGCGAGCATGAGAAGCCGGTCGGCGAGCGCGCGCGAGGTGACGCGCTGCAGAGCGGCGAGATGCCGGTCGGCGGGGACGGGGCGGTTCCAGGTGAAGGCCACCAGCGAGTCGATCGTCTCATCGAGCGAGAGCGCGTTGGACGAGCGCGCGGCGAAGGCCACCAGGCGGCCCGCGCGCTCGCGCTGCAGGATGTCGTCGATCACCAGCTGCGCCAGCGCGCGCGCCGCGCCCAGCTCATCGAACATCGGAAAGGTGCGCGAGTCGAAAGTGTCGTGCAGCTCTCCGAAGGGCCGCTTGGCGGGACCGAGGAGCGTGACCACGGTATCCGGGATCGCGAGCTCCTTCGGGTCGAGCGTGCCGAGCAGCTGGCTCAGTGCGGCGCGCTGCCGCTCTGCGGCCACCGGGCGCGTGGCCTGCTGGCCATCGCCGCTCAGCGCGTTGCTGTACTCCATCCCGCCTATCGCGCGTGCGAGAGAGCTCATGGCGAAGCGATGCATCAGGTACACCGGTACGAAACGGTCCTGCAGAAGAGTGATCGGCTCACCCGCCCGGATGTTGCGCAGCCCGAAGCGCGACATCGCCACGCGCCGCACATCCATCTCGTGCTTCAGGAATTCCGCCGGCGTAGCGTCGTCGTCCCAGAGGTTCACGCGCGGATCGGAGGCGTACTCGGGGCGCGCGTCGGCATCCGACAGGTAGAGAAATCCATTCTTCAGACCATCTGCCACTATCGCGCGTAACGAATCCTGTTCCGTTCCATCAGGGAAGATCCCGTAGCCCCAGCGGATGGCCCAGACGTCGTACGCGCCGGGCCCCACGTCGTAGGCGTCGCTGACGTCGATGTTGCCGTTGGAGTCGAGGCGGACGCGCGGCGGCGGGTAGTCCATCACCGAGCCGCGGTCGTAGGTGGAGGCGATGTAGTTGTGCGCGAGTCCGAGCGTGTGACCGACTTCGTGCGCTGCCTTCTGACGCGAGCGCGCGAGCACGAAGGCCGTGTCGGCGGCGGAGGACGCCGCTCCCATGAGTCCCGCGTAGAGGTTGTAGTCGGTGCGCTCGCGGTGCGAGTCGAGGCGCGCCATCCCCTTCATGATCTCACCCGTGCGCGGATCGGCGAGGGCGCCGCCTATCGACCAACCGCGCTCGTTCCGGTTCTCCCACTGCACCACGTTGTAGCGCGCATCCATGGGATCCGCGCCTTCGGGGAGGTCCTTCACTACGAAGCCGCCCGTGAGCCCCGCCTTGTCGAAGGCTTCCGCCCACCAGCTCACGCCCTCCTTCACCGCGCTGCGGATCGGCT
Organism: Gemmatimonadaceae bacterium; assembly: GCA_036565685.1. Taxonomy (GTDB): domain Bacteria; phylum Gemmatimonadota; class Gemmatimonadetes; order Gemmatimonadales; family Gemmatimonadaceae; genus JADGGM01. Next base: position 2,249 of record DATCXR010000419.1, read on the forward strand.
CGGGGATCCCGCGGTCTATGTAGTAGACGATAGGATTCCTGATCGGGCTGTTCGGGTCGCTCCGGTCGACGCGCTGCAGGCGGTGGCGCTCGATCCACGTCTGCTGGAGCTGGCCCTGGATCGGCTGCGCGTAGTCGTTGAAGGTGATTCCGAAGTAGCCCACGCGTGGGTCGTCGGCACGTGGCTCGTAGCTGCTGTCGGGGAGTTGCACGAACGACATGTGCTGCCGGAGCGTGAAGGCTCGTCCGTCGGGGGCGATCATGTTGACGATGCGGCCCGGCCGGTTCCCCGAGAGCGCGTAGGTGAGTGACGCGTCGATCTCCGTATTCTCGGGGAAGGCCTTCGTGTACGGGCGGTAGATGCTCGAGCGGTCGCGCGCGACCGAGTAGCTCCCCTGGTCGCTGCGCGCGAGCGTCAGCGCGGCGTTCATCCGGTCGCTGAGCACGAAGTCGGTGGCATCGACGAGGAAGCGTCCATCGCTCTCGCCCATTACGGGGAGGGCCGCGACGATGCTCGATGGGAACGCCTCGTCCACCGTGCGCACGTGGTCGGGATCATCCTTGTCGGAGCTCCGGTAGTTCCAGTTCTCGAAGACGAGGAGCATCCGATCGCCCACGTGGTCGAAGCGCGCGATCTGCTGCGCCTGTCCCGAGCCGCGATCGAGTCCGATCGGATTCGAGCCGAGTCCCGTCGCGAGCGAGAGGAGGTAGAGCACGCGCATCGAGTCGCGCGGGATCTCGAGGAAGATCTTCTCACCCTTCGGATCGAGGTAGACCGGGATGAACCCATCCAGCTTCTCCATCCCCCTCGCGGCGTCGGCGATGCTCTTCGTGGGCGACGTTGCGGCGCTGGCCGCGCGCGTCGCGCGCGTCGCGCCGCTTTCCGGCGTGGGCGTCGTTGACGTTCCGGTCTGCGAAGCGGTACTGCAGCCGACGGCAAAGAGGACGGTGATCGCGAGGGGTGAGATGAGCTTCATGAGACGGTGAGGGTGAGAGGAGGGAGAGAAAGCAGAGAGCAGACAGCAGAAAGCAGGAAGTGCACACCATCCGCCTTCATTCCCGCGAAAGCAATTGCCGCCATTCCCGCTTGCGCGGGGAGGACGTCAGTTGTACGTGCCGTTCCTGCTTTCTGCTGTCTGCTCTCTGCTTTGACTTCGCGTCCTACACTAATCCGTGAGCGCCATCATCGCGAGATGATGCAGCGGGGGCGAGAGTGATTTCTCCACTCTCGCCCCCATGTCGTGCAGCGATAATCGGAACTACGTCCTGCTCACTCGACCGTGATGACGCCCTTCATGTTCATGGCGAGGTGTGGCAGACAGTGGTACGGGTACTTGCCCGCCGGCACGCCGGCGAAGGAGATCGTGTAAGCCTCCTCGGGGTTCATCATGAAGGGGCCCTGCAGCGGCGACTGCTGGTTGGGCATGTTGGCCTTGAGGACGTCGGCGGCACCGGCCGGGAGGTCGGCTGCGTCGAAGCCGACGTTGTGCGGGCCGCCCGAGACCATGATGAACTTGACGCCATCACCCTGCTTGATCGTGAAATCGGCGGGCTCGTAGCGATAGCCCTTCTCGTCACCGATCATCTTGACTTCGTGAATCGTGCCCGTGATGGGCGCTCCGGCAGTGGCGGCGGAAGCAGCGGGCGCCGCAGCGGCGAGCGTGTCGCTGGCAGGCGCCGCCGTGGCCGTATCGGAGTTCGCAGCCTTGTCACCACCGGCGCACGCGCCGAGGACGAATACGCCCGCAAGGAGCGTCTGTCCGAGAAACCGCATTGTTGAGGCCTCCAGGTCCGAACGAATATCTGTGTTTTCAGAGGAACTTCCTCCGCCGACCTCGGCGGAGAATGTGAAGTTATTCACATGCGGGGGGAAAAGCAAAACTGCAAGACAGCAGAAAGCAGGAACGGCTGGAGGGTTCAGGGTTCAGGGTTAAGGGTTCAGGGTTCAGGAACTGCCCGACGGTCGAGATCTCGACTCCGAGGTGGTGCCTGCACCCTGAACCCTGCCCCCTGAACCCTCAGGTTTCACTGCTTTCTGCTTTCTGCTTTCTGCTTTCTCCCCCTCACCCCAGCATCTCGCTCAGCGCCTTCCAGTCGTTCCTCTCCATGAGCTGCTCCGCGGTGAGACTCTCCACATCGCGGAAGATGGCGGCGACGGCGGGGGTCTTCCTGCCGTCACGGTAGGCGAGGACGCAGTCGCGGTCGGGGATGGAGCCCTGGATGTCGATCCGGTCCCAATGCTCGGCGTGTCCTACATATGTAATGACCGTGTCGTAGTGCTGGCTCCAGAAGAAGGGGACAGCGGCGAAAGGCTCCCCTGCGCCGAGGAGGTTTTTCGCGGCGTGCTGACCCTGGCGCTGCGCCACTACCCAGTGCTCGACGCGGATGTTCTTCCCCGTGTGCGGGTCGGGCCAACGGGCTATATCGCCGACGGCGAAAACGCCCGGGACGCTCGTCTCCAGGAGCTCGCTCACCGAGACCCCCTTCTCCATCGCGAGGCCCGCGTCCTCGGCCAGCTTCACGCGCGGGCGCACACCCACGCCGAGTACCACGAGATCGACGCCGGCGATCGTGCTGCCATCATCGAGCGTCACCGAGTCGGCGGCGATGGACTTCGAAGTGCGGCCGAGGTGGAAGTTGACGCCCTTCTCCTCGTGCAGCTGCTTGATGAACTCGCCGAGCTCGCGGCCAAGGATCTTCTCGAAAGGGATCGTCTCCGGCGCCACCACGTGGACCTCGAGCTCGCGCGCGCGGAGTGAGGCGGCCACCTCGAGACCTATGAAGCTCGCGCCGATCACCACCGCCTTCTTCGACTGCTTCGCCGCGGCTACGATGGCGCGACTGTCGGCGAGCGAGCGGAGGTAGTGGACGTGGGGGAGCCCGCTCCCCGGGAGCGGGAGCTTCACCGGGTCGGCGCCGGTAGCGAGGAGGATGCGATCGAAATCGCGAGTCTTTCCGTTCTGGAGAGCGATGCGCTTCGCCTTCGCATCGAGCGAGGCGACCGGCTCGCGAACGAGCTCGATGCCGTGCTCCTCGTAGAAGTCGGTCGGGCGGAGCGGGATCCACTCCTCGGGCGCGTTGCCGGCCAGGTAGTCCTTGGAGAGATTCGGGCGGTCGTACGGCGCGGATGGATCGGGATCGAACATCGTGATCGGTCCGTCGTATCCCTGTCGGCGGAGCATCTCGGCACACGCACTCCCCGCAGCCCCCGCGCCGATGATGCCGATCGACTTGGGCGTTTCGCCCTTCCGCGCCGCGGGCGAGGACGCTACCTCGAGCGGTGCACGTTCCGACTTCTTCGTCACCCTCACCTTCCCATCGCTCTGCACCACCTTCCAGCAGGGGACGGGATTGAGCGCGGGCGCCTGGAGCGCTTCGCCGGTGCGGAGGCTGAAGCAGGCGTGATGCCAGGGGCAGTGCACCTTGTCGCCCACCATGAGCCCCTCGGCCAGTGGCCCGCCGTAGTGCGTGCAGGTGGAGCCGATCGCGAAGATCTCATCTCCATGGCGCGCCAGGAGAACCGCCTCATCACCCACATGACCTTGCAGCATCGCGCCGGCGGCGATCTCGGTGAGATCGATCCCGCTGGCCAGATCGGGGCCCGTGGGCCCGCCCTGCTCCGCGCTCATGCCATTCACCCCCACCCGAAAGTCCGTTGTCGCCATGCAGCACTCTTCTGCAGAGTTATCCGCGGGCCAGGGGTTTCTCAAGATGTGTAGCAAGCTGCATCGTTCGTCATGCGACTCATCCGTGCGCTGACCGTCGTCGCGCTGATCATCGCTCTTCACGCCCAGCTCTGGGGCGCGGAGAGCGTGCGCGTGCTCGTGGGAAATCGTCCGCTGCTCTTCCCGCTCGCGGCGGCGCTCGTGCTGAGCGTGGCGCTGCACGAGCTGCTGCATCTCGCGGGCTACGTATGGCTCGGCGGCGCACCGATCGACGCGGTGCACGTGGAGTGGCGCGGAGTGGTGATCGTGGCGAGGTGTGATGTACCGCTGCCGGCGCGCAGTTATCGAGCGGCGGTTGCGCTGCCGGGCCTGGTGCTCGGCGCGGTGCCCACGCTCGTGGGGCTGGTAGCCGGGATGGCGTGGCTCACCGTGTACGGGGCCGTGATGCTCGGTGCATCGGCGGGGGACGCAACGGTGTTGTGGGCGTTGCGGAAGTACCGGGCGGATGAGGAGGTGGTGGACCGGAGTGGGAGGCGGGAATCCTGACCCAATGGTAATGTATGTCTACCTGGATCTCCGACCGATGACGGTGACTCCTCCCCGATAGCCGCGTCACGTACGGCGTAGCCCCCTGGCCACCCCGGTCCCTCCCATGCCCCGCTCCCTCTCCTCCGCCTGGACCTTCGTCTACAAGTTCCTCCTCCCGGTCGTCTTCACCGGGGCATTCGCGATCGGCCTTCGCTCCGCGCTCGATGCGCGAGGCGCGTACTCGGGCTCACCATCGGCCGCGCCACCGAATGATCTCCTCCTGCTCGGAGTGGTGATGATACTCAGCATCGCCGCGTCGGTCGTGTTCTGCGCGCCGCTCAAGCGCGTGCGCGTGGGCGACGATGGCGAGTCGCTCCTGGTCTCCAACTACTTCCAGGAGTGGAAGGTCCCCGCGGGGCTCATCACCAGCGTGACCCAGAACCGCTGGCTCAAGCTGCGGCCGATCACGATCCACCTTCGCATCGATCCAGGGTGCGGCACCCGCGTGATGTTCATGCCTCCTCTTCGCATCAACTTCCTATTCTGGCGCGAGGACCCCGAGGTCGAAGAGCTCCGGACGCTGGCCTCGACACACGTGCCGGTTTGACGAGGCGCTGACGAGGCACGGCACGCTACGCGATCGGCTGTCGTGGGGGTGCGGCGGATCTCTGGCCCGCATCCTCACGTAGTACTACCATACGCGGTGCCGCCGCCGCGCTTCCCTGGCACCGCCCCGGAGCAGATCGCAATGGAAGACATCGCCACACCGCTCCAGCAATCGCTCGGAGACCAGTACCGCCTCATCCGTGAGCTGGGTGGCGGGGGGATGAGCTACGTCTTCCTCGCCGAGGAGGCGAGCCTGGGGCGGCAGGTGGTGGTGAAGGTCCTTCCGCCGGAGCTCACGAGCGAGGCGAGCATCGCGCGCTTCAAGCGCGAGGCAGCGCTCACGGCGCAGATCCAGCATCCGAACATCCTCCCCGTGCTCGCTTTCGGCGCGCGCGACGGGCTCCTCTATTACGTGACTCCCTTCGTGGCCGGCGAATCGCTCCGCCACCGACTCGAGCGCACGGGGCCGCTTCCGGTGGACGAAGCCGTGCAGCTCACGCGCGAGGTGGCCGACGCGCTCGCGGCGGCGCACGCGCACGGCGTGATCCACCGCGACATCAAGCCGGAGAACATCTTCCTCTCCAACGGACACGCGGTGCTCGGCGATTTCGGCATCGCTCGCGCACTCGATCCGGACGACGTGTCGGCCGCCCCGTCGCTCACCCGGCTCACCGCGGTCGGTCAGTCCATGGGAACTCCCGGCTACATGTCGCCCGAGCAGGCCGCGGGCGACGATACCGTGGATGCGCGCTCCGACATCTACTCGCTGGCGGTGGTCGCCTTCGAGCTGCTCGCCGGCGTTCCTCCGTTCACGGGTCGCTCGGCGCGGGCGGTGATGGCGGCACACCTGAACCAGACTCCGAAGCCGGTGACCGAGTTCCGCCGCGACGTGCCCGCTCCGGTCTCGGCAGCGCTGGCGCGCGCGCTCGCCAAGGAGCCGGCACAGCGCTTCTCGAGCGCGGCGGAGTTCCGCGACGCGTTGAGCGCGACCGCGGGCGGTCGCATCCGTCCGCGCCCGATCGCGCTGGTCGCCGCGCTGGTCATCCTCGCCGTGGCTGGAGCCGCTCTCTGGCTGCTCGGCGGGCGCGGTACGAGCGCGACGCTCGACGACAATCTCCTGGCCGTCGCTCCGTTCAGCGTGCTCGACCCCTCACTTGGTGTGTGGAAGGAAGGGATAGTCGACATCCTCTCCGCGAACCTCGACGATGCCGGCCCGATACGCACCGTACCGCCCACGATGGTGGTTCGACGCTGGAGCGGCCGCCCGGACGAGTCCAGCGCTACGGAGCTCGCCGGGAAGGTGGGCGCCCGCTACGTGGTCTACGGGCGCTTCGTCGGCGCGGGTGGGGACTCCGTGAACGCGGTGGCCACGCTCTACGACGTGGCCGACCGGCGCTCACTCGGCGAAGTGCGCGTGCACGACGTCAGCTCGCGCCTCGACAGGGTGGCCGACTCGCTCACGATAGGACTCCTGCAGCGGCTCAACGAGTCGCGACCGATCGCCGCGGTGCGCACCGCCTCCATCGGGACGTCATCGCTCCCGGCGATCAAGGCGTTCCTGCAGGCGGAGCAGTTCTATCGGCGATCCGAATGGGACTCGGCGGCCGCGTACTATCAGGTGGCGGTCGCGGCCGACAGCATGTTCGCGCCGGCACTTCGCCATCTGAGCAACGCGCTCAGCTGGACGCACGCGCCCGATCGCGAGGAGCTGGAGCGGCGCTACGAGTACGCGCTACTCGCCGGTGAGCGCAACCACGGCCTGGCGCCGCGCGAGAGTCTCCTCGTCTCTGCCGACTCCAACTTTGCCGCGCTGCAGCTGATGCTGAGCGGCGGTGGCGTGACCAACCGTTCGCCGCTCCCCTACGCGAAGCAGCTCTTCGCTTTGCTGGAGGAAGGAACGCGTCGCTTCCCGGAAGACCCCGAGGTGTGGCACAAGCTGGCCGACGCGCACTACCACTACCTCTTCTTCGATCCCGTAGTCACGTACGCCGACTCTCGCAGGGAGTTCGACAAATCCATCGCGCTCGACTCCACTTTCGCGCCGTCGTACCTGCACATGCCCGACCTCGCGCTGCGCGAGCAGGACCCGGCCGCGGCGCGGCGGTATGTGGAGCACTACCTGCGACTCGAGCCGGGGGGCTCCGCTGCCGGCTACATGCGGAAGCTCCTTCTCTTTCTCGACTCCGCGGACTCGCAGCGCCTGAACGTGGACTCGCTGATGCGGGCGTCGTCGGTGGAGGATGCGGCGGAGCTGGTCTCCATCCTGATGTCGTGGATGGATCCGGCGGAGAGTCAGATCCGCGTCGCGCGCTCTCTCCCCGAGCTTCGCGCGGGCGGTGCGGATTCCGCCGGTGTCGCGAAGCAGACGCACCAGGCGCTGTTGATGTCGCTCGCCGAGCGCGGGCACCTCGAGGAAGCGGCTCGTCTGGTGGATGGGGCGAGCTGGTCGATCGTTCCGCAGCTCGCGCTGCTCGGCGCGATCCCGCCCGACAGCGCCGACCGCCTCCTGTCGAAGGTGGCGTCGGATCCCAGGGCGGGTGAGGCGGCACTCACGCTGCGCTGGTGGGCGGAACGCGGAGATACCGCGCGTCTGCGCAGGATGGTGGCAGGGATCGATACGGCCACGGTGCCACCCGAGCTGGAGGGGTATCGGCGTGTGGTACGCGCCGCGTTCGAGGCACACCTCGAGCTCGCGCGTCACGACACGGCGGCGGCGGTGCGCGAGCTGGACATTGTTCCGGACTCGATCTGCTCCATCGAGGCGTGCTTCGCGTTGTGGTACACCAAGGCGCAGCTCCTCGGCGCCGTGGGCCGCGATCGCGACGCGATGCGCATCCTGCAGCACGAGTACACGAACGTGGATCCGACACGCACGCTCTGGCGTTACGAGCGCGCGAAGGTCGCCGAGCGTCTGGGCGAGCGCGATCAGGCCGCGCGCGACTACGCGTACGTGGCGGCCGCGTTCCAGCACGCGGATTCGTCGCTGCAGCCCATAGTAGAGGAGTCACGCGCGGCACTCGCGCGCCTGGGCGGCGAAGCGCGGTAAGGCGGGGTCAGGTCTTGACTTAATACATTTTACGGCCACGGCCGTAAAATGTATTAAGTCAAGACCTGACCCCGCCGTCGTGCTAGGACTCCGCCGGCGAAACGTCTCATCTACCGAGAGCGGGGCACGGCGCCCCGCGCCGACAGGTGAGACCGATGAAGAATGTTTCCACGCTCGGGAGATGGCGATCTTGCGCGCTGGCCGGAGCCGCGCTGGCGATGGTTGCCTGCTCCGTGCCCGCCACCGCGCCCGCTGCAGCGAGCGCTCGGGAGCTCGGTGTGCTGCAACTGGAGTCCGCCGTTCCGTTGAGCAGCGCGCAGCCCCCGAGCGACGCCGAGCAGTGGACTCCGTCGGTGAATGACCCGCGCTATGTAATCGTACCGCACGAAGTCGTGGACGTGCCCGACACCGTGCGCTCGGGGCGCGCCGTATCCGTGGTGGTGCGCACGATCGGGACGGATGGCTGCTGGAGCGCCGACGGCGGAATGCTCGAGAGGAGCGGCGATACGGTTTCGATCCGCCCGTACGATCGCCACTCGGGCGCCACGGCGTGTACCGCGGTGGCGATGGTGGGAGGGCTGGAGCATTCCTTCGTCACTTCCTTCGACGCGCCGGGCGTGGGGGTGATCAGGGTGCGTGGGCAACGCGTGCGCCAGGGCGCTCGTGACTACGGAACTCCGGTGACGGTGGAGCGGAAGGTGGTGGTGGTTCCGTAGCGCGAGCGTCCGCGCGAGCGTCAGCGCGGCGTTCTCGCCAGCTCCCAGCGCACGCCGACGGAAAGGACGGCGGGGAGCGCCGCGAGCGAGCGCGGGTCGTCGAGACCGCCGTCCTGGTAGTAGAAGAGCGCGTCGCGGCGATCGAGCGCGTTGATCACGCGCAGATACGGCGCGAGTCGCACGGGGCACTTGCCGCCGCCGATGCACCAACGGCCGCTCAGCGTTGCATCGAGTCGCAGGTAGGAACTCGCCAGCGCCGGGTCTTCGTACTCGCCGGGCATGGAGCCGTTCAGCGAGGTGGGCGATGCGGTGTACCCGTCGGCGGGGCGATCGAGGACGATTGAAGTGTACGGGATGCCGCGCGCATACGAGCCGGAGAGGGCGAGAGCGAACCGCCCCGCGCGCGCGGTGCCATCGAGCGAGAGGAGCTGCTCCACGCCGAAGCTCGGACGCGACGTACCGCTGGACACGGCGAAGACGTCGTAACTTCGCGCGATTCGCGTGTAGCTCGCGGTCGTCGAGAACCACGTGCCAGAGTACGAGAGCGAGACGTCCACCCCCACCGCACGATCGAGGTGCGTGCGTGCGGGACTCCCTTCGCGCTGGTGCAGGTAGGTGGAAACGCCGAGCACGGTCGGGCCCCACCGCTGGGTCGCGGAGAGCTCGAGCTGCACCGCGTGGTCGCGCACGAGCTGCACGCCGAGCAGCGCGGGAAGCGTGACGCTGCCTCCCGGCGCCTGCGTGGTGCTGCCCGCGTCGGCGGAGAAGATGGCGCCCAGCCGCGAGTAGCGTCCCGCGGCGAGCCGGAGTGATGTGTTGGGAGTCGGGTACGCTTCGAGGGCGAGGCGTGGGAGCGCGTCCACGAGCGGAGTGGTATGGTCGCGCGGCGTGGTGGCGATGCGCAACCCCGCGTCGAGCCAGAGTCGGTTGGAGAGGCGGTGGCGCACATCGCCGTAGAGCGCGGCGGTGGTGCTGCTCGCGTGCGCGCACGCCGCGGCCCCGTCGCACGCGGCATTGTTCATGTCCGTGACGCCGGAGCTATCGCTGGCCGGAGCGGCGCCTGGAGTGGCGCGCGCCTCGCGTCCGAAGCGCGCGTACTCCACCTCGCCGCCCATTCCCCAGCGCGAAGTCTCCGTTTCCCACCGATGGCTCGCGGCCACGGCGGCGCGATTCACGTCGCCGCGCAGGTGGCCGCCGTACGCCGACAGGAGCGGAAGGTCGGTGACCGCGCGCGCCATGGAAAGCCGCGCGGCACTGCGCTCGCCTTCGCGACCCGACTCCCAGGCGAGCGAGCCCGCTCGATTCCACCATGCGGCGTCATCGCTCCCCTGGTCGCGCGGGATGCGCAGTGCTTCATTGGTACCGAAGAAGGTGGCGTGCAGCTCGCCGCGCTCTCCCGTGCGGACGCTCCCGCGCGCGAGCAGGTCATCGTACCAGTAGCCGCGCATCACGCCCGAGAGCCGCGGGAGCATCTCGGTGCGCACGCGACGCGCGCCCGCGAGGATGCTGCCTGATTCGCCTATCGGCGCCTCGCCGCCCACGCGGTCGGTGAGGAGATTCGACTCGCCCCACATGCGCAGCGAACCCGGCGATGGCTCGCGCGTGGAAAGCTCGAGGACGTAGCCGGTTCCTCCATCGAAGCGCGCGGGCGCGCCGCCGGTGCGGAGGCGAGCGTAGTCCACGAGCTCCGGGTCCACACTCGGCAGGAGTCCTCCGAGGTGCAGCGGCGCGCCGATCACCGCGCCGTCGAGGAGCACCTGTCCGCTCTCGTCCTCCGTTCCCCAAAGGAAGAGCGTGTGCCCGTCGCCACCGCCGGGGTCGGGAGGACGCTGCGGTCCCGAGCCGCCGAGTGCGCCTGCAAGCATGCTCCCCGCGCGCGAGCGCATGTCGAGCGCACGGAGGGCGCGCGCACCGCCGTCGTAATCAGGTGCGCCGGCCACCACGTCGGCATCGCGCGTGGCGTGCGGATCGAGAGGGGGAGGAGCGTGCACCACCACGCGGCTGAGGAGCTCCGGCCGCCTGGTGAGCTGCACGTCGACCACGATCTCGCGACCCGGAGGAACGAGCACTGAAACGCTCGCTGAGTCGTACGCCTCGCGCTGGACGCTGAGGAGGTAGCTCCCTGCCGGGAGATCGGGGAAGGCGAAGACGCCGTCCGCTCCCGTCGTGGCGGTGCGGCGCACGGAGGATCCCGACAGCCACACGATCGCGCGTGCGAGCGGCCGGTCGAGGACCTCGTCTGTCACGCGTCCCTGGACGCGCGCATCGGCCCGCGTCGAGTCCGGCCGCATGGAGTCCGGCCGCGCGTGCACGAGCGGATCCGCACGCGCCGGACCGGCCGCGAGAAGTGCAGCCGCCAGGAGCGCGGTCAGCATCGCGGGGTCACGAGCATGCTCGTCTCATCGGCTCACACGCGGCATGCGGACATCAGGGGTGTGCGCCGAGGGCGATGCCGCCCGCCGCGGCGGCCGCGGGCGTGACACGCCCATCCCTTACCGTGGCGACGACGCTGTCTCCCGCGAGCACGCGTGCCGCACGCAGCGTAGCGGGGATCTCTACTTCTACGAGCGAGATCGCCCCCGGAAGCTGCACGGCGATTCGCGCTTCACCGGTGCGGAAGCGAGCAGGCTCCGCGCTCACGGAATCGGAGCGCACCCTCACGGTCAGCTCTGCGGCGCTCGTCACCGTGATGCGGAGACGCGAGCCGGCGGCGGCGCCGGTGAGCGCGACCTCCGCGGTGCCGCGTCGCGGAGCGATGGCAATTGCACCCGCCGGTTGTAGCGTCGCGGGGAGCGAGGCTGGCGGTGCGGCAGCCACGTTCGTGGAAGCGCGGGTCGATCCGTGGAAGAGCGGTCCCCGCACCACCGCCGCCGCGGCCACGCTGGTCACCATGAGGAGGGCGGCCGCCGCCCACCGCCAGGTCGCGAGCGAGCGCGTACGCGGCGGATGCTCGAGTACGAGTCGCGGCCGGTTGGCGAGCCGCGGGCTCACGCCGTGATGCATCGCCAACGCGGGAGAAGCCGGAAGCGGCGCGGCGACGCGCCATGCTTCGGGCTCGGCGGCGTCGAGCCGGCCGATCATCTCGCTGAAAGCGTAGCTGATACTCGCCAGCTCCGCCGATGCCCGGCGGCATGCATCGCATACAGAGAGGTGGCGGGTGACATCGCGCATCTCCGTCGGCGCGAGCTCGCCATCGAGGTGCGCCTGGAGGAGCGCGTCATGCAGATGCGACATCTCGTCCCTCCATCCGATAGGATTTCTGCAGCCGGCGCAGCGCGCGCGCGATGAGCGTCGGCACTATCTCCGTTCTCACTCCTATGACCTCCGCGATCTCCGCGTAGCGAAACCCGGATTCCCTCAGCAGAAGCGCTTCGCGATCGCGCGGTGAGAGCCGCTCCAGCGCCGAGCGTACGATCCTCACCGTCTCGGCGCGCTCGTAGACGACGTCCGGTGGCTCCGGCGCGGGGCTTTCGGGCATGACCGGGTTGCGGTCTTCGGTGGCGAGCCGGCGAGCGTGATCACGCACGATGTTGGTGCAGACGCGGAAGAGCCACGCACGCGGATCGCGCACCTCGCGCTGCTCGCGGAGGAGTCTGAGAAACGCTTCGTGCGTCACGTCCTCGGCGAAATGCGGATCTCGCGTGAGCCGGTGAACGTAGCGCAGGAGCGGCAGACGCCACTCGTCGTAGATCTCTTCCCAGGCAGGCATCCTACGCGGCTCAGCTCGGCAGTAGGGCTATGGTGGCGGAGTACACGCATCGGCGTCAGCGTCGATGCACCCCTTGGTGAGACGCGCGATCGGCGAAATCCTAGCGGGCGCGAACGGATGAGACGGCAGCCGCCGCAGGCGCCTTTCGCTATGGTAACGCCCCGGATACTTCCGTGCTAGGATCCCCGCCCGCCTTCGTCCTAACGATCGTTACGCCCGACGCGGTTCCGCGTCGCAGCCAACGATTCATCAGGAGGCAAGGTATGAAACTCTCTCTCTCGGCGCGCGCATCGCTCGCCGCTCTCGTCATGGTCGCCGTCGGCGCGACGGCGTGCAGTGATTCCACTTCGCCCGCGCCCGTGGCGCAGCTTCGCTTCGTCCACGCGGCGGCAGGAACGGACGCGGTGGACTTCCGCGTGGACGACATCGAGATTCGCAGCGACGCGGCGTACGGAGACGAGGTATCCGCCTACGGGAACATCGCATCTGGCGAGCGGGATATCGCAGCGCGGTTCACGGATGGGGACGAGGACCTTGCGATCGCAACGGAGGATCTCGAGTCGGGAGGCCAGTACACCGCCGTACTCGTGAACGGGATCGATAGCCAGGGCATCGAGGTCTTCGCCGACACCAACACCGCGGCCGCGGCGGGGAAGGCTCGCGTGCGCGTCATCAACGCGGCACAGATAGCCGGTGCCGTGGACGTGTACGTGACGGACACCGACGCCGATCTCGAGGAGGCGGAGCCCACGCTCACAGGAGTGGGTATGCCGTCGGCGTCGAAGTACGTGGAGGTTTCGAGCGGGGAGCAGCGGATCCGCTTCACTACCGCGGGGACGAGGACAGTGCTGCTGGACATCGAGAGCATCGATCTCCCCGAGACGGGTGTGCGGACCGTGTTGCTGATCGAGGCGGACGAGGGCGGGACTCCGCTGCAGTCGATCGTCGCGGAGGATCGCGGGTGAGCGGTAGGTACGGGGTCTGTTCTCCGAAGTTCAACGGGCGCGCCAGTCGGCGCGCCCGTTGAACTTCGGAGACTTGACCCCGCATCCCGCTTCTAATCAATCATAGCACTCGAATTCCCAATCTGCGGACTGTATATCGGCCTGCACAGTTGCCTGCTGATCGTTGGAATCCGTCACGGTGAGCCGGACCCAGTAACTACCGGCCGGGCTGAAGGCGGCGTAGATGACGTCTCCGTAATTCTCCTTTATCGTGCCATCGGTCTGCCAGGAGTAAGTGTACGGTGGAGTGCCACCCGAGACTACCGCCTCGTATTTGAGGTGGCAGGATGGGGAAGAGTTGACGTCCACCCACCCGTGGATGGTCGGGTTGAGCTCCGTAAGAGTCGCATTGCTTAACCGAGCGTCCCCCGCGACCACCACATGGTCACCGTGGTCCTGTATCCCTAGCTGCTGGACCCGACTCGTGAGAGCGTTGGATCGAGGACTCGTCGGCGCGTCAGCGGTGCATGCCGCAGACGCAACGACACAGACACTGAGAAGGAACTTCAGGGATCGCATGTGAGGCATAGATCCTCCATCGTAAGAGAGATTCCTGAACTTCGACTACAGCCTGCAATCAAGGTCCAGCCAAACACTTGAAGCACGCCCGGATATAACTCTGGCTTTAGAGGGCGTCAAGGCGGCAGATACGCCACGGATCCAGGTCGTTGAACATAGAGGGGGCCGAGCACGTGCTCGGCCCCCTCTATGTTCAACGACCTGGATCCATCGTTCTGGTTCGGATCCGCCACTTTACCAGATGACGGTCTTCCCCAGAGGTCGGCTATTCAGGCGTGGTGATCCAAAGCGGTTTGGTGTGGTAGTCATCCGCCAGCGCGCCGATGGCGCTGAGGCCCGCCTGGTTCCATACGTACTCGGAGTTGTAGCGCGGACGGGCGCGCTGCACGGGCAGCCCGCCGTTGGAACCGTCGAGGGTCGCGGGTATCTCAAAGCCGCGGAAGACTTCCTCGCCACTCTCGACATCGATGTAGTGGTAGCGGCGGAGGTCCATCCAGAGCTCATTGTGCCCCCATCCCCACTGCGCGATGTACTTCTGCGACATGATGTGGGAGAGCGTCAGGTCACTCGCCGACGTCGGAACGACGTTCGGGTCCGAGAGGAAGGCCTCCTTCTCGGCCGCCGTGATCTGCGAGGGTGCCTGGCCGTCGTCCTGATTCCTCGCGTTCACGAAGTCGATGTGCGCCGAGATGGCGTTCTTGTAGGTCTCCAGCGCCGCCGGCTTGTCGCCCTTGAGGTACTGAGCTTCCGCCTTCACGAACTGGAGCTGCGCATACGTCATGATCGGGAACTTCGACTTGTCGGAGAAGATGTAGCGGCTCGGCTGTCCTGCGGCCGGCAACCCCCTGTAGCCGAAGAAGTTCAGCGGCCTCTGAAGCGTGTCGGTGATGGCGCCGTATCCCAACGAGTCCACATCCAATCCACGGTACTGGCCATCCAGGGCAGGCGCTAGCATCCGACTCATCCTCGGGTCCACCGCTCCGCCGAACTCCGTCCCGTCCATGAGATGGACGATGAACTCCGTCTGCCTGTACGGGGTGAGGTTGTCTCTGCTGGTGCCGTAGAAGTTTTTGTCGTCGTTGCTGGTAACCGCCGGGTACGGGAAGAGCGCATCGTCGGCGTTGCTCTTGAACGACTGGTCCACCAGCGCTATCACGCTGTCGGGGTTGTAGGTGGACCTGTTGGTAAAGTGGCTGCGATTCAGCGCCAGCAGCCCATAAGCGAACTCAAGCCACTTGGTGCGGTCGCCGTTGTAGATATGATCGCCAACGGCAAGGTAGTTCGGGTCGACCGCGCCGTCGGCACGCTGCAGATTGGCGATCGCTTCGTGCAGAAGCGAGTCCACCTCGAAGTAGGCATACTCCTGAGTGTCGTAGTCGAAGGTGGTTCGCGACTGGTCGAACGCCTCCTTGATGATGATCTCGCCGTGCATGTCGGTGAGCACCTGCCAACCCCACGCCTTGAGGATCTGGCCCACGCCGAGCAGGTCCCACCGCTCCTCATTCTGGGCGATGGTGTTCATGTCGATCAGATTCTGCCCGAGCGACCAGTACACGTCGCGCCACTGTTGGGCGGCGGCGTCGCTCCCCGGGCGGTATCCCATCTCCTGCCAGACGTACGTGACGGCGTTGTGGCTGGGTATGAACCATTCCTGCGTGTAGGGCCCTATGTAGCGCCCATCGTACTGCGGCGAGCTGGCCATCCAGTGCAGCATCGGCGGAAGGTACAGATTCGCCGACACCGTCTCCGGGCCATTCGGGTTGGTATTTACATCGAGAAAGTCCTTACAACCCGCGGGCGCCAGGAGCAGGCCCGCCAGTAGTAATGCGTATATTCTCTTCATCGGCTTCTCGTTGATCGGTGTGAGTCGAGCACTGTCACGGTGACGTTTTCCGCGGTCTCGCGAGGGCGTATTCTGCATCAGAACGCCACCCGGACGCCGAAGTCGATGCCGCGCGGAATCGGGAAGTTGCCATAGTCGAATCCGACAGCTCCCGCTCCTCCGACGGCCGCCGTGTTGCCGTTCACCACCGGATCGAGCCCATCGTAGTTGGTGATCAGGAAGAGATCCGTGCCCGTGACATAGACGCTCGCGTTCCGCAGCCAGTTTTGAGGCAGTACGTAGGAGAGCGTCGCGCTACGAAGCCGCACCCAGTTGACGTCCTTCTGGATGAAGTACTCCTCGTTCATGTCGGTGTAGTAGCCGGGAGTCTCGGCCGGGATGATCGTGATGTTGTTGGGCGTCGGATTCGCGCTGTTCTCGTTCCCGTCTTTCAGCACGCCCTCGATCACGCGTGGCTGCTCGCGATCGAGCGTGCGCGCGCTGAGCCCTCGCAGGGTGAGGTAGCGCTCGGTGCCGTTGTAGATGTCGCCGCCCTTCCGCATATCGAGGAGGACGTCGAAGGTGAAGCGCTTGTAGTGCAGGGTATTCGAGAGCCCCACCGTGAAGTCGGGTTGGCGATCAATGCCGATGTCAATGAAATCGTTGCTCCTGATCGGTAAGCCCGTGGTCGGATCGATCAGGATTTGGCCCTTGTCGTTTCTCTGAAGGAACATCCCGGTGAGCGCCATGGTGGACATGCCGGGCGACTGACCGTCGCGCACGTTCCCATACAGCCACGTGTCGGAGACGTACGACTCGGGGAGATCGCGCGGCAGCGAGAGAACCTTGCCCCGCGACCGATCGAAGTTGGCGAGTATGTCCCAGGAGAAATCCTGCGTCCGAATCGGCGTGCCGCGGAGCGAGATCTCCACGCCGTGGTTGCGCGTGGTAGCTCCATTCATGTTGAAGAGGACGAAGCCGGTGCCGTAGCTGCCACGGATGTTCTGGACGATCTGGTCCTTCGTCTCCTTCTGATAATACGTCACGTCGAGGCCGAGCCGGTCGTCGAAGAAACCGAGCTCTGTACCGAACTCGTATGAGGAGGCGAACTCCGGCTTGAGGGCGAGATTCGGCCCCCAGAAGTCGTAGCGGTAGCCGGCGTACGATGTGGTGGCGTTGGTGAGCGCGGGACGATAGGCGTACGGCGGCGCATCTCTACCCACCTCGGCGTACGCGGCGCGGAGCTTACCGGTCATGTGCTTCCCGATGCTCGGGAACGCATCGGAGAAGATGAAGCTCGAGGTGACCGAGGGATAGAAGAACGAATTTCTCGGCCGCGGGATCGTAGAGGTCCAGTCGTTACGCCCCTGGAGGGTGAGGTAGAGGTAGTCGCTGTAGTTGAATACGGCCTGCCCGAAGAGGCTTACGCGGCGACGGCGCGTGAGCGTGGTGCGGTTGAACTTGGTCCGCGTGTTGTTGGCGGACACGAAGTTCGGGTCCATGAAATCCTGGCCGTTCAACGCGTTGGCCGTCGTCCTCTCATCTGTGACCTGATTCCCCAGGAGTCCGTTGATCGAGAGCTTGTCGGTGATGTGGTAGCTGTTGAAGTTGAGCAGCGTCTGTGCGTTGAGATTCCGGGTAATCTCGTCCGCCTGATCGATGATCCCGGTGGAACCGAAACCCCAGCTGCTCTCTGGATGCCGCAGGAGGAGATTCTGGTTGGTGTAGCCGTCGGTTCCGAGAATGGTCCTGATGTTACCCCAGGAGACAGGACTGAAGGTCAGCGCCAGGTTGGCGATGAAGCGGCTGTTTTTTGAGTTGATCTTGTTCTTGAAGACGCTGAAGTACGGATTGTCGATTTCCGAGCCGTACCCAAGCCCGGTGATGGTACGGCGGGTACCGGAGGGGTTGAGGTAGTTGGACGCATTATCGGTAGAGGGCCAGGCGAGGAGACCGAGGAGGGGACCGCCTGCACCTTTGAAGGGCTGGTCGTTGTCGGCGTAGGAGTAGATGGTGGAGAGATCCACGTTCAGCCAGTCGGTGACCTGCCCCTGCGACGCGGCCGTGACGTTGACGCGGTCGTAGCCGGAGGTCGGCACCACGCCCTTCTGTTTGGTGAGGCCCGTGGCGAGACGATAGTTGATCTTGCCGTCCGTGGTGGCCCCGCTGAAGGACAAGTTGTGATTCTGCGTCAGCGCCGTCTGGAAGAAGTTGTCGACGTTATCGTAGAACTTGGTGCCCGCGGGATATTTGTCGCCGAAGTAGATGAAGCTCTCGCTCCCAAGATCTGTCTGCGGCCCGTAGACGTGCTGGATCTCGGGCTTGGCGCGGGGAGTCTCGATGCGGAAGCTGTTGCTGTATTCGAGACCGCCGCCCGCCTTGCCGCGCTTGGTGGTGATGACGATGGCGCCGTTGGCCGCGTCGATTCCGTAAAGAGCGGCCGCCTCGGGGCCCTTCAGTACCGTGATCGACTCGATGTCGTTCGGGTTGATGTCGGCGCCGCGGTTGGTGAAATCGACCCCTCTGTTGTCGAATGCGACGTTGGAGTTCGGAGCATCTGAGGCGAGGGCGCTAGTTGCGAGCGTGGAGTTGTCCATCGGGAGGCCGTCGATGATCATGAGCGGCTGGTTGCTGCCGCTGATGGAGCTGACGCCTCGAATGATGATGGACGACGAAGCACCCGGTACACCGGATGTGCTGGTGACCTGGACACCGGCCACGCGCCCCTGGATCGCGTTCACGAAGTTCGGCTGCTGCGCGGCGGCGATGTCGGCGCCGGAGACGGTCTGCTGCGCGACGCCGAGTGAGCGTTGGACGGCCGTCTGTCCGAGCGCCGTGACCACGACCTCGTTGAGGTTCGTTGCAACGCTGCGGAGCGAGAAGTTGTGAGTGGCCGTAGCCCCTGCCTGCACGGTGACGGTGTCGCGCGCGGGCTCGTAGCCTACCCTGCGCGTGACGAGGACGTGCGATCCTGCCGGCACGTTCCGAATCGTGTAGGAGCCGTCGTCGGCCGTCTGCGCGCCGAGCGACGTGCCCTCGACGCTGATCTGGACTGCGGCAACCGGCCCGCCGGAGCCCGCGTCGCTCGCGCGTCCGCGGATGTTACCGGTGCCCTGCCCCAGTGCGAGCGCGGGAGACCCGACGAGGGCGAGCGCGAGAAAACCAATGACCCCACGTAAGGGCATGGTGCCTCCTGAATGGATTGTGAGAGATTCGCTTAAGTGAAGCGAGCATCATCGGGCCGGCCGGCTGCTGCGCGTTGCGGCTGGCGTGGTGCGCGGAGCGCATGCTCCGCTGTTGCTCCGTTCCGTTGGTGGTGCCGTCAGATCATTGCGAGGAGCTCGTGGCGAGTGGGTGGGGCGAGGAGCAACGGCGGGAATTGCGCGACCGGAGAGGCAGCAGGGAGGACGAGGATCGCGGGATATCCTATGAAAGAATATGAAAAGAAGCAAGAGTCCGTATTGACCGAACCTGTAAGAGAATGGAACCGAGTTGCATGGCATGCCAATAGATGTATGCAAAGTCGCACACTATTGAGATGCTGCGATTGGGAAGTGAAGCGCCGCAAGGCGATCCGACACACATTCCCTCCACGCCGCTCACGCTTTACTATTACCTGACCGACCGACGCGTCGGTCGGTTTTTTCCACGTGCCCCGAACCCGTCACAGCCACTCCACGCCGTCCGTGCTCCCCGAGCCGCCCACCGCCCCCAACCTCGACCCCGCCGAAGCCGGAAAGGGTGCACGACGGCGCGAACGCATCCTCGAGGCAGCACTCGAGGTCTTCTCCCGACGCGGCTACGGCGACGCAGCCATGGAAGAGATCGCCACCGAGTCGGCCACGTCGAAGGGTGGACTCTACTTCCACTTCACCAGCAAGCAGGCGCTCTTCGGCGCACTCCTCGACCGCACCGCCGCGCTGCTCATGGACCGGCTGGAGGCCGCGGCGGCCAGCGAGAGCGACCCGCTGCGGCGCGCCGATGCAGCCGTGGAGCGAGCGCTCCACGTCTTCGGTACCCACCGCCGACTCGCCCGACTCTTTCTCATCGATGCGCACACCCGCGACTTCGCCCCGCACCTCCTCGCCATCCGAGAGCGCTTCTCGGCACGCCTGGCGCGCGACCTAGATGACGCCGTACGCCAGGGACTCATCCCGCCCTGTGACACCCGCCTCGCCGGCCAGGTGTGGTTCGGCGCGGTGAACGAGGTCGTGGTGCAGTGGCTCGTCACTCCCAGCGCACCGCCGCTCGAGTCCTACTACCCGGAGCTTCGCCGCCTCCTCTGGCGCGGACTCGGCGTCGAGCCCGAGCGCGCGGTCGCCAAGCGGGCAGCCCCCGCCACTCGCCCGCCCTCGACCAGCCATGCGAAGAGCGGCACCCCGGCTAGGGGGCGCCGTGGGGGACAGGTATGAGCGCCTCGCCCAGGCCCGCGGCGGGTGACATCACCCTCGTCGAGCTCCTCGGACGCGCCGCTGCCGCGGCCCGGCAGCGCGCGGTGCTCGCTACCTATATAGAACCGCTCCCCGCCGAGCTCGACCCGCTCGATGCCTTCGAGCGTGCGGAGGCGATCGGCGACCGGATCTACTGGGCGCGGCCGAGCACCGGGGTGGCGGTGGCCGGCATCGGCGCCGCGGCCACGATCGCGCCGTCGGGCGAGGGACGCTTCGCCGCGGCCGCGCGACTCTGGCGGGCAATGCTCGCGGAAGAGATCTCCGACGGGCCGGGGGCACCGAGCACCACTGGCGATTCCGAGACCCAAGCGTTCGGCCGGCGAGCGATGCTCATGGGCGGCTTCCGCTTCGACCCCGCCCGGCCGCCAGCTCCCGAATGGCACGGGTTCCCCGACTGCTGGCTCATGGTGCCGCGACTCTGCGTGGCTGTCTCGCCCGCCGGCCGCTGGCTGGCGACGAGCGCGCTGGTGAAGCCAGGCGATGATCCGTCGAGGCTGGCGGACACGCTCGAGCGGGAGCGCGAGCGTTTGCTCGGTACGGGTCGCACGGCGGGCAGCAGGGCGGCGTGGGCCACGCTCGCGGAGAGCATGCGTGGCCGCGGATCGGCGCGAGCACGGAGCGGAGCAGAGGCAGGTAATGGAAGTGCGGCTGC
>DATCXR010000114.1:0-15371 GCA_036565685.1 Gemmatimonadaceae bacterium
TGGGAGATGTCGCCCACCGCGACGATCGTGGAAACACAATTGATGCGCTGGCTCTCCGATCTCGTCGGCTGGGGCCCGGGCTCGGGCGGAACGTTCACGTCGGGCGGCACGGAGGCGATCTTCACCGCGCTCCTCGCCGCACGCGCCGCGGCGATGCCGGATGCCTGGGACGACGGTGTTGGCGCCGATCCCCCGGTAGTGGTATGCGGCGAGCACGCGCACTACGCCGTAACGCGCGCGGTGGCGCAGCTCGGACTCGGCGTGCGCCGCGCGATCGCCGTCCCGTCGTGCGACCACCGGATGGACACCGACGCGCTCGATGCGACGCTCCGCCGGCTCGCGAGCAAGGGGACGCGCGTGATGGCGGTGGTGGCCACCGCAGGCTCCACGGCCACCGGTTCCTTCGACGACGTCGAGCGCATCGGCGCGCTCTGCGAGGAGCGCGGGATCTGGTTCCATCTCGACGGCGCCCACGGCGCCTCGGCGCTTCTCTCGCCGAAGCATCGTCACCGGATGCGCGGCGTGGAACGCGCGCGCTCGCTCACCTGGGATGCGCACAAGATGATGCTCGCGCCGATCTCGGGCGGGATGCTCCTCGTGCGCGACGAGCGCGACCTCGAGCACGCCTTCGCGCAGGCCGCGCCATACCTCTTCAATGCACCCTCGAACGGCACGGAGCGCGGCTGGGATCAGGGGAAGCGCAGCTTCCAGTGTTCGCGGCGCACCGACGCGCTGAAGGTGTGGGTCGCTCTCCAGCGCTACGGTGCCGACGGGATGGCCGCCATCTACGATCGCCTTTGCGACACCGCGTGCGCGCTGCACGAGGAGATCGCCGCGCGCAATGACTTCGAGGCGGTGCACGAGCCGGAATCCAACATCCTCTGCTTCCGCTGGATCGGCGACGGTTCGCACGACGACGCCACGCTCGACCGCATGAACCGCGAGCTGCGCGAGCGTTACAACCGGAGCGGCGCCGGGTGGATCACCGCCACGATCATCGATGGGAGACAGCTGCTGCGCGTGACGGTGATGAATCCGCGGAGCGGCCGTGAGCACGCGCGGCGCCTGCTCGACGGGCTCGCGGAACAGGCCGCGGTCGAAGCGGTCCCCCGCTAGCGGGAGGCTGCTCTCGAAGGGGCGAGCTAGTTGCTCACCTCCAGGCTCCCGGCGCGGAGGAAGACGTTGGAGTCGTAGGCCGGATCGCCAGCGTCGGCGATGGCCAGGCGCATGTGGTTCTTCACGCCTGGCCTCACGCGTGCCGTGCACGTCAGCACCGTGGTCAGGCCGTCCATCTCCGTAGCGATCGTGGCGCCGCCGTTGGAGTCGATGTCGTTGTTGCGGTAGAGCTCAGGGTGCGATACGGGCGGAATCCCGAACGGATTCCCGTTGTTGATCGTGTTGACGCTCACTGGGAGCGCGGGGCGGCCCACCACCGCGCAATTCTCGCCGTTCACGTAGAAGGCGAAGACGTCGTTGTAGCCGGTGTTGACGTAGTCGTTGTACTCCTCGGAGGCGAACACGTACTCGAGGGTGATGGTGTTGCCACGCGGTACGAAGTCGAAGGAGAGGACCGCCGCATCCACGGTGGGGTTGCCGCGGCCGGAGATGATATCGAGGAGCGAGTCGCCCGGCGTGTCGTTCTCGCTGGTAGCATCGACTACCTGGTTGGGACCCTCGACGCCGGCGATGCGTCCCGTGCCGAGCACGATGCCGCCTTCGAAGCCGATGATGTCGCTCCCCCCGCTGAACATCCCCGCTGCCGCCATGGCGCCACTATAGCTGACGTTGGAGACCTCGATGCCCGATCCGGCGAGCACTCTGGCCAGGAAAGCGGGGTCGAGCCCCTGCGAGAGATCCTGGGTCGTCAACTCCTCGTCGCTACCGCCGAGCACTCGCTGCATGACTCCGCGTCGTGCCGGGTCGTCGGCGCTGGTCGGGGTCCGACCGTCACTACCGCAGGCGCCTGTCGCGATGGAGAGCGCGGCGAGGAGGAGGATACGTCTCATCAGGGGTCCTCTGGGCTGAGTGCCGTATTTCAGTGGTGCCGTCTCGACAGCCCTGCCGCCGGTGCGCCGCAACAAAAGCGGCACTGAGAGGCGGCGGAGCCCTGGGGAGCGCGACAACCACTGCTTCGTGGTGCTCGAGCACAGCATCAATCACGTGCTGTGCCAGCCCAAGAGGACGTGTTGTCCGAAGTGGAAAGAATTGTGACGGGACCAAGGGCCGTCATCCCCGCGAAAGCGGGGACCCGGTCAAAAGTCATCCCCGCGAAAGCGGGGATCCATGTTTGGTTGGGTAACATGGATCCCCGCTTTCGCGGGGATGACGTGGGGAGCGGGGACGACGCTGATCGCTTGCGCGGGGACGAGGGCGCCGAACCGCGGAGGTGCCCGTCGTTACGCCCGCAGCACCTCTATCGGGTCCACGCGCGCCGCGCGGCGCGCCGGAGCGTAGCTCGCCAGCGCAGCGAGAAGCACGAGGAAGACCGCCACCGCTACGAGGGTGAGTGGGTCGGTGGGGCTCACCTCGAAGAGGAGCGATCGGAGGACGCGCGTCGCCGCTGCCGCGCAGACCAATCCGATCGCCACGCCTATCGCCGCCAGTCGCACCGACTGGAGCATCACCATCCCGCCCACTTCGCTCGCGCGCGCCCCGAGCGCCATCCGCACGCCGATCTCACCGCGGCGCTCGCCCACGATGTAGGAGATCACGCCGTAGAGTCCCACGGCACTCAGCACGAGCGCCATCGCACCAGCAACGCCGAGTAGGACCATGGTGAATGAGAGACGCGCCATCGATTTTGCCACGACGTCGGACATCGCGCGCGGGTTGGCGATGGGAATGGTGGGGTCGATCCGCACGAGTGTGCGCCGGATCGCCGGAACGATCGCGAGCGGATCGCTGCTCTTCACCCTCACCACCATCGTGATCGCATCGGCCGGCCCCCAGAGGGCGGTCCCCTTCGCCGGTACTATGGGATAGTAGACCACCTCCGGGTTCGGCTCGCGCAGGTCGTCGATGCGAACGTCTCCGGTCACGCCAGCTACGCGGAAGAACGTTT
The DNA here is from genome assembly GCA_036565685.1 of Gemmatimonadaceae bacterium. GTDB lineage: Bacteria > Gemmatimonadota > Gemmatimonadetes > Gemmatimonadales > Gemmatimonadaceae > JADGGM01. Next base: position 3,062 of record DATCXR010000114.1, read on the forward strand.
CTCCGTCGCCGCCACTGATCCCTCCGTCGAGCGCGCTCCGGTCGGCCCAGAAGCGGTTGGCCACCGACCCGCTTATCACCGCGCCAGCGTGCTCGCCGCTTACCGCGCTCCAGTCGGGCGCCGCGCCGCGGAGCGCGATCCCCATCGTCCCGAAGTAGCCCGGCGTCACGTAGACGTAGCGGATGCATTGCGCGGCGCCCGGAGTCGGCGTCGCATCCCCCTCGGCGAAGGTCGTCGCGCAGTGACCGCCTCCCTCGAGCGGGAGCGAAGTCGTAGCACCAACAGACTCGACGCCGGGGAGCGAGGAGATCCGCCCCTGCAACTGGCGATACAGCTCACTGGTGCTCCGATAGTCGCCGTAACGTGCGTGCGGCAGCGAAAGGTCGAGCGCGATGACGCCGTTCGCATCGAAGCCGGGGTGCACCGCGCGCAGCCGCTCGAAGCTCCGCAACATCACGCCGCCGGCGGCGAGGAGCACCACCGCGAGCGCGACCTGCGCCACCACCAGCGCGCCGCGAATCGCACGGCGCCCGCGCGAGACGGCCGTTCCGCGAGAGCCATCGTGCAGCGTGGAGACGCTCACCGCACGGCTCCCGAGCGGGAGCAGCCCGAATACCACTCCCGTGCCGAGCGACACGACGAACGCGAAAGCCACGCTGCTCCCACCCAGGTTGATCTCCGCGAGCCGCGGGATGCTCGTCGGTGCCATCGCGACGAGGATGTGGATCGCGCCCCACGCGAGCGCCACCGCGAGCGTCCCCGCCACGAGTGCCAACAGTGTGCTCTCGGTGAGGTAGTGCCAGGCGAGATGCACCCGGTCGGCGCCGAGCGCGGTTCGCACCGCCATCTCCCGGCGCTTCGTCTCGATCCGAACGAGGAAGAGGTTCGCGACATTCGCGCACGCGATGACCAGGACCAGTGCGACTGCACCGAGGAGCATCCAGAGCGTACGCGCGCTCTCGCCAACCACCGCTTCCCGGAGCTGGGTCAGCTTCGCGGCGAAGTGGTAGTCGCGCATGAATGCGGGGGAGTAGGCCTCGGCCAGCACCTCGGGGAAGCGAGCGGTGAGGCGCGCGAGATCGGCGCTCGCGGCGTCGATGCTCACACCGCCCTTCAGCAGCCCGACCGCGGTGAGGTAGTGCGAGTTGATCGGCCTGGCCGCTGGGTCGAGGCCGAGCGGGAGCCAGAGCTCCGGCGCAGGCGCGGCGCTGACGAGTGGGACGTTCTCGTCGGGAGCAAGCACGCCGACCACTTCCATGGGAAACCCTTCGATCGTGACGGGCCGACCGATGATCGCCGGATCGCCGCCGAAGCGGCTGATCCAGTACGCGTGAGAGAGCACGACGACCGGAGCAACGCCCGGGCGATCGTCATCCGCGTTGATGAGGCGTCCCAGTGCGGCGTGTGCACCGAGCACGCGCGACACGCTCGCGCTCACCCTGGCCATGCGTACCCGCTCCGCGCGTCCATCCGCCACCATCGACACTTCGTTGCGCGTGAAGACGCCGAGCGCATCGAAGCTGCGGTTGTGCTCCAGGTAATAGAAGTAGCCCGCCTCCGAGACTCCCCACTCGCCCGCAACGGTCTTGCCCGACACCAGACTCCCGATCTTCACCAGCCGCTCGGCGTGCGGGTAGGGAAGAGGATTGAGCACGACGCGGTCGAGTAGCGTGTAGACCGCGGTAGTTGCACCGATCCCGAGCGCCAGGGTAAGGATCGCGATGAAGGTGAAGCCGCGGCTCCGCGCGAGCGCGCGCAACGCCTGCCGTGTCTCGCGGCTGATGGTGTCGAGCAGCTCCATGCGTCTCTCCTCGTGGATGGTGCGTTCGTCTATCGCACGCGTCTCTTCCATGTAGACATCAATGTTTCCGAAGCGCGCATTCACCTCGCGCTCGGCCTCGGCGCGCGAGAGCCCGCGGGCCATCAGGTCGTCGATGCGACCCTCGATGTGGAAACGAAGCTCGGCGTCGATGTCGTCGCGGATGCGGTCGGGGGCGACCAGCAGGCGGAAGGCGCGTCGCACGCGGGGCCAGCTCACCGCGCGCTGCCCGCTTCGGCGGTGATCACCAGCTCCACCGCGCTCGTGTAGCTCTTCCACCTCGAGAGCTCTGCCGCGAGCTGCCTGCGCCCCGCGGCCGTGAGCCGATAGAACTTTGCCTGCCGATTCTGCTCGGTGTATCCCCACACGGACTCGAGCCACCCCTTCCCCTCCATCCTGTGCAGCGCGGGGTAGAGCGCGCCTTCTTCGACCTGGAGCTGCTGGTGGGTGACCTGCTCGAGCCAGCGTACGATGGCCAGCCCGTGCATCTCCCCCCAGCTCAGCGTCTTGAGGATGAGCAGGTCGAGCGTACCGCGGACGATGGGGAGATCGGGGGTGGGCATGGGGGCGCCTGGGGGTATCCTAAGATTCTTAGGGTACTATGGGGCTGGAGGGGGCGGGAGTCAATGGGGAGGAGGCAGAAAGCAGAGAGCAGAAAGCAGTGAGAACCTCAGGAGGCAGGGGCAGGAGGCAGGAACGGCACACAAAAAAAGCGTCATCCCCGCGAAAGCGGGGATCCATGTTCGGTTGGGTAACATGGATCCCCGCTTTCGCGGGGATGACTTTTGACCGGGTCCCCGCTTTCGCGGGGATGACGGGATTGCTCTCGCGCGGATGACCCCGAATTACAAGCCGTTCACTGCTTTCTGCTTTCTGCTCTCTGCTTTCTGCTCTCTGCTTTCTGCTTTCTGCCTCCTCCTCCCCCCTACAGCGCCTTCTTCAGCGCCGCCTCCAGATCCTGGTCCGCGCCCTGGCCTGTGTAGACCACCTTGCCGGACTTGTCGATCACGACGATGTAGGAAGTCGCGGGGACATCGTAGGCGGTGACGGCGTTGCCGTCGGTGTCGAAGACGAGCTCGTAGGGGTAGCCGTACTTGTCGGCGTAGAGCTTCACGCGCTTCGGCGACTCGTTCACCGAGACGGCGACGCCGAGGAACTTCACCTGCGATCCGTAGCGCTTCGCGAGGTCGAGCATCTTCGGCTCGAGCTCCTTGCACACCGGACACCACGTGGCCCAGAACTCGATCAGCACCGGCGACTTCCCGATGTATTGCGAGATGTCGGTCTTCGTGCCGTCGAGCTTGTGGACTGCGGCGCCGGGCGCGTCGGTGCCCACCGGAATTCCTATCTGCGCGCTGGCGTTCGCCGATGCACCCAGCGAGAGCGCCAGCGCCAGCACCACACCGAAGAGTCTGTTCATATGAGAAGTTGCCCCATCTTTATCAGATAATACTCGGCCACTGCCAGCATGAGCAGAGCGAAGCCGCGCTTGACCCAGATCATCCATACACCGGCGCGCGGCAAACGAGTCAACAGTCCCGTCGAGAGCCCCACGGCCACGAGGAGCGTGGTCATGCCGAGCGAGAAGACGAATAGGTAGATGAAGCCGAGGAAGGCGCTCTTGGTGAGCGAAACCCAGGTGAGCACCGCTGCCATCACCGGCGCGCCGCAGGGCGCAGCCACCAGCCCCGACGCGGCTCCCATCGCGAAGCTCCCAGCTACGCCGCCGCTCTTACCCGTCTCACTCGCCCGTCTCAGTACCGCCTGCGGCACGCGCACCGGCAGGACGTCGAGCATCGCCAGCGCGAAGAGGACGAGCAGATTCGCCATCGCGAAGTAGAGCCAGGGACTGGTGCTGATGCTCCCGAAGAGGGTCCCCGTGAGCCCCGCCACCAGCCCGAGCAGCGCGTACACCAGCGCCAGCCCCACGACGTAGCTGAGCGTGAGCGCCACCGTCCGCCGTCTCGACTGCTTCGCACTCCCTTCCGCGCCGCGCTCCTCCGTCTGCCCACCCACGATGGACACGGTGATCGGAATCATCGGGTAGATGCACGGCGTCAGGCTCGTCAGCACCCCACCGAAGAACACCGCCGGCAACGCCAGCGCCGGGTTGGACGAGAGGAGGGTGGAGATGTCGGAGGGGAGGAGCATGGAGGGAAGTTATGGGAGGGGCGAGGGGGCAGGAAGCAGAAGGGTTCAGGAGGCAGGGTGCAGGGTTCAGGAACTGCCTTGAGACTCACATCCCCGGCTTGCGCCGGGATGACGGCTAAATGGGTAGTTCCTGAACCCTGCACCCTGTAGTTGCTGAACCCTGCACCCCCCCGCCGGTCCATGCCTTGCAAGCCTCCAGCGCAGGGGCGAAGCTACGAAGAGCGATAGTGCCACCACTGCGGCGGCGCGCTGGCTTGGCGGGCCCCGCAGTTCCTGTTTCCTGTTTCCTGTTTCCTGCTCCCTTCGTAATGTCCGCCTCCACCACACCCACCACGTCAGCACGGAAATCCACTTCGAGATCGACCCATCGCCACTCCCTACCTCACATCGCCATCGAGTGCGTGGAGCCGCAGCTGGATGGGGGGAGATTCGCGGTCAAGCGGGTGATCGGCGACAGCTTCGAGGTGAGCGCGGACATCTTCAAGGACGGGCACGACCTCATCAAGGCGCAGGTGCGCTACCGGCCGGGCGACGATGCGGAGTGGAAGGTCGCGCCGCTGGTGTACGACTATGACTCGGATCGCTGGAGCGGCGGCTTCCCGCTCGATCGCGTCGGTCCCTGGCGGTACACGGTCGACGCTTGGACGGATCGCTTCGGCAGCTGGCGCAGCGACCTCCAGAAGAAGCTCGACGCCGGGCAGGATGTGTCGTCGGAGATCCTCGAGGGCGCCGCGATGGTGGACGCGGCCGCGCGGCGCGCGAAGTTCGGCGAGGCACGAACCACGCTCAAGCGCTGGAGCACGCTCCTCAAGGGCACGTCGCGTGACATCACCGAGCGCACGCGCGCCTCGCTCGACCTCACGCTCCTCGCGCTCATGGAAGAGCACTTCCCGCCCGAGGGACTCACCACCTACCGGAAGGAGCTCGAAGTCTGGGTGGATCGGGAGCAGGCGCGCTTCGCCGCCTGGTACGAGATGTTCCCGCGATCGCAGACCACGGTGAAAGGCGGCCACGGCACCTTCGCGGAGGCCGAGCGAGCGCTCCCGCGCCTCGCCGAGCTGGGTTTCGACGTCATCTACCTTCCGCCCATCCACCCGGTAGGCGTCACCAAGCGCAAGGGGCCGAACAACACACCCGATGGCGGCGACGAAGCGGTGGGGAGCCCCTGGGCCATCGGCAGCGAGTACGGCGGTCACACGGCAGTGGATCCGAGGCTCGGCACGCTCGCCGACTTCGAGCACTTCGTTGACGCGGCGCACCGGCTCAACATGGAGATCGCGCTCGACTACGCGCTCCAGTGCTCGCCCGATCACCCGTGGCTGAAGGAGCACCCCGACTGGTTCTTCGTACGTCCCGACGGCTCGATCAAGTACGCGGAGAATCCGCCCAAGAAGTACGAGGACATCTACCCGATCAACTTCTGGTGCGCCGACCGCGAGAACCTCTGGAATGCGTGCCTCGACATCCTCCTCTTCTGGATCGAGCGCGGCGTCAACACCTTCCGCGTCGACAACCCGCACACGAAGCCCTTCGCCTTCTGGGAGTGGGCGATCGCCGAGGTGCGCTCGCGGCATCCGCAGGTGATCTTCCTCGCCGAGGCGTTCACGCGCCCGAAGAAGATGAAGTACCTGGCCAAGCTCGGTTTTTCCGAGTCGTACACGTACTTCACCTGGCGCAACACATCGTACGAGCTGCGCGATTATCTCACCGAGCTCACGCAGACGCCGATGCGCGAGTACTTCCGCGGGAACTTCTTCGCCAACACGCCGGACATCCTGCACGAGTACCTGCAGACCGGCGACCGGCCCGCCTTCAGCGTCCGGCTCACCCTCGCGGCCACGCTCTCATCCCTCTACGGGATCTACAGCGGCTTCGAGCTCTGCGAGAACATCCCGCTCCGCGAGGGCAGCGAGGAGTATCTGCATTCGGAGAAGTACGAGATCCGCGTTCGCGACTGGGACGCGCCCGGCAACCTGAACGCCGAGATCGCCGCGATCAACCGCATCCGTCGCGAAAATCGCGCGCTCCAGCTCTACACGAACATCTCCTTCCACCACTCCGAGAACGACCAGACGCTCTTCTACCTGAAGACGGCCGAGGACTTCGGCGGCCGCAACGACATCCTCATAGTGGTGAATCTCGACCCGCACCGCGTCCACGAGACTACGGTGCACGTCCCTCTCGACCTCCTCCGCCTCGACCCCGCCGTCCCCTACGCCGTCGAAGACCTCCTCACCGGCGCCCGCTACACCTGGCGCGGAGAACGCAATTACGTGCGCCTGGACCCCGCGGTGCAGGTGGCGCACGTGCTGCGCCTGGTGAGAGAGTGAAGTGCGAGGGTTCAGGAGGCAGGGTTCAGGGTTCAGGAACTGCGCCGAAGGAGCGATCTCGAATTCGAGGCAGTTCCTGAACCCTGAACCCTGCCCCCTGAACCCTGTCCTACCCACCCTGCCTCCTGAACCCCGCCCCTCCAATGTCCGATCCCCTCTGGTACAAGGACGCAATCATATATCAGCTGCACGTGAAGGCCTTCCGCGATAGCAACGCGGATGGGTTCGGCGATTTTCCGGGGCTGATCGACAAGCTCGATTACGTGCAGTCGCTGGGAGTCAATTGCCTCTGGCTCCTTCCATTCTACCCGTCGCCGTTGCGAGATGACGGCTACGACATCGCGGCCTACGAGGCGATCCATCCGCAGTACGGGGCGATCCAGGACTTCTCGCGCTTCCTCGAGGATGCGCATTCGAGAGGGATCCGCGTCATCACGGAGCTGGTCATCAACCACACTTCCGATCAGCACCCCTGGTTCCAGCGCGCGCGGAACGCGCCGAAGGGATCGCCGATGCGCGACTTCTACGTCTGGTCGGACGACGCGTCGAAGTACGGCGACGCGCGCATAATCTTCACCGACACGGAGAAGTCCAACTGGACGTGGGACCCGGTGGCGGGGCAGTTCTATTGGCACCGCTTCTTCAGCCATCAGCCGGACCTGAACTTCGACAACCCGGCGGTCGTGGAAGCCGTGAAGGACATCATGCGCTTCTGGCTCCGCATGGGCGTGGATGGTCTCCGCCTGGACGCGATCCCGTACCTGGTGGAGCGCGAGGGAACGAACTGCGAGAACCTCCCGGAGACGCACGCGCTCCTCCGCGACCTGCGCGCCACGCTCGACGCCGAGTTTCCCGGCCGCATGCTCCTCGCCGAGGCGAACCAGTGGCCGAGCGATGTGATCGCCTACTTCGGGAACAGCGACGAATGCCACATGGCCTTCCACTTCCCGCTGATGCCGCGCATGTACATGGCGCTGCGCCGGGAAGACCGGAGCCCGGTGGTGGACATCATGGCGCAGACGCCGAACCTCCCGCCGGAGAGCCAGTGGGCGATCTTCCTCCGCAATCACGATGAGCTCACCCTCGAGATGGTGACGGACGAGGAGCGCGACTACATGTATCGCGAGTACGCGAGCGACAAGCGGATGCGCATCAACATCGGGATCCGACGCCGCCTCGCACCGCTCCTCGACAACGGCCGGCGCCAGATGGAGCTGATGAACGCACTGCTCATGACCATGCCGGGCACGCCCGTTCTCTATTACGGCGATGAGATCGGGATGGGCGACAACATCTACCTCGGCGACCGGAACGGCGTCCGCACGCCGATGCAGTGGAACGCGAGCTGGAACGCCGGCTTCTCCGAGGGCGATCAGCAGGCGCTCTACTTCCCGCTCATCGTCGATGCACCGTACAGCTACCAGGCCGTGAACGTGATGGCGCAGGAGCGCACGCAGACATCGCTCCTCCGCTGGATGCGACGGCTCATCAAGGTGCGGCGGCAGTACCGCGCCTTCGGACGCGGGAGCTTCGAGATGCTCCTTCCCGAGAACCGCCACATCATCGCCTACCTCAGGCGCTACGAAGGCGAGATCATCCTCTGCGTCAACAATCTCTCGCGCTTCGTCCAGCCGGTGGAGATCAACCTGCAGCGCTGGAGCGGGATGGTGCCGGTGGAGCTCATCGGGAACATCGCCTTTCCACCCATCGGGGAGCAGCCGTACTTCATGTCGCTCGGCCCGCACACTTTCTACTGGTTCCGTCTCGTGCCGGCAGCCGAGGCGCCGGTGATTCCGTGAGCGAGCGGCGCGAGCCACCCACGCTCGCGGTGGCCGGCGGACTCGCGTCCGCGCTCGGAGCGGACGTGCTTCGCTCTCTCGACTCCAGCACGCTCGCCGGTTTTCTCGCCGCCTCGCGCTGGTTCGGCGGGAAGGGGCGCACGCCCGAATCGGTGCGCATCGCCGAGGTAATCCCGATCGAATGGGGCGGCGACCACGCGGCGGTGGCGCGCGTGACTGTGCGGTCGGGCGACGGCGCCGAAGCCAGCTACCAGCTCCCACTCGTGGCGCGCGAGGCGGAGATGAGCGAGCCGCACGCGCCGCCCGCGCACGCGGTACTCGCGCGGGTGGATGCCGGCGGGGTGCACGGGCTCGTATTCGACGCTCTGCACGATCCCGGATTTCGCGCGCATCTCGCTGCCGCGCTCGAGCGCGGCGCCATCTTCACGGGCGAGAGCTCGCGCTGGACGCTCACACCCGTTGCCGCGGGCACCGGCACGCTCGAGTCGCTGACATCACGCATGGTGACGGGAGAGCAGAGCAACAGCTCGGTGATCTACGGCGACCGCGCCATCCTCAAGCTCTTCCGCAAGCTCGAGCCGGGGATCAACCCGGACGTCGAGGTCACACGCTTCCTCACCACTCGCACCTCCTTCCGCGATACGCCCGAGCTTCTCGCCGAGCTGGGATTCGAGAGCGAATCGCACGGTGACAGCGTGGCCGGGATGCTCACGCGCTTCGTTGCCGGAGCGGAAGACGGTTGGCACTACGCGCTCGGCCAACTCCGGTCGTATCTGAGCACCGGCGGCAACGGCGGCGACCCCTCGAACACCTTCGCGGACGAGGCGCGCCGGCTGGGCGTGGTAACGCGCGAGATGCACCGCGCGCTCGCGTCGGTGAGCGATGACCCCGCATTCGCCGTGGAGCCGGTCACCGGCAGCGACATCACGCGCTGGACCGAGCGCGCCCTGCGCACGATCGACTCCGCGCTCGATCTCCTCTCCGCGCGCGCCTCTTCGCTCGAGCCCAGAACGGCAGCGATGTCGCGCGCGATTGCCGGCAGGAGAGTCACGATCCACGAGCTGCTGGACGAGGCATCGACGGGCGCGCGCGGCGAGCGCGCGGTGGATCAGGGAATCAGGTCGCGTACGCACGGCGACTACCACCTGGGTCAGCTCCTCCACGGGAGCGACGGCCGCTGGTACGTGATCGACTTCGAGGGAGAGCCGGCGCGAGCGCTGGCCGAGCGGCGTGAGATCACGAGTCCAGCGCGCGACGTGGCGGGGATGCTCCGCTCTTTCGGCTACGCGGCCGCTGCCGGCGCGTCGGAGGCCGGCGGGCTCGGAACCAACCCCGCAACCGAGATCCGCTCGGCGCACTGGGATCGCGATGCGCGGGCCGCCTTCCTCGACGCGTACGGCGCCGACCCTAACGATCCGCTCATCGAGCTCTTCGAGATGGAGAAGATGTTCTACGAGCTGGAGTACGAGTTGAACAACCGGCCCGGCTGGGTGTGGGTGCCGCTGCGTGCCATCGCTCGACTATTCTGATAGTGCCCCGCGCGCCGTACGAGCCACGCATGAGTAGATACATCGAGAGCGGCACGCTCCACACGCACGAGGAACGCTGAGATGCGAGTCTGGCCCGGCTATCCCTATCCGCTCGGCGCCACCTGGGATGGCGAGGGAGTGAACTTCGCCATCTTCTCGGAGAACGCCACCGGCGTGGAGCTCTGCCTGTTCGCCGGCCCCAACGACGCCGTGGAGTCCACGCGCATCAGCCTGCGCGAGCGCAACGATCAGATCTGGCACTGCTATCTACCCGACGCGCGGCCCGGACAGCTCTACGGCTATCGCGTGCTCGGACCGTACGATCCGGAGAAGGGACACCGCTTCAATCCCAATTGCCTCCTCATCGATCCGTACGCCAAGGCCATCAGCGGGACCATCAACTGGCGCGACACGCTCTTCGGCTACGACGTCAACAGCCCGCGCGCCGACCTCGAGATGAGCCGGCGCAACAGCGCGGGCGACGTGCCGAAGTGCATCGTGGTAGACTCCTCCTTCACCTGGATCGGCGACCGGAACCCGCGCACGCCGTGGAACCAGACGGTGATCTACGAGTGCCACGTGAAGGGGATGACGAAGCTGCACCCGCTCGTCCCCGATAACCTGCGCGGCACCTACCTCGGGCTCAGCTCCGATCCGGTGATCGAGCATCTTCTCTCGCTCGGCGTCACCGCCGTGGAGCTCCTCCCGGTCCATCACTTCGCCGTGGAGCGGCACCTCGCCAGGATAGGGCTCACCAACTACTGGGGTTACAACTCGATCGGCTTCCTCGCCCCCGACGTGCGCTACTCCACCGGCGGGCTTGGCGAGCAGGTGGGCGAGTTCAAGTCGATGGTCAAGACGCTCCACTCGGCGGGGATCGAGGTGATACTCGACGTGGTCTACAACCACACCGCCGAGGGAAACCATCTTGGACCCACGCTCTCGCTGCGCGGGATAGACAACGCGGCCTACTACCGGCTCGATCCGAAGAATCCGCGCTTCTACCTCGACTTCACCGGCTGCGGCAACTCGCTCAACATGCGGCACCAGCGGACCATCCAGCTCATCATGGACTCGCTCCGCTACTGGGTGAACGAGATGCACGTGGACGGCTTCCGCTTCGACCTCGCGCCCGCGCTCGCGCGCGAGCTGTACGAGGTGAACCGGCTCGGAACCTTCTTCGACATCATCCACCAGGATCCCACGCTCTCGCGCGTGAAGCTGATAGCGGAGCCGTGGGACATCGGACCCGGCGGCTACCAGGTGGGGAATTTCCCCATGGGATGGGCCGAGTGGAACGGGAAGTACAGGGACGACATGCGCCGTTTCTGGAAAGGCGATGCGGGGATGGTGAACGACGTGGCGTCGCGGCTCTCGGGGAGCAGCGACATCTACCAGTGGAGCAACCGCACGCAGTACGCGAGCGTGAACTTCATCACCGCGCACGACGGCTTCACGCTCGAGGACCTCGTGAGCTACGAGCAGAAGCACAACGAGGCCAACGGCGAGCAGAATCGCGACGGTACCGACGCCAACTACGGTCGGAACTGGGGCGTCGAGGGGCCGACCGACGATCCGAAGGTGCTTCGCCGGCGCGACCGGTCGAAGCGCAACTTCCTCGCGACGCTCGCGTTCTCGCAGGGCGTGCCGATGATCTCGCACGGCGACGAGATGGGTCGCACGCAGCTCGGCAACAACAACGCGTACGCGCAGGACAATCCCACGAGCTGGGTGAACTGGCGGCTCAGCGCGCGCGACAGGGAGCTGCTCGAGTTCACGAGGCGCGTCTTCGCGCTGCGAAAGACCAACCCCGTTCTGCGCAGGCGCGGCTTCTTCCGCGGGATGGTGGTGAACGCGCTCGGCGCCAAGGATCTCTCGTGGCGGCGCACCGACGGCTCGGAGATGACCGGTGCCGACTGGTACGACGACAACCTGCACGCGCTCGGGATGCTCATCAACGGCGAGGCGGCCGACGAGATAGACAGCCGCGGCCGGCCGGTGCGGGGCGACACGCTGTTCCTCCTGATCAACAATCGCGAGGGGACGCAGTCGTTCGCGCTTCCCGAGCTCGTGGCGCCCGGCGAGTGGACGGAGCTGGTGAACACCGCCGCCGACTGCGGACACGCGCTAGGCACGATGGGTGCAACGCTCGCCCCGTTCTCGCTGGTGCTCCTGCGCTACGTGCCAGCCGTGGTGACCACGCCGACGCCACCCGATGTGCCGCAGGTGCCCGAGGTGCCCAGCGTGCCGGCGACACCCGCGGCGCCGGCGGCGAAGGAGCCCGCACCGGCCGAAGGGACGCAGTCGGGTCCCGTGTCGCACGCCGCCGCATCGACGGAAGCGATGCAGGCGGCCGAAGCTCGACCAGGAACGACGCAACCCGCGAACGCACGGTCCGAGGGCGGTGCGGGAGGAGGTGGATGACGGAAAGTCGCGATACGGAGCTGCTGCTTCGCGGAGAGAGCGCGAACCCGCATGGCGTGCTCGGCGCGCACCCCAGCGTGATGGACGGCGTGGCCGGTGTCACCGTGCGCGCGCTGCATCAGGATGCGCTGTCGGTGGAGTGCATCCTGTCGGATGGCAAAGCGCTGCAGCTCGAGCCGGTGGAGGACGCGCACGGTCTCTTCACCACCTTCATCCCTCGCGCCACGCTGCCCCTCCGCTATCGCCTGCGCTTTCGCT
>DATCXR010000448.1:0-3172 GCA_036565685.1 Gemmatimonadaceae bacterium
GGAGGGATGAGGTAATGGCTAAGCAGCGTGCAATGAGACTCGTGGTACCGGCGCCGGAGGGCAGTCGCACAGCGCCCATCGAGCGGGGGCGGCTGTGGTACGATTTCGAGATCCCTGATCGGTTCCTCGCGGGGTTGCCACGAATCAGCGACAAGGTGCGGTGGGTGCGCTCGCACTTCCCGCGCTCGAAGCGCGTCAAGATCGGGCGCGACTCGGCATGGTACGAGGCCGACATTCACGAGCACCTGGCACAGCAGGCGGGCGCGCAGGCTACACCGCAGCGGGCGGCGTCGTGAGTCCCAAGCGCACGACGGCGGGTTACTACGTGGTCGAGATCGACTGGTCCGCCAAGCTCGGCATCACCATAAACCGCTCATCGGAGTGCAGCACGCTCCGCGACCACCGCGCCTTCGTCTCGGCGCTCTGGCGGCTCAGAGAGAACGGGCAGATGGCAGTGCTGCGCGCGTTCGCGGACGGTCGCATCCCTGCGGCTTCGATCAAACAGGCCGCGCGGAGTGGGAAGCTATCGAGCGATCACCTGCTGACCGAGATGGCGCTGGATCGGCGGCTCTGGCACGACGATGCCATCTGCCCACATCGCGACAACGGCGGCGCGCACAAGGGCGACGAACCCTGTCTAGGCGCGGTCGATATCGCGCTCCGGAGCATGGGCCGGAGCAAGGAGACGAGGCGGCGCTATTACACCTCGCTCACGAAGCTGCGCCGTCTGGGTGCCGAGTGGCTGGGTGAGGACGCGACGGTGCGGAGCCTCACGACCGTACCGTGGCGGGAGCTGCGCGAGCGGTGGACAGTCGAGGTGAAGCGGCGGAAGCAGCCGGGGAAGGGCAAGGCAGCGCGCAAGGCGGGGTACGTGATCGAATCACACGAGGCGTCGGCGGCCGACTGGAACCACCTGGCGCGCGCCATCTCGCGGTTCCTCACCGAGGCGCTGGGCGACGTCTATCACCCGGTGCGCCGCGAGATCGTCAAGGCGATCGAGCGGGAGCAGGAAGTGGAGCGCCGCCCCAAGATCCGCGGACTGTTCTGGGAGATCATCGATCGCGTGCCGGAGCATGCTAGGCCCTGCTACGTGATCCTGGGCGCGACGGGAATGCGCGTGGGCGAGTACCTGTCGTGCCGTGATCCGGAGAAGTGTCTACGCCCCGACGATCACGCGATCGATGTGCCGGGCGGCAAGACGGGAGCAAAGGCTTACTTCGTCGATTCGGAGTATTGGGATTGGGTGACGCTCGGCATTCCTTCGCCGCTCAAGTACCACTGGATGCGGATCTACTTCAAGCGCGCAGTCGCGGAGCTTGGCCGGCCGACGCTGAGGCTGCATGACTTGCGTCACCTCTTCGCGCAGTCCGCGAAGAAAGAGGGCGTACCGACTGCCGACACGCAGGCCGCGCTCGGCCAGCGGACGCCGGGCATCACGAGAGGCTACGAGATGGAGGAAGTGCAGGCGGACGTGGCGCGCGCCGTGGGCCGCGCCCTCAAGCGTGGGAGGTCGGCGTGAGGCTCAAGAATCGTATCGGAGAATATACCGGAGCGCGGTTGTCGATCGGCGTTCCTTCGGGGGTTTCGGCGCTCGCCAGTGTGGCGGTTCTCGCGCTGTCGCGCGGGCTCGTGCGTGCTCGTGTCGGAAGTAGGAACGGACTGAAAATCCGCGTGTCGGCGGTTCGATTCCGTCCCTGGCCACTCAAGCAGCACAACGACTTAGCTAGTCCCGACACCACCCCGCAGCGGGCATCGATTCCGGAGAATATACCGGAGTCGCCCGCGCGGGGTGGTGTCGTTTCGTGCCCCCTCCTCTCCCGGCCCGCGCTCGCGGCGTGGGGGCGAGCATGAGCGCGGCCACGATCGCAGTGCGCGAGCGGCCGATCCTGTTCAGCGGCGAGATGGTGCGCGCCATTCTGGACGGGCGGAAAATCCAGACGCGGCGCGTGGTGAATCCGCAGCCGCCGAGCGCCGAAGCCGTGCGAGCGAAGTCGGGGAGTAACTACGACGTCTTCCGCCGACACAAGGCGGATCGTGTATGGCGCGTCGCAGGGCCGGTGTGGGCGGTGCGCGATCTTATGGCGCGCGAACCCGGATGGACGTGTCCCTACGGCTACGCGGGCGACCGGCTCTGGGTGCGGGAGACGTGGCAGGCGTGGACGGAGTTCGACGATACGCGGCCCTGCGACCTCCCGACGATCGCGCGCACGCACATCAACTATCCCGCCGACGGCAATGTGTGGGACTCGCGGCGGCGCCCCTCCATCCACATGCCCCGCTGGGCCTCACGCATCACGCTGGAGCTGACCGACGTGCGCGTGGAGGCCGTGCAGGAGATCAGCGAGGAGGACGCGAAAGCCGAAGGCGTACCGGAAGCGGCGTCTATCGGCAAGTTCCGCGTCCTGTGGGACGAGATCAACGCCAAGCGCGGCTACGGCTGGGACGCTAACCCGTACGTATGGTGCCTGAGCTTCCGCGTGGTGCAGCCATGAAGCGCACGCGCGAGGAATGGGCCGCGCGCCGCGCGGAGATCGCACGGGACGTAGCGGAAGGCCACACTCCGGCGGTCGTAGCCGAGCACTGGGGCATCACCGCCGCCCGCGTCGGCCAGATCGTTCGGCGCGTGGCTGAGGACGAGCGCAAGGCCCGCTGCGCGCGGGGCGAGCACGGAGGGCAAGTCACAAACTCCTACCTCAAATGGACCGCGCGCGGCGACCGGAGGGTCACGACCGTGCGATGCGTGGACTGTGCCGAGCTACTCGTGCGCACGGAGGAGCCGGCATGACCGCGCTCCGCGTCGTGACGATCCGAGTGACGGGCAAGCGCGATAGGCCGGCCGTGGTGTGCGGTGGAATCGATGCCACGCATTGCGGCGAGCTGCACATCCGGCCGGGCGTCTGTCGCAACCCGAAGTGCCGGCGCGTGCTGACCGAGGCCGAGTTCAGCGCGGCGCTGGCGGCAGCAGGCCAGCCGGATCGGTGGGCGACCGTCGAGGCCGGGGAGGCAGCGTGACGCAACCTCTCGTGCTCTCGCTCTTCCCCGGCATCGGGTTGCTTGACATGGCGTTCGAGGAGGAAGGGTTCTGCGTCGTGCGCGGGCCTGACCTTCTCTGGGGCGGCGACGTGCGGCGCTTCCATCCGCCATCGGGGAAGTTCGAGGGCGTCATCGGCGG
>DATCXR010000466.1:0-7548 GCA_036565685.1 Gemmatimonadaceae bacterium
GCTTCCGCAGCGGCCGCGCCAGCGTCATTGCGAGATTGGTGGCCCATTCGCCGTGCGATGGATCGCGCGGTCGCTCGAGCTGCGGCTCGATCGTTTCGGGCGCACCGAGCTCCCGCGCCGCATCGATCAGAGCAGCGCGGATGAGTTCACGGGGCGTCATTCGCTCTTTGTGCTCTTGTCCGCCTTCGCGGAGTTGGACCCGCTCGTGGACCCGGTAGAGGACCCGCCATCGCCTCCGCTGGAACTGCTCTCGCTGGAGGCCTTCGAAGCGCTGCCTTCCGCGCTGCCTTCCGCGCTGGACGACGAGGGGGACGAAGACATCCCCTTCTTCCCATCCTTACCGTAATCGGTGATGTAGAAACCTGACCCCTTGAACACCAGGCCCGCGCCGCCAGAGATCTGGCGCATGGCTATCGCCCCGCACTCCGGGCAGGAAAGCTCGCTCGATGCGTCGCTGATCTTGCGATAGAACTTGTCGAAGTGATGGCCGTTGGGACAGACGAACTCGTAAGTTGGCATTGGTGAGTAACTTAGGACGGATCGGAACCGACCTAGGAATCTACGCCGCGTCAACGTGCCCAACAAGCCGCATGCGCGACTCTCGCTACGCGCGTCAGCGCGCCGGCCGCACCGGCAGCTTGACGACGAAGCGACTCCCCACGCCCACCGTGCTCGCTACGGAGATGTCGCCGCCCAGGAGCGCCGAGAGCCGGTGCGCAACCGCGAGCCCTACACCGGCACCGCCGTATCTTCGCGTCATGCGTTGCTCCGCCTGCCAGAAAGGATCATAGATCCTGTCCAGGAACTTCGCGGCGATGCCGATCCCCGTGTCCCACACCTCGAAGGTCACCGTGTCGCCATGCCGGGTGGCGGCGATTCCCACCTCTCCCTTCTCGGTGAACTTGACCGCGTTGCTGAGCAGGTTGACGAGTATCTGACGCAGCCAGAGCGGGTCTGTGACGAGCACCACGTCCGGCGGCGGCGCCTTCACGGTCAGCGCGAGATTTTTCTGGCGCAGCTGCGTGGCGACCAGCATCACCGCCTGCTCCACTACGGCGGCCGCGCTCACCTCCGCGAAGCGCGGCGCGTGCTCGCCCGAATCCACGCGAGCGAGATCGAGGATCTGGTCCACGAGTGCCAGAAGAAGATTTCCGCTCGCGCGGATCCGCGCGAGCTGCTCGCGCTGCGTGGCGTTGAGCGGACCTACGATCTCGTCGCCAAGCAGCTCGGTATACCCGATTATCGCGGTGAGCGGCGTTCGCAGCTCGTGCGACATGGACGCCATGAACTCGTCCTTGGCGCGGTTGGCGTCCTGCGCCATCGCGTAGAGGTGCGCGTTGTCGGCCGCCAGCGCCGCGCGCTGCGCGAGATCCTGCGCCAGGGCAAGATCCTCGGCGCGGTGCGGATGATGGGGTCGGGTGGCGATGAAGGTGAGCGCGCCGAGCACCTTGTTGCGCGCAATCATGGGAACCGTGACTACGGAGCGCACGTCCAGCGCGACCAGTGCTCGGAACTGGTCCTCGTTCACGGCGAGGCGACGCAGCCCTTCGTCGGTCAGCGCCCGATCCATGGCCGGCTTTCCACTCTCCAGCACGGAGATCACCGAATTCGTGATGTCCTGCGCCGCGGGTGCCAATCGAAGCGCCTCGCGCCGCGCCGCATCATCTTCATCGTGGCGAGCGACGTGGAGGCGTACTATCTCTCCCTCGTATTCGATGATGTCCACCCAGGAGTGGTCGCCGAGCGCCGGCAGCGCCACGCGCGCCATCGCCGCGAGCGTCGTATCCAGCTCGAAGGAGCGGGAAAGGATCGCGGACGCATCGGCTACGATTCTGGCATTGCGCGACGAGTAGCGCGTGACGACGCTGGGCCTCCCCTCTTCCCTTTCCGCTGCCTCTTCGCCGCTTCCGGTGAGCGGATGCAGGAGCCAGCGCACGAAGGAAACATCGCCCCCATCGGCGCGGACGACCCGCGCGCTCACGCGCGCCTCGGTTCCGCCGTCCGCGGCCGTCCGCAGTCGGACTGGCCACGACGCGCGCGGAGCGGTCCCCTCGCTGGTGAGAAGCCGCCGAAGCCGCGCGCGGAAGCGCGCGCGGTCAGCGGCGATCAGGAGGTCGGCTACGGGCGCCCCGCATAGCATGGCGTCGTGCCTGCCGAAGAGCTGAGCCGCTGCCTGGTTGGCGCCCTGGATTATTCCCTCGGCGTCGGTGACCAGATACGCATCGGGGAGAAACTCCGCCAACCCGCGTTCGCGCTCGATGGCTCGTGCGCGGCCGACAGCCGCATCGCTCGCTTGGCCACCCTGCGCGCGGTCGGCGTTCCGAACCGTGGGGATGCGACCGTCATCGTGTGCCGGCTCATCGGATCCGGTGGTACGCCCGCGCGCGCCATTCGGAGCGCTATCTGCCTGTCTACCCGCACGCTGATCCGCGCGCCTGGACGAGCCGCCGGCGGACCTAAACTCATCAAAGATCACTCAGATACCTCGGCACTTCATCATGCTGCGACCGCACACATCACCGACAAGGTCCGCGGCCGCTCTCCATGGCATCGAGCACGCGAAAGGCAGGCCACGACGACCCGCGGCACCGAGCGCCAGCGGAACGCCTCCGGAACCCCCCGGTGCCGTCAGGATGCGGGGCGGTAGACTCCCCACCGCGCAGCCAGTGTATCGGAAATCTCTCCCAGCGTAGCGCGCGCGCGTACCGCGTCCACAATGAGCGGCATGAGCGGAGCAGAGAACGTGCCATCCGCGAGCTCGGCCGCCGCAGCGAGCGCACCGAGCGACTCACCTACCGCATCTTCGTCGCGCGCGTCCCGGGCGGCGCGAAGGCGGGCCACCTGCTCCGCCTCGAGCCGCGAGTAGTCTGGAAGCGGGATGGGCACCGGCTCGCTGTCGTCGTCGAAGCGGTTCACTCCCACCACCACGGTCTCGCCGCTCTCCACTCGAAGCTGGTGCTCGTACGCGCTGCGCGCGATCTCATCCTGGAAAAAGCCCGAAGCGATGGCACGCTCGGCGCCCCCCAGCTCGTCTACGCGCGCGAGGAGCTCACCCGCTCGGCGTTCGAGCTCGTCGGTGAGATGCTCCACGTAGTAGCTCCCCGCGAGTGGGTCCACCGTGCCGGTCACGCCCGACTCGTAGGCGACTACCTGCTGCGTGCGCAGCGCAAGCGTCGCGGCCTCGGCGCTGGGAAGCGAGAGCGCCTCGTCGTAACCGTTCGTGTGCAGCGATTGAGTGCCACCCAGCACAGCGGCGAGCGTCTGGACCGTGACGCGCACGACGTTGTCGAGCGGCTGCTGCGCGGTGAGGGTCACGCCGCCGGTCTGGGTGTGGAAGCGGAGGCGCGCTGCCTTGTCCGATGCTCCGAAGCGCTCGCGCATGAGCCGCGCGTACATCCGCCGCGCGGCTCGAAATTTCGCCGCTTCTTCGAAGAGATCGTTGTGTGCGGCGAAGAAGAACGAGAGTCGCGGTGCGAACGTGTCGATGGCCAGCCCCGCCTCGAGCGCGCGCTTCACGTACTCCACCGTGTTTGCGAAGGTGAAGGCCAGCTCCTGCACCGCCGTGGCACCAGCTTCGCGGATATGATAGCCGGAGATGGAGATGGGATTCCACCGCGGCACCTCCGCGGCGCAGAAGCGGAAGACGTCCGCAATGAGCGCGAGACTCGGTGCGGGCGGGTAGATGTACGTCCCGCGGGCGATGTACTCCTTGAGGATGTCGTTCTGGATCGTCCCGCTGAGTTGCGAGCGCTCGATCCCTCGCTCCTCCGCCACCACGATGTACATCGCGAGGAGCGTGGCCGCCGTGGCGTTGATCGTCATCGACGTGGATACGCGGTCGAGCGGAATCCCGTCGAGCAGGATGTGCATGTCATCGACGGTGTCGATCGCCACTCCCACCCGCCCCACCTCGCCCTCCGCGCGCGCGGAGTCGGAGTCGAAGCCCATCTGCGTCGGCAGGTCGAACGCCACCGACAATCCCGTCTGGCCGGCGTCGAGGAGGAGCCGGAAGCGCTCGTTCGTCTCTGCCGCCGTCCCGAAGCCCGCGTACTGCCGCATCGTCCAGAGCCGCGAGCGGTACATGAGCTGCTGCACTCCCCTCGTGAACGGAAACTCCCCCGGCTCCCCCAACTCCTCCTCGTAATCCCCCCGAACATCCGAAGGATGGTAGACGGGTTTTATTTCGATTCCTGAAGGGCTGGTGGTGGAGTCGGGCATTTGGCGAGGCGCTGTAATGGATCGAAAGAGGAAACAGGGAACAGGGAACAGGGAACAGGGAACAGTAAACTACCTCGCTGGCGGGGGCTGTACCGCTACGAGCAGGTGCCTGTTTCCTGTTCCCTGTTTCCTCTTTCCTCTTTCAGTTCACACCGCCGCCGGCTCACGCAGCACCGCGTTCGCGAGCTCGACTTCGTTGCGGCTGCCGATGTAGAGAGGGGTGCGCTGGTGGAGATCGACGGGGTCGATGTCCATGACGCGGCGCACGCCGTCGCTCGCGGCGCCACCGGCCTGTTCCACCACGAAGGCGAGCGGGTTGGCCTCGTACATGAGACGAAGCTTGCCTCGCGGGCTGCGCGAGCTCGCGGGATAGGCGAAGACGCCGCCTCCCAGAAGGTTGCGGTGGAAGTCGGCGACGAGACTCCCCACGTAGCGAACGCTGAGTGCCGGATGGTCGCCCTCGAGGCCGCGATAGCAGCGCATGAGCATCTTCACCTGATCGTCCCAGTGCTGCTCGTACGAGTCGTTCACGCTCAGGTAGCGGCCGCACGCGGGGATGCGGATGTCAGGGTGCGAGAGGAGAAACTCGCCGATCGACGGATCGAGCGTGAAGCCGTGTGCGCCCTGTCCTGTAGTGTAGACCAGCATCGTGCTCGAGCCGTAGATCACGTAGCCGGCGGCCACCTGCCGGCGACCGGGCTGGAGCACATCTTCCATCTCGGCGCGCGTACCGCGCGTGATCTTGCGCACCACCGAAAAAATGGTTCCGACGGGCACGTTCACATCGATGTTGGACGAGCCATCGAGCGGATCGAAAAGGAGGAGATACTTCCCGCACTTGAATCCCTCGGGGATCGGGATGATGTCGGGCTCCTCTTCCGACGCCATGCCGCAGAGGCGGCCGCCATGATCGAGCGCCTTGATCATGATCTCGTTCGCCAACACGTCGAGCTTCTGCTGCACCTCGCCCTGGACGTTTTGCGATTCGTTCGATCCGAGGATGTCCGCCAGGCCAGCCATGCGGACCTTGTTCGCGATCATCTTCGCCGCGAGCGCAAGGTCGTAGAGGATTCCGGAGAGCTCGCCGGTCGCTTCGGGGTGGAGGCGCTCCTGCTCGACGATGAACCTGTCGATCGTGACGACCGACGTGGGGGTATGGTTGACCACGTTACACGTCTCCTCTGGGTGATTCCTTCACGGAGGCGCGCATTTGCGCCGCGGCGTACGTTCTGGCATCCGCCTCGTACCGGTTCGCGTGATACCCGCGTCGAACGCTTTCCCAAAGATAGCGGAAGGGGAAAGTCACGCTCGCTTCAAACTGGTGCACGTGTCTGAGCTCGTGCAAGAGCAATTCCGCTTCCAGCGCCACACCCGGCGCCACGTATACCGTACGCCAGAGTGTGATGGCCGCGACGGTTCGCTGCCCCAGCGCCCAACCACCCACGCGCACCGGGAGGCCGCCGCGCCGCAGGCGAATTCGCTCGAGCTCCGGGTGTCGCGCCGCCAAGCCCTCCGGGAGCTCGGTGGCGCTACCGATCAGCGGCGCGACGAGCCGCCCGAAAGCTCCCACCTGTCTCCTCCTTCCTCGACCTCTATGACCCGGCCGTCGGTCTTCACGACGATGCTTCCCTCCAGGTCGGTGCGCAGAACCACGGCGCCGTGGCGCGCCAGCGCTCGGATTACCCCCGAGTCGGGGTGGCCGTAGCTGTTCCCCGCACCCACCGAGATCAGTGCGAGCTCCGGGCGCACGGCGTCGAGAAAATCGTTCCCGCTGCTCGTCCGGCTTCCGTGGTGTCCCACCTTCAGGATATCGGCCTCGAGCAACGGCCGTTCGTGCTCCAGGAGCCAGCGTTCCTCGCCGCGCTCCGCGTCTCCCATCAGCAGGAAGCGGACCGTGCCGTACTGCACCAGAATCACCACGCTCGCCTCATTGGGGTCGGCGAGCGTGGACATCCAGGCGGAGTCAGGAGCCAGCACGCGCAGCAGAACGCCATCCACACGGAGCGTGTCGTCCGGATGGACGCGTTCCCAGCGCACGCGTGCTTCGCTAGCGGCCTCGAGCGACTCCCTGTACGGTTCGCTCGTCCCCGCGTAGGCGCCGTCCCAGTATGCACCGGGATGCAGCGAGCGGAGCACCGTGGCGGCCCCGCCCACGTGATCGGAGTGCGGGTGCGAGAGAACGAAGAGCGCCACATCGCCTCCGCGGCGCCTGAGGTACGGTATGACCGTGGCACGGCCGGCATCTCCCCCGCGCCACGATCGCCCGGCATCCACCAGCAGCCAGCGGCCCCGGGGCGTGCGCAGCGCCACCGCGTCGCCCTGCCCCACATCTATCACGTGGAGTTCCAGCTCCCCGGCGCCACGCGGGAGTATCGGCAGCCAGAGCGCCGCGGTGAACGCCACGGCCGACGCCACCAGCGCACGACCGGGGAAGTAGCTCACGCAGGCCACCACCAGGGCCGTCGTTGCTACTCCGGCCAGCACGGCACCCTGCATGGTGGGCGTAACGGTGAGCGAGCCGAACGGGACGCTCGCTCCCGTTCGTGCTACCGAATCCAGTATCGCGATCATGGGGTGCGCGGCGCCAGCGAGGAAGCGCGCCACGGGCTCGATCGGAGCGAAAAGGAGCGCGAGAAAGATCGTCGGTTGCAGAAGCGCCACAACAGGTGTAGCGACGACGTTGGTTACCGGCGCGATGATGCTCAGCCGTCCGAACTTCCAGGTCACGAGCGGCGCGGAGACGAGCGACGCTACCACCGACGCCAGCGCGAGCGTCGCGACCTGCGCTCTCCAACCATCCCAGCGCGGCGCGATCCACCTGCGCGCGAGCGCCGCGCTCGCGATGAGGCCCGCGATCCCGATGACGCTGAGCTGCCACCCTATCGCGAGCACGTTGCGCGGATTCACCAGCGGCACTAGAGCGCCGAGCGAGAGCACCGCCCAAGGCGAAGTAGGTCTTTGCAGAAGCCGCGAACAGGTGACGACGGCCAGCATCACGCTGGCGCGCAGCGCTGGTGCGGGCGCGCCGATTATCGCAACGTAGGCGGCGGTGATGCCGAGAGTGGCGATGTACGCCGGGCGGCGCGGTAGCCTGGCGGCGACGAAGATGAGCTCCATCGCCGCGGCGATGATCCCCACGTGCAGACCCGAGATCGAGAGCATGTGGATGATCCCCGCGGAGGCGTAGCGATCGCGCAGGTCGGGGGAGAGAGCGTGGGTGTCCGCTATGAGAAGCGCACGCACCATGGGCGCGTCGCTGCCGAAGATGCGATCTATCCTCGCTCCAGCGCGCGCGCGCAGCACGAGGAGGAGCGACCGGCCGCCATCGGG
>DATCXR010000118.1:0-3469 GCA_036565685.1 Gemmatimonadaceae bacterium
CGAGCCCCACCAGCGCGTGGCGGACATGTCGGTGACCGTGCGCAACGGCCGCTACGTGATCCCGATAAGGCGCGAAGCGCGCGGTGCCGTGGGCGGTATAGTTCACGACCAGTCGGCCACGCGCGGCACGCTGTTCGTGGAGCCACCCGCGGCCGTGGAGGCGGGGAACCGGATCCGCGAGCTCGAGGCCGACGAGCGGCAGGAAGTGGAGCGCATCCTTGCCGAGCTCACGGAGGCGCTGCGTCCGTTACGCGAAGCGATGCTCGACTCGCTCGACGTGCTCACCACGCTCGATTCGCTCTATGCGCGGGCCAGCTTCGCGCGCGATTTCCGGTGCGCGCCGTCCACGCTCGCGGAGGCCGGTGCGGGCTTCGCGATCCGCGGTGGGAGGCATCCGCTCCTCGTTGCACGCGGCGGCGATGTGGTGCCCTTCGAGCTGATCATGGAAACGGGTGAGCACACGCTTCTTCTCTCCGGACCCAATACCGGCGGAAAGACGGTGCTGCTCAAGGCGATCGGTCTGGTATCGGCGCTCGTGCAGTGCGGCATCCCCGCGCCCGTAGCGGCGGAAAGCCGGGTCCCGATCTACGACAGCTTCTTCGCCGACATCGGCGATGAGCAGTCGATCGAGGCGAGCCTCTCTACCTTCTCCGCGCACGTTCGCAATCTCGCCCAGATCCTCGACGGTGCGACTTCCGATTCGCTCGTGCTCATAGACGAGCTGGGGTCGGGGACGGACCCCACCGAGGGTGCGGCGCTGGCGAGTGCCATCCTCGAGGAGCTGACGCACCGCGGCACGTTCACCGTGGCCACCACCCACCTGGGTGCTCTGAAGCTCCTCGCGACCGAGCTCCCCGGCCTCGTGAACGCGTCGCTGCAATTCGACGAGGAGGCGCTCGCGCCGACCTACCGGCTCATCAAGGGAGTCCCGGGGCGCTCGTACGGCCTGGCCATCGCACGCCGGTTGCATCTTCCTTCGAGCGTCCTCGCTCGTGCGGCCGAGCGCTTCACGAGCGGCGAGCGCGACGTGGCCGAGCTCCTTTCGCAGCTGCAGCGACTCGAAGTCGAGCTGCGCGAGCGCGAGGAGGAGACCACGCGTACCGCGGAGCGCGCCGACGAGCGGCTCCGCGACGTGGAGAAGCGCGAGCGCGATCTGCGCGCCGCCGAGCGCTCGGCCGAGACCCGCGCGCGCCAGGACGCGCGACAGTATCTGCTGGAAGCGCGCGCGGAAGTGGAGCGCGCGATACGCGAGATCCGCGAGAGCGCCGCGCTCGACGAGAGCGCACGCGAGGCACGGCGCAGGGTCGAGGAGCTGGCCGCGGGCCAGGCGGCCGAGATCGAGCGCCTGGAAGCCGAGAGCCAGCGAGCTCGCTCGACGAGAGGAGCGGGTACGACACCGCGGGCTGCACCATCCGAGGATGGTGACGTCGCGGTCGACGACACAGTGGAGCTCTCGACGCTGGGTGGGCGCTCGGGGCGCGTGCTGGAGCTGAGGGGTGACGACGCAGTGGTGGCGGTGGGAGCGATGAAGCTCACCGTGCCGGTCCGGTCGCTCGGCCGGGCGCGTGGAGCGTCGAGGACGCCCACGGAATCGGTGACCGTTCGCGGAGACCTTCCGGAGGAGGAGCTGCGCAGCGAGATAGATCTGCGTGGCCTGCGCGTGGACGAGATGGAGGCCGAGCTGCTGCACGCGCTCGACGGCGCGGTGCGCGGCGACCTGCGAACGATGCGCATCATCCATGGAAAGGGCACCGGCGCGCTCCGCGAGCGCGTCGCGGAGCTGCTGCGCGGCGATCCACGCGTGCGCGAGTTCCGGCTCGGTGCCTGGAACGAGGGCGGCGCGGGGGTGACCGTGGCCGAGCTGCGCTGACATGATCACGGACGAGACTGTAGAACGCGTTCGCGAGGCCGCCGACATAGTGCGGATCATCGGCGAACATGTGAACCTGCGCCGCACAGGTTCCGACTACCGGGGGCCGTGTCCTTTCCACCAGGGGACGCACCGGAATTTCTCGGTCTCGCCGAAAAAGGGGATCTACTACTGCTTCGTGTGTCACGAGGGCGGCGACGTCTTCACCTTCCTGCAGAAGCGGCTCGGTATGGACTGGCCCTCCGCCGTGCGCTACGTGGCGGAGAAGGTCGGCATCGTGGTGGAGGAAGTTCAGCGCCGCCGCGAGGGCACCGATCCGCGGCAGCCGATGTGGGACATCAACTCGTCCGCGGCGGATTACTTCCGCTCGCTCCTCTGGGACGACGAGCAGGGGAGAGCAGGGCGCGACTACCTCTCGTTGCGCGGAGTCGCGCGCGAAGTGGCCGACCGCTTCGGACTCGGCTTCGCGCCGCGCGACACAGACGCGATGCGCAGCCACTTCAACGCGCTGGGCATCGAGGACGAGCGGCTGCTGGAGGCCGGCTTGCTCGTGCAGCGCGACGAGGGTGGGGAGCTCCGGCCGCGCTTCCGCAACCGGCTGATCTTCCCGATCCTGGACATCGCGGGGAACACCGCCGGCTTCGGCGGCCGGCTGCTCGGGCCCGGCGAGCCGAAGTATCTCAATTCGGCGGAGTCCCCGGTGTTCAGCAAGGCGAGGCTGCTCTACGGAATGCACATGGCGCGGCACGTCATTCGCCGCGACGAGCGCGCAATGGTCGTGGAAGGATACTTCGACGTGGTTCGCCTCGTCACGGCCGGCTTCGACTGGGTGGTGGCTCCGCTCGGTACCGCGCTCACCGAGCAGCAGGCGGCGCTCATCCGGCGCTACACCAAGAATGTCTACCTGCTCTACGACAGCGATCAGGCCGGGCTCAAGGCGACTTTCCGCGCTGGCGACGAGCTGCTCCGCCACGGCGCGAGCGTCCAGGTCGTCACGCTTCCGGAGGGAGAGGATCCCGACAGCTTCGTGGACAAACACGGCGCGGCCGGTCTCTCCGGCCAGCTCTCGCAGGCGATAGACGTCTTCGAGCGGAAAGTGCAGCTCCTGGAGCGCGCGGGCTACTTTGGCGATCTGCGTGGCAAGCGCCGTGCGCTCGACCGACTCCTCCCCACGGTGCGAGCCGCGTCGGACCCGATCACTCGCGACATGTACATCGTGCGCGCGAGCGAGGCCGCGGGCGTGAGCCGTGACGTGCTCCAGCGCGAGGTAGAGGAAGCCGGAGATGACGGCCGCGAACGCCGGCGCGCGAGCGACGACGAGAGGCGAGCGCTCCCTCCCGCCGACACCTTCGCCGGCGCCATCGCGCGCAATGTGCACGCGAGACGCGGACGAGCGAGCGAGCCGGCGTTCCAGCACGAGCGCGATCTCGTAAGAATTCTTCTTCAGCACCGGTCGAACGTGGAAGCGGTGGGCGAGCAGGTGGGCCCCGACGATCTCCACGATCCGGAGCTGCGGGCGATCTACGCCGCGATCCTGGCGGCGCCGCCGGACTCCTCGCTCGATGAGGTAGCGGCTACCGTTCCCGAGCGCGCGCGAGC
>DATCXR010000483.1:0-3053 GCA_036565685.1 Gemmatimonadaceae bacterium
GCCGCGTGGGGGCTGGGCATGCTCCTGCGGCTGGTAACGCTGGCAGTGTTCGCGTTCCTCGTAGTGCGTGGAATGCAGCTGCCGCCGGAGTCCGCCCTCGTAAGCATGGTGGCGTTCTTCTTCCTGACAACGCTGGTCGAACCCGTCCTTCTCAAGAGATGAAGCTCGGCACGCTCGTACTCGCCCTAGTTCTCGCCGTCTCGCCGGCCGCCGTAGTGGCCCAGAGCACTGGCGCTCGTGACGTCGCCGCCACCGCGGCGATGGACGATTCGCAGATCCAGGTCGGCCCCTCAGGCGAGCACCTCGAGGGCGAGGAGGCCGGGCCGGTGGACATCATCACGCCGCACATCACCGACTCGCACCACCTCGAGCTTCCGTTCGTGGGCGAGTTGGAGCTTCCGCGCTGGGAGCCGCTGCACATCGGCGGTCTCACGATAGACCTCTCGCCCACGAAGCACGTGGTGATGCTCCTCGTCGCGGCATTCCTGTGCGTGATCGTCCTGATCCCCACGGCGATCGCGCATAAGCGCCACACTGCGGAATCGGGCGCACCGAAGGGCTTCTCGGCGGGGATCGAAGCGATGGTGCTCTTCCTCCGTAACGAGGTAGTGCTCCCCAACGTCGGCCCGCACGGGAACGCATTCGTTCCCTTCGGCCTCACGCTCTTCTTCTTCATCCTCTTCGCGAACCTGCTGGGGCTCATCCCTTACGGTTCCACCGCGACCGGGAACATCTCAGTCACGGCGACACTCGCGGTCATCACATTCGTAGTGGTCGAGATCTCGGGTATCCGCGCTCAGGGGTGGGGTTACCTCAAAACGATCTTCTACGTGCCGCCGAAGGACATGCCGATCCTTCTCAAGCCGTTCATGTTCGTTGTGATGACCGTGGTAGAGCTGGTCGGAAAGATCGCCAAGCCGTTCGCGCTCGCCGTCCGTCTCTTCGCCAACATGACCGCGGGCCACGTGGTGCTGCTCGCGCTGATAAGCCTGATCTTCACCTTCCAGAGCTACGCGATAGCCACGGCCCCCGTGGCGATGGGCGTAGCGGTGAGTCTGCTCGAGATATTCGTTGGCTTGCTGCAAGCCTACATCTTCACCCTCCTCAGCTGCGTCTTCATCGGGCTGATAAGGCAGGGGGGACATTGAGAGACAGGATTCAGGGGGCAGGGTTCAGGGTTCAGAAACTACCTCGGCGGATGGATCTCGCTCACTGGGTAGTTCCTGAACCCTGCCCCCTGCCCCCTGAACCCTCGCAACACCGCGCGGCCGCGCTCCAGCCGCGTGACCAAGTACTCGGCCGGGCGGCCGGGGACGCTCGTTGAGGCCCGGGCCTCGTTGACGGGCGGCGTCTTCGCAGGGCGACAGAAAGTGCTCGCGTCGGCGCGGAGCAGAAAGGTTCAAACTTCGAACGTGGAGTAAGACATGCAACTCTATGCTCTTCTGCAGGCCGCGGGCAGCTTCACGCGCGAGTACGCCGGCGCGTGGGCGATGCTCGGTGCCGGCATCGGTGCGGGGCTCGCCACGATCGGCGCCGGTATAGGCATCGGTCGCATCGGCGGTCAGGTGGCCGATGGCATGGCGCGCCAGCCGGAGGCGGGTGGCCAGATCCAGGTGGCCGGCCTCATTCTCGCCGCGCTCATCGAAGGCGTGGCGCTCTTCGCAGTGGTAGTGGCGTTCCTGATTCAGAACAAGTTCGCGTTCTAGTTCGACGTGCCGCGGCGGGGCCCCGGGGCTCCCGTCGCGCTCACTCTCAATCTTCGCGGGAATCACAATGCTCAAAGCGCTGTTCGGCGTGACTCTCTCTCTCCTAGCCGCCCTGCCGGCGGCCGCGCAGGAGGCCCACGAGGCGCCGCCCAAGCTGCTCTCGCCGAATACGG
This sequence comes from Gemmatimonadaceae bacterium, assembly GCA_036565685.1. Lineage (GTDB taxonomy): Bacteria > Gemmatimonadota > Gemmatimonadetes > Gemmatimonadales > Gemmatimonadaceae > JADGGM01. The sequence continues at coordinate 1,880 of DATCXR010000483.1, forward strand.
GGTTGATGTTCTGGACCCTGGTCATCTTCCTCGTCCTCATGTTCGTCCTCACCCGCTTCGCCTTCAAGCCGCTCACCGCGGCGGTGGAAGCGCGCGAGAAGGCTCTCGAGGACGCGATCGAAGCCGCACGGCGCGATCGCGAGGAGGCGGCCGCTCTCCTCGCCGAGCACCGGCAGCTCGTGAAGCAGGGCCACGAGGACGCGCAGCGCTTTATCGTCGAAGGGCGCGCGGCGGGTGAGAAGGTCCGTGAGGAGGTGGTGGCTCAGGCCCATCGCGAGCAGCAGCAGATGCTCGAGCGGGGCCGCAGCGAGATTGCCGCGGAGCGCGATCGCGCCATCGCTGAGCTGCATCGCGAGGCGGTCAACCTCGCCGTGCTCGGCGCCGGCAAGGTGATCGAGAAGGATCTCGACAACGAGACGAATCGCAAGCTGGTGGACTCGTTCCTCGCCTCGCTCACCCCGTCGCGTATGAAGAGCTGATGCGCGATATCACTATTGCCCACAGCTACGCCGAGACGCTCGTGGAGCTGGCGCGGCGCGCTGGCGACCTGGATGGCTGGGGCGCGATGATCGACGAGGTGGCCAACGCCATCGCCGCCGACCAGCGCCTCGTCCGCTTTCTCGAAACTCCGCGCGTGAGCGCGCGCGAAAAGAACGAGGTGATCGGCAAGGCCTTTGCCGACCGGCTCCCACGCCTCTTCGTTCGCTTCCTCCAAGCCGTGGTCACCCAACGGAGGCAGCACCTCATCGGCGAGATCGCCTTCGAGTACCACGCCATCGTGGACCAGCTCGAGGGTCGGGTGCATGCGGAGGTGACGCTCGCCCGGCCGGCCGATCCGTCTCTCGCGAAGGTGATTACCGACCAGCTCTCGCGTGTGCTGGGCAAGACCGTGGTCCCGCACTTCAACGTGCGTCCCGACATCCTCGGCGGTACGATCGTTCGCGTGGGCGACACTGTCATGGATGGCTCCGCGCGCCATCGGCTCGCGAAGCTGCGCTCCAGGATGATGCAGGGAGTGGCGGCAGGCGCGCGCTGAGCGCATCGCTCCCTCCCTCGATGTCGCCCGAGCTGCAGGTGGCGGCATCGCAATCCGCATCCTACAATAGCGCGGCGCCCGGGGGTCCGGGCGCCGCTCGCGTTTGTCGCCCAGATAGAGGCCAATGCAACTGATCCT
>DATCXR010000487.1:0-4392 GCA_036565685.1 Gemmatimonadaceae bacterium
GCAGCCGACGCGCGGCGCGACGCCAACGGCGCCCGCCGCGCGCTCTCGAGCGCCCGCCTGCTGAATCAGGAGATAGACGAGCGCATCGCGCGCCAGCGTGCGGCGGCCGCCAGCTCCTCGGGAGTGCCGGCCATCTGGCCAGCGGCGCTGATCGTGGGGCTGGTGGCGGGGCTCGTAGTCGCCTTCGGGCTGGAGACGCGTGACCCGCGGGTGGCAGATGCCGCCGAGGCGGAAGCCACCGCGGGGACGGAGGCGCTCGTGACGCTGGGCGCGAGCGAGCGCACGCAGGAGCGGAGACGGCGCGCCGATCGCCAGGTGCCGCCCCTCGTGGAGCTGGCCTCCGACGGCTTCCGTCTCCTCCACACGCAGCTCGCCGACCGGAGCTTCGAGCTTCCGCTGGTCGCGGTGCTCGGTGATTCGCCGGTGGTCACGGCCGTGGTGGCCGCCAACCTCGCCGCGGCGGTCGCGCGCCAGGTGCGCACCACGCTCCTCGTGGATGCCGACTTCGAGACCCACTCGCTGGCGACCATCACGCGGGTGCCGCGTGAGCCCGGTCTCGCGAACGTGATCGCGGGCGACGTCGACTGGGCAGCCGCGGTGAGGTCGGTGGTGGTGGACCGCGATCGCACGATGGACGTGATCCCCGGCGGTTCGTTCGGACTCATGCCCTCGGGGCGGGGGCGGCGGCTGGACGCCGCCGATACCGGACTCGCCGACATCCTCGAGCGCGTCTCGCGCCGCTACGAGTGCGTGGTGGTGAGCATGCCCATCTCGCGCCACGGCACGATGCCGATCCCCACGAGCGCGCGGATGCCCGCCATCGTCTGCGTGCGGACCGCCCGCACCCGCGTACTGGGGCTCACGGAGCTGATGACGGCGCTCCGCGCCCACGGCGCCGTGATCCGCGGCCTGGTGATCTGGGAGCGCGACGATCCGCTGGTGGGCGGCTAGGGAAGTCCGGCCGGTAACGCACTTCCGGGACGGGGCGAACCTTCGTAATGTATCGTCTGTTCATTAGGGTCGTCTAATGAACGCTTTCTAACTATTTCCCATCTCGCTGTCCCACCCATCGGCCTCCCGCCACGCGGCCCACCTCGTTCGGCAACTGGTCATGATCCAACAGAGAATCGCTGGCATCAAGCGCGCCTGGAGCGTGCCGCGACTCGTGCCGCACGAGTCGCTCGTTCTACTCTCGCAGAGCTTCCTCGGCCTCGCTCCCGCAGGGGTGCAGTTCGACCTCCTGATGCTTCCAGGGTGTAGCCGTAGCGGCGACATACCACGAAAGTGCCCGTAGCACCGTCGCGAACCTCCTGGCGCTACGGCCCGATCGACGGAGTCACCTCCGGCGATGACACGCTGCTGATCCACACCGAGGAGCGCGCGGAGCTCCGCCTCCGTGGGGGACGGCTCTCCCCCGGACGCGGCTATCGCAACGCATCGGCAGACACGCGGCGCGAGCTGCGACGACTCGGCGCGATCTTCCAGCTCCGCGAGCGCGGGCTCTTCCACCTGCACGCCGCCGGCGTGGTGGCGCCCGATGGGCGCGCCTGGCTCCTCGCCGGTGAGAGCGGAAGTGGGAAGTCCACGCTCACCTACGCGCTCGCGCGCGCCGGCTGGAAGGTGCTCGGCGATGATGGCGTACCGATCGAGCAGCGGGACGAGGGAGCGCTGGCGTATCCGTCGCGCGAACCGATCGAGGTGAGCATCGAGCTTTCCGATGCCTTCCCCGAGCTGCGCGACAGTGTCGGCAGCGTGAACTGGGCCGATCCCCGTCACCGCGCGCCACTCGGCGCGCCCGCGGGTTACGCGAGTGCCACCCGAGTGGGCGCCCTGGCGCTCATCCGACGGTCATCGCGCGACTCGCTCACCACCGCTTCGCCCACCGATGTCCTGGCGGCGCTGATCCGTCAGTCTCCTACAGTACTGTTACACGATGCACACGCGGCGCGGCAGCTCACCGCGCTCGCGGCACTCGTCAACTCGGTGCCGGTCTTCCACCTCGAGCATTCCCCGATACAGCTACACCTCATAGCGACCACGCTTGCCGAGGCTGCATGCACACCCGATATCGGCCCACCCCCGACGCCCTGTTCGCCACTCTCAGCGATGGCGCGGTAGTACTCGATATCCAGACCAAGAAGTATTTCTCCCTCAACGAAACCGGCGCGCGCGTCTGGGCGCTCATCCGCGAAGGCCTCGACACCGATGCCATCATCTCCGCGCTGCTGGAGGAGTACGACGTCACGCGAGGAGCCGCGGAGGAAGCCGTCACGACACTCGTCGGGTCGCTCGCCGCGGAGAAACTGATAGAGCCGTATTGAACGGCGATCTCAGACCTGACTCCGCCTCTCACCGTCGTCGACCGCCAACGCGTCGGTCAGGATCCGCCCCACCTGCTCGTGCTCTATCAGGAACGCATCGTGGCCGTGCACGGAGGAGATCTCCTCGTACTCGGCCCCCGCGAGCGCCGACCAGTGATACACCTCCTCGGCGCTGTACAGCAGATCGCCGGGGATTCCCACCGCCACCACTCGACCGGTCAGCGATGCCAGCGCGCTGGCGACGCCTCCACGTCCGCGCCCCACATCGTGCGCGTCCATCGCATCGAGCAGCGTGGAGTAGGTAGCCGCGTCGAAGCGCTCCTTCAACTTCACACCGTGGTGGTCGAGCCAGCTCGCGACCTGCCAACCGTCCCTGCCGGTCGTGCAGCGACCGAAGCGATCGCCGAGCTCCGACTCGGTGCGGAAGGTCATCATCGCCACCTGTCGCGCGAGCTCGATCCCGCGCTCGCCGAGCTCCGTGACGAGTCGACGCTGGATATGATTCCAGCCGATCGCGTACGCCGTGTGCGCCGCGGGCGCGGCCATCGCCACCACCGAGCGCGCTCTTCCCGGGTGCTCCAGCGCCCACTCGAGCGACACCATCCCTCCCAGGGAGCCGCCGGCCACGAGCGCGGGCGACGCCACTCCCAGCTCGTTCACCAGGAGACCGGCCAGTCGCGCCTGATCGCGCGGAGTGACCGGTGGAAACTCTCCCTTCGCGAAATCACTCGGGCCGGTGGACCCGTAGCGGGAGCCGAGGAGGTTGGGCGAGAGGACTGCGTAGCGATCGGTGTCTATCGCGCGACCAGCCCCAAACACCTCTCGCCACCAGCCGCCCACGGCGTTCGCGTCGCCGGTGAGCGCGTGAAAGACGAGCACCAGGTTGTCACGCTCCGGGTTCAGCGTTCCATCCAGGTAGTACGCCTGGCGCACGTCTTCCAGCACCGCGCCGCACTCCAGCTCGAAGCGCGGTACGTGCTGTATCCGGAGCTCCCGTTCGCTCACAGCCCGAGCGCGCGGCGCAGCGCGCGGTCGAGGTCATCGCGCAGGTCGTCCAGGTCCTCGATCCCGATCGAGAGCCGGATGAGATCGGAGGTGACGCCGGCCGCCTCGCGCTCGACGTCGGAGAGCTGCTCGTGCGTGGTGCTCCATGGGTGGATGACGAGACTCTTCGTGTCGCCAACGTTGGCGACGTGCGAATAGAGCTTCAGCTCCGAGATCACGCGTCGTGCCGCCTCCTCGCCGCCGAGCACACCGAAGGTGAGCACGCCACCGAAGCCGCCCTCGAAGTAGCGCTTCGCGTTTTCGTGCGAGGGGTGCGACTCGAGTCCCGGGTACTGCACCCACGACACCGCCGGATGCCCTTCGAGGAAGCGAGCGATGGCGAGCGTGTTCGAGCAGTGCCGCTCCATCCGGAGATGCAGCGTCTCGAGTCCCTGCAGGAAAAGAAAGGAGTTGAACGGGGAGAGGGCGGCACCGATGTCACGGAGGAGCATCACGCGCAACCGGATAGCGAATGCGATGTTCGCGCCGCCGAGGTTGCCGAAGGCCTCGGAGAATCGGAGTCCGTGATACGCGGGCTCCGGATCCACATAGAATTCGCGGAAGCGCGGGCTCGCGCTCCAGTCGAAGGTGCCGCCATCCACCACTACGCCGCCTATCGAAGTGCCGTGACCGCCGATCCACTTGGTGGCCGCGTGCACGACGATGTCGGCGCCGTGCTCGATGGGGCGGAAGAGGATCGGTGTGGCGAAGGTATTGTCGACGACGAGCGGGACGCCGGCGGCGTGCGCCACGTCGGCGATCGCGCGGAAATCGGGGACATCGAGACGCGGGTTGCCGATGGTTTCCACGAAGACTCCGCGCGTGGTGTCGTCTATCGCCGCGTCGACCGCGGAGACATCGGCCCCGTCCACGAAGCGCACCGTGATGCCGAGCCGGCGGAGCGTGTTGTGAAAGAGCGAGTAGGTGCCGCCGTAGAGCGAGGAAGACGCCACGATCGAGTCGCCCGTCCTGGCAAGGTTCAGGATCGTGAGCGTCTGCGCCGACTGGCCGCTCGCGGCGGCCACCG
>DATCXR010000121.1:0-7437 GCA_036565685.1 Gemmatimonadaceae bacterium
CGACTGGAGCAGCTCCAGGAGTCGTCCGCGCGTAGCCTCGGCGCCGCGGGAGAGCAGCGGCGACCAGCCGGACCGCATCGCCACCGCGCCGCGAAGCTCCAGCCGTCCCGCCTCCTGCAGCTCGCCAAGCACGGATTCCGCCACCTGCGCCTCCACTCCCAGCCGCGCGCGCACCGACTGCAGCGGCGCACCCGGCTCCAGCGGAAAGCGCTCGTGGTACTCCTCCACCGCCGCCATCGCGAGATGCGCGAGCGAGCGGAGCGTGTCCTCGGCATAGATGCGCTCGCCCACGCGGCGCACGCTTCCCGCCGAGGAGAGGAGCGAAGGAAGCTCGCGGGGAGCGGCACCAGTGCGTACCGGGAGCGCGGAGAGCTCCACCCCGCGCGCGAGCGACGAGCCGATCACGAGTGGGAGCCGTTCCGCCGGCGAGGCGGCCGAGCGCGGCCAGGGACGCGAGCGACGATGCGGTGGAAGCGGATCGTTGACGACCCCCCCGCCTATCGTGAGAAGCGGCGACGCGCTGCGCAGCACGAAGCGATCGCCGGCGCGGGCGACGACCGGATCGTCGAGCACTATCCTCGCCTGCCTCCTCGCACCCGGCGTCAGCGCGCCGCCCAGGGCGACCACTCGCGCTCCCGTCTCGACGGTCCCCAGATGGAAGCGCACCTTGGTGCGCGGGCCGATGGGCGCCGGTGCATCGGCGAGAAGCGCGACCTCCGCGAGTACGGAGTGCGAGGCGCTCCATGCGCGGTCGCTCACCAGCACCGACCCGCGATGCAGGTCGCTCACCTCCACACCCGAGAGCGCGATCGCGGTGCGCGTTCCCGGTACCGCTTCCGCGCGCGCAGAGCCGTGTGATTCGATACCTCGGACGCGCGCCGTCCGCTCGCCCGGAAGTATGCGTACCGCGGCGTCGCGCGCGAGAGAGCCGCTCCAGACGGTGCCCGTCACCACGGTACCAGTGCCGCGCACGGAGAAGGCACGATCCACCGGGAGGCGGAAGAGGTCATCCGCGGCGCGCGCGGGAATGGTGGCGGCGGCCGCGTGAATCGCCGCGCGCAGCTCGTCCAGGCCGCGCCCATCCACCGTGGACGTGCCGCACACCGCGGCGCTCTCGAGCGGCGTGTCCGCGACCGCCGCGCGCACGTCCTCGCGCACGAGCTCCAGCCACTCCGCATCGACGAGATCGCATTTGGTGAGCGCCACCACGCCGCCGCGCGTGCCGAGGATGCCTAGTATCGCGAGGTGCTCGCGCGTCTGCGGCATCACTCCCTCGTCGGCCGCGACGACGAGCAGAGCGAGGTCGATTCCCGTGGCGCCCGCGAGCATGTTCCGCACGAAAGCCTCGTGTCCCGGCACATCCACCACGCCGAGCACGCTCCCATCCGGCATCGGCAGCGAGGCGAAGCCGAGATCTATGGTGATGCCACGGCGTTTCTCTTCGGCGAGGCGGTCGGTGTCCACGCCAGTGAGCGCGCGCACGAGCGCGGTCTTACCATGGTCCACATGCCCCGCAGTGCCGAGAATCACGGCGCGGCCCAGCCGCCTTTCTCCCATGCGTCGAACGCGCGGAGCGAGCGACCATCGGAGACGTGGTGTTGCAGGAATTGCCGGAGGAGGCGCTGGTGCGCGCGCGCGTCGCGTTCGGCGAGCACGCCGACCCTGCCGGCACTGCTCCACGTTTCGATGCATGCGCGCGCTGGAGCCGGAAGGAGCCGGCCACCCGAGTAGCCGGCAGCGCACGCGCCGCAGAGAACACCTCCCGCGGAGAGACTGAACAGGAGATCGTCTTCCGCGGACACCGGAGCGTGACAAGCACCGCACGACGTGACGGAGGGGGCGAAGCCGAGCTGCGCCACCAGATGCCACGCGCCGCCCAGCGCGGCCTCCATGGCGAGCGCTGGCTCCGCCGCGGCGATGGCGTCCAGCGCCGCCACCAGCGCATCGAAGAGCGACTCGTTTGCCTCGTTCTCCGTCCCGAAGCGGAGAACCAACTCGGCCACGGCGGACGCGCCGGCGAAGCGGCCCAGATCGGTCCCCAGCTCGGGACGCACGCGCATCACATCGAAGGCGCCGAGCGTCTGCAGCTCCCTCCCCTCCTTGACGTGCAGCTGCGCAACTCCCTCGGCGAAGAGACCGAAGGCACTCCCGAAACGACTCCGCGACCGCCGCGCGCCGCGAGCGAGCGCCGACTGCACTCCGGCATCGCGCGTGGCCAGGCGGACTATCCGGGACGTCTCGGAGTAGTCGAAGGCGTGGAGCACGATGGCCGGAGTGGTAATCAGCATCCCCGAAAGATAGCCACGGAGGGCGGCGCGAGCGCTCAGAATCCGAGCCGCATCTTCACCCCGAGATGCACCGCGCGACCAGGGCTGCGGAAGCCGAAGATCTGCTGGTAGCTCGTGTCGAACACGTTTTCCACGCGCATCGTCAGGGCCAGCGGATCGGGTGCGTCGCGCGCCGTCAGCAGCGAGAGCTCGCCCGAGAGGTCCACTGTCGTGTATGCTTCCGCCTCCACCCGCTCGAAGCGCGCGAAGTCGATGTCGACGCGGTTCCCGACGTAGGCTACGTCCAGGTGCAGCGCGCCGCGCCGCGACGGCCGCACGCCGACGCCGAGGTGGGCGAGGTCGCCTGGCCTGCGAAGCAGGCGCTCGCCCTGTACGTAAGTCGCACCCGGCCCGGCGTCGACGCCCGCGTCGGTGACGCGCGTGGCGAGCCGCGTGTAGCTCGCGGTCACGTTCCAGATGCGCGCGATGGCGGCCCGCGCTTCGAGCTCCGCGCCATTCGCGCGCGCGGCGCCCACGTTCACGTAGTTGGGATCGTCCTCCGCGGGCGGCATGGGATCGTACTGGATCACATCGCGGAAGCGCTGGTTGAAGTACGTGGCCGCGAGAACGACGGACCCGTTCAGCAGCGACTGCGAGACACCGAGCTCCCAGCTACGGGTGCGCTCCGGGCGCAGCTCCGGATTACCGCGCACGAAGGGCGACGTGGACGATGTCTGATCCACGGTCGGCTCCTTGAAAGCCGTACCCAGCGAGGCGTGAACGCGAGTAGCCGCGCCGAAGCGGTAGCCCGCGGAGAGGCGATAGGTGGTGAACGTTCCGAATGCCGTATTGTCGTCCACCCGCACGCCCGCGCCGTAGGAAGCACGCTCCCCGAGGTTGCCCGCGGCCTGCCCGTAGAAGGCGTTCACGGTGCGCCCTCGTGCGTCGGAGCCCGAAGTGTGCTGCCGCTGGCGCTCGTACAGCGTTCCCGCCGTCAGCGCGAGATCGCGCGATGCATAGACGGCTAGGCGTGCGTCCGCGCCGGCCCGGTAGGTCCCGGTGCGTGCGTCGTAGCAGAAGGCGCATTGCTCGTCGGGCGTGTCGGGCAGGTCCGCGGATCTCGCGTGCGCATCGGAGGCGGTGAGGAGAATACGGGCCTCCATCCGCCGTGTGAGGAAGCGACCGGCATCGAGCGAGCCGATCGAGCGCGTCACGTCGTGAAATTGGTTGCTGTCCTCCGGAACGCCGAAGCCGTTGGTCGGGATGTGCGAGCGCGCGTTCACTCGCCTGAGTGATAGTCGGATGTCAGAGCGATCGTCGGGCTCCAGCCGCAGCGCGCCGCTGAACGAGTCTTCGCGGCTCTCGTTGTTGAAGTCGTATATGCCATCGGCTCCGTGGTGCGCGAAGGAGATCGAGCCGCTCGCGCGCTCGCTCCCGCCGCGCACCGCGATCTGACCGTCGCGTGCACCGTAGCTCCCGCCGCTCAGCCCGAGCGTGACCCGGCCAGGTCCGCGGCCGTCGCGCGTGAAGATCTGCACCACGCCCGTAACAGCGTTCGCCCCGTAGAGAACGCTCGCCGGGCCGCGCACGACTTCTATGCGCTCCACGTTGTCGACCCCGACGTTGGCGATGTCCAGGAACCCGCCCGGATCGTTCACCGGTGCGCCATCCACGAGCAGCTGCACGTAGTCGCTCTGGCCGCCGCGCACGAAGAGCGACGTCTGGCCGCCGTACGATCCGCTGCGTGCCGCGAGCACGCCAGGCACGAGCTGCAGGGCGTCCTGCAGCGTGGTGATCTGCTTCTCGCGCAGCTCCGCTCCGCTGATCACCGTGGCGGTGATGGTGGGCGCGTTCTCCACGACCGGGAGGCGCGTAGCGGTGACGACCACCGGCGCGAGGACCGTAGCCGTATCGCGGCCGCTCTCCTGCGCGCGCAGCGGCTGCGCGGAGAGCGCGCTCATCGCTGCCAGCGTGAGCATGGCCGCCGCCGGAAGCGTGGTCGCTCCCGATGCACCTCGTGGAAGCGGTGAGGTCGGGTGATCCGTGCGATGATCGTTCATCGTGTGCGCTGCTCCGTGTCTCTGGTCAGTCATACCGTTGGCTTGCGTAGTGGAAGAAGCGCCGGGGCGCCGACCGCCGGGTCGCGAGTGATCACGAGCGGCCAGTCGTATACTCTTTCGAGCACCGACGCGCGCATGACGTCGGACGGCGACCCCGAGGCCGCGACGCGGCCGTGATCGAGGAGCACGATCGAATCGGCGAACCGCGCGACGAGGTTGAGCTGGTGGCTCACGAGGAGCACCGCCATGTCGTCGCGCGCCAGTCGCGCGAAGAGCTCGAACATCGCCATCTCGTGGCCCACGTCGAGGAAGGTGGACGGCTCATCCAGCACGAGCGCGCGTCCGCCCTGCGCGAGAGCGCGCGCGATACGCACTCGCTGCCATTCGCCGCCCGAGAGCTCATCGGTTCCGCGCGCAGCCATGGACCCCACGCCCGCGAGCTGCATCGCGCGATCTATCGCTGCGGCATCGTCGGCGCCCTCCGCGCTCCACGTGCTCTCGTGCGGATAGCGACCGAGCGCCACGTACTCACGCGCCGGGAGCGCGAAGGTGATCGATTCGCTCTGCGTCACTACCGACACGCGACGCGCCAGCTCGCGACGGTCGATGGATGCGAGCGACTCGCCATCCACGCTGATCGCCCCACCCTCGAGCGGCACCATCCCGAGGAGCGCCCGCACGAGCGTGCTCTTGCCGCTACCGTTGGGACCCACCACGGCGGTGATCCGGCCGCGTTCCGCCGCCAGGGTGACGCCGTCGAGCGCAGGACGCTGCGAGCGCGGGTAGCGCGCTACGATCTCCTCGAACGCGATCATACGAGGCGTCGCAGCTGCAGGAGGAAGAAGGGCACGCCGACAAGAGCGGTGACTGCGCCCAGCGGGAGCTCGAGGGGCGGATGCGCCACGCGCGCGATGATGTCGGCCAGTATCACGAGCGCCGCGCCGGCGACGGCGGAGCCGGCGAGGAGCGCTCGGTGCCTGCGAATCCCCGCCGCGCGTACGATGTGCGGCACTACCAGTCCCACGAATCCCACCAGCCCCGCCGCCGCGACGGTAGCCGCGGCGAGAAACGACGCGATCAGATAGACCCGCTGGCCGGCGCGCCTCGCGTCCATCCCGAGCCCCGCGGCCGGTTCCTCGCCGAGCGCGAGAATGTCGATCTCCCGCGCGCGCCAGAGGAGCGCGCCTCCAGCCAGCAGCGTGTAGAGCGCGAGCCAGCGCACCTCGCCCCATCCCGCACCCGACAGCGATCCCATCATCCACCAGAGAGCGCCGCGTACGGTGTTGGGCGGCGCGCCCGCCAGCAGAATCATGATCGCCGCGTTCGCGAAGGCGCCGATGATCACTCCCGCCATGAGGAGCACGCGTGGGTCGGCGCGCCCGCCGCCCAGCGCCCGCGAAACGGCGAGTGCCGTGAGCACGGCCGCCGCCGCGCCCGCAAAGGCGAAGAGAGGGAGAGCCCCGATCGCCGTGATGCCGAGCGCCACCGCTGCGACTGCACCGACGGCAGCGCCTCCTGAGACACCGAGCAGATACGGTTCCGCCAGCGGATTTCGGAGCGACCCCTGAAGCGCCGCGCCCGAGATCCCGAGCGCCGCACCCACGAGGAGCGCGAGCACGGCTCGCGGGAGACGGAGCGTCCGCACGATGGCCAGCGTCTCGGCATCTCCCCTCCCCGCCACCGCGGAAGCCACCGCGGCGGGGTCGATCGGCACCGTGCCCAGAGCCACGGCCGCCACGAGGAGAGCGCAGAGCACCGCCACACCCACGCCCCAGAAAGCGACGCGCGTCACGGCAGCGCCTTCGCTTCGGGATGGAGGAGTCGCGCGATGGAGACCGCCGCCTCGCCGAGACGCGCGCCAGGACGCCCCACCAGCATGGTGTCCACCACGGCGATGCTGCCGCGCCGAACGGCGTTCACGGAACGCCAGATGGTGCTCGAACGCATGTGCGCCGCACCCACCGGACCCGCGATGATCACCTCGGGGTCGCGATGGATCACGTCCTCTATCGAAACCGTGGGCGATGCCGCCGCCACGTCGCCGTACACGTTGCGGCCGCCCGCGATCTCCACGAGATCGTTCATGTAGCTCCCCCGCCCTATCGTGATGATCGGCGCGTCCCAGATGTGCCAGAAGACGCTCGGGTGTGCGAGGCCGCGCGTCACCGCGCGGACGCTGTCCAGCGTCGCGGTGACGCTGTCCACTACCCCGCGCGCACGCTCGCTTTCGCCGGTGGCCGCGCCGAGGAGAATCGTGGCACGACGGAAGTCCGACAGCTGGTCCACCTTGAGCGAGACCACGCTCACGCCCGCCGCGCGCAGCTGCCTGGCGGCGTCGGCATTGTCTGCGCTCGCGTAGAGCACCACGAGATCGGGGCGGGTCGCCAGCACCGCCTCCACGTTGGGCCGGAGCCCCGGCCCGAGGTCCGGAACGGCGCGCACGGAGTCCGACCAGCGATCCCACTCGGTGCGGCCAACCATGCGCGGACCGGCTCCGATGGCGAAGAGGAGGTCGGTGGTGGTTGGATTGAGCGATACGATGCGCGCCGGGTCGCTCGGCGTACCAGCGTGCACCGGCACGCCGAAGTCATCCGCATCCGCCGCGGCGGCGCGCGCCGCGCTTCCCCGCTCGGTGCAGCCGAGCGTCACGAAGATCAGAACCGCCGAGAGCGTACGCAGAAGCACGAAGGGCACCTTCCCCGTGGGAAGGTGCCCGTGTGCGATGGAGCGCGGTGCTCACGCAAGCGCTCTACGCCACCAGCCCTTCTGCCGAGGGTCTGCTAGAGTGGCGCGGACGCGAGGCGTCTCCTGGCTCCGGGGCGTGCGGCTCGCCTTCCCGACTCTGCGTCAGTGGCATCTCGAGCCGAACGTTTGGAATCCCCGTTACAGTGGCGGGACCGCGCCGGAATTGCACCGGCTTCCGTGACCCGCATCCGCAAAGTCCATCAGTTCGCGGGTGAAGCTATGCGCGGCTCCTGCGAGCGTCAAGCTCGGCAGCAAGTGCGCGCTTGAGCTCAGCGCGTCGTGCGTGGTACGACTCGTCGGCTTCCGTGCCGCCCTTCCCATTGCGCTCGTGCGCCGCGTCCAGCTCCGCGATCTCGCGCGCGAGA
>DATCXR010000003.1:0-7804 GCA_036565685.1 Gemmatimonadaceae bacterium
CACGATCGATGACGTCCGCGACTTCATCGAGCCGGCCGTGGGACGTTTCAGCAAGAACGAGTACTTCGAGGTGCCTAACAAGGAGGGCGTCGTCAATGCACGCGGAGAGCGTGTACAGGTCAGCGCGTGATCACCCTGATATAGGAAGAGAGTGCACAGGGGTCTCCGGACGGTCACCCGGAGACCCCTGCACTAGAGCATCTGAAAGATCGCATGGCTAGGTATCCACTACGGGAGCGCTGGGCGTGTCATCCTGAAAGAGGATCGTGATACCTAGCCACTTTGGGCCTGTGGCCTCGAAGGACGTGTCCCACTCTAGCGGGTGTGCTCGTGGATCTTCCAGGCCGAAGCCCGCAAACTTCACGTCCTGCCAGATGTCGCTCGAGACGGGGCGTTGATACCAATCACGGAAGACCTGGTCGAGAGCCGGGCGAGCGAGATCCAGCAGACGAGCGAAGCGATCGGGCAGGCCAAGATAGAATGTACGCGCCTCCGGGAGCGGGCCCGACTCTCCACCCGGAAGACCGGGCCGCAGCTCCGTCCCAGGGGGGTCTTATGCCTCTTGGCGGCAGCAAACGCAAGTCGGGTTTGGGAGTCACGCATTCAGTGGGAGGAGAGCCACCAGCATGCAAACGCGACGACGCCCACTGACGCGGCGAGACCGAGCCAGAGGCTCGCGACCGGACCCGGTTCGAGGACTGATTGCTCCGGGTCGTCGGGATTGTAGTATACCGTGACGTCGCGTTGGGACCCGTAGATGTGGTAGTCCTCGGCCGCCGCCTGATTGTCGTCGCCCCACCATCCGAATCGAACTCGCCATCCGTTAAGCTTGCGCGCGTAGACTGTATAGGTATAGGTGATCCAGGCGTGCTCGTGTCCAGTGTCGCGGCCGGTCCCTTCCCGGAGCTCAGCACGCTGTATCCGGCCGGGCACTGTCGGCCACGTGCGGCTCGCCATGGCCCGTCGCAGAAGTCGTACGTGCCAGGCGAGGGAGACAACACCGGCAATCGCGAGGAGGGAGTGGCTCCTGCCAGCTCCAGTGAGCGCGGCACGCAGTACAACCATCGAGTCCAAGACCAAGGTCGTTCGATTTCAAGGGGCTGCTGACTGCCCGAAGCCCACTCGCGAGCTCGGCTATCCAGACGCGAAGATGGTCCTTCATGGCCCGCATCGCCAGACGAGGTCAGGCCTCGAGCGATTCGATCGCCGCGGCAACCTCCCTCAGATCGTCGTTGAGCTGATGGTCGCGCGCAGGCAGGCGGTGGAGCTGCGCTTGCGGAATCGCGCGCGCATAAAGCTCGGCGTGCGAAGGCGGCGCCGTATCATCGGCGAGTCCATGGTAGATGAAGATGGGCACGCCTGCGGGAAGTCGTGCGCCGAGGTCGCGGGGCGGTTTCAGGTCATCGCTCGACCAGCCGCCCTCGCCGACGAAGGGAGCTGCAATGAGGAAGATCGCACCGAGCTCCCGCTCCGGCGGGTGCTCCGCCAGCGTGTTGATCAGTATCGTTCCACCGACGGAGTGACCGACGAGAATCACACCGTCTTCCATCGCTGCGAGCTCACTCTCCAGCGCCGCTTTCCAGGCGGCGTAGCTCGGGTCGTCTTCGTTCGGCAGCCGCGGATAGCGGATCTCGTAACTCGGCCCGAGCTCTCGCCTGAGGCTGTCGACGAGCTTGTTGTCCCATTCATCATGGACACCCGCTCCGCCCCCTTGGACGAAGAGAAGCTGATGTTTCACGCGCACGCCTCCCGTCCCCGAATGTCAGCTTAGCTTCGTATCACCGCACCGGCTTCCACGACGGCCCGGAGCCATAGCGCCTTGGCGTCCCGATGATTCGCTTGTCGGAGCCATCCGCGTTCATCACGTAGATCTGCAGCGGGGACCGATCGAATGAGCAATTGTAGGCGATCTGATCGCCATCGGGCGACCACGATGGACTGCCGCAGCCGATCGGAGTCAGTGCCTGCTCGTTTGTGCCATCGACACGAATGATGTGAATTGCCTGGGGCGCGTTTTCGGCGTGGTACTCGAAGGCGATCTGGCTTCCATCGGGCGACCACGCTGCGTAGTCGCTCGATCCGCTCGTGTACGTCAATCGTCGCTGACCCGTCCCATCGGCTTGGACGATGAACAACGCCACGTTGCCGTCGGGGCCGGAAGGGAAGGCGGAGAAGACGATCTGCTTTCCATCGGGAGACCATGCGGCTCTCAAGTCACCCGTGGGGTTTGCCGTTAGACGAACTGGCGACGAGCCGTCGGCATTCGCGATGTACACAGCGGGAATACCTTCGGGAGCGAACCCGCTGTATAGCAGCTTCGTGCCATCGGGCGACCAGTGCGCGCCATATCCGTGCACGAGCACATGCGCGTTCGACCCATCCGCATTCATTGCCCACGATACGGGCCACGCTCCGAGGCGATCTGTCTCGAATGCGATCATGGTGCCGTCGGGAGACCAGTTCGGCCACTTATCGTGGGCACCGGAGGTGGTGATCTGAACCTGATTGGTGCCATCCGCATGCATGAGGAAGATCGCCGATCCGCCGTTGATATCGTCACCCGAGCTGAAGGCAATGATCCGGGTATCAGCCGCTGGCGGGGAAACAGAGTCGTGCCCGCAACCCGGGAGCACGGCGACGAGCACTACGAGGAGAAGGCGGCGGAGAGAAGATCTATTCATGGAACGAGGGAACATGATGCGGTTTGCCCGACGCCGATCTCGATTGCTGGCATCGAGTTTCCACGCGCGAAGATGGTCGTTCACGGCCGAAATCTCCAGACGCACGCTCAGAATTCAGCCACGATCCCGCCACAGTCGTCCTCCCCGCCG
The DNA here is from genome assembly GCA_036565685.1 of Gemmatimonadaceae bacterium. Taxonomy (GTDB): domain Bacteria; phylum Gemmatimonadota; class Gemmatimonadetes; order Gemmatimonadales; family Gemmatimonadaceae; genus JADGGM01. Next base: position 2,832 of record DATCXR010000003.1, read on the forward strand.
ATCATTGCCACCCGTGTTATCTTCGCTTCTCCAACCTCGCACCACCCGTCCCACCGCCTCACCCTCAGCAGAACCGATGTCGATGCTTCCGCAGTCCCTGACCCTCACTATCGCCCGAGAGCTCTCCCTCTCCACCCAGCAGGTTGCCGGCGCGCTCGCGCTCTTCGACGAAGGAAATACCCTCCCCTTCATCGCCCGCTACCGCAAGGAGGCCACGGGCGGCCTTGATGAAGTTCAGCTCCGCGACGTGCGCGACCGCGCGCAGTATCTGCGTGAGATGGAAGAGCGGCGCACCGCGATCCTCGAGAGCATCGATGAGCAGGGGAAGCTCGATGCTGAGCTGAAGAGTCGCATCGAGGCGGCCGAGACGAAGCAGGCGCTCGAAGACCTCTACCTCCCCTTCAAGCCCAAGCGCCGCACGCGCGCCATGATCGCGCGCGAGCGCGGGCTGGAGCCGCTGGCCGAGTTGCTATGGAACGGCGAGCACGACGTGACGGCGCTCGAGCGCGAAGCGGCGGCGTTCGTCGATCCTGAGAAGGAAGTGCCGGACGTTGATCACGCACTCGCAGGCGCGCGCGACATCCTCGCCGAGCGCGTTGCGGAAGACGCGGATCGGCGCGGTCGGATTCGCGATGTGACGCGGCGCGAAGGAGTCGTGCGGTCGCGCGCGCTCACCGGCAAGGAGAACGAAGTCTCCAAGTTCCAGGACTACTACGACTTCAGCCAGCCGCTGAACGAGATCCCCTCGCACCGCATGCTCGCCATCCGGCGCGGCGAAGCCGAGGGGTTTCTCATCTGGAGTATCGAGGCGCCGGCCGAGCGGATCGTGGACGAGATGGAGCGCGAGCTTGGCGAGAGCAATCGTGCGCGCGAGCAGATGCGGCTGGTCGTGCAGGATGCGTACAAGCGGCTCATCGCGCCGTCGGTGGAGGTGGACCTGCGCCTGGAGCTCAAGACCCACGCCGACGAGGAGGCGATCGCGATCTTCGGGCGCGGCCTCGAGCAGATCCTGCTCGCGCCGCCGGCCGGCGAGCACGTGGTGATCGGGCTCGACCCGGGGTTCCGCACCGGCGTGAAGGTGGCCGTCGTCTCGCGCACCGGCGCGGTGCTGGCTACCGACGCGTTCTACCTGCATCAGTCAGACCGCTTCGCCGCGTCGCTCCTCGCTTACATCGCACGCTTCGATCCCGAATTGATCTCGATCGGGAACGGCACGGCCTCGCGTGAGACGGAGACCCTGGTGCGCGAGACGCTGCGCGAGCGGGGGCTCGCGCGGCCCAAGGTAGTCGTGGTCAACGAATCGGGTGCCTCGGTCTACTCGGCGTCGGACATAGCGCGCGAAGAGTTCCCCGATCTGGACGTGTCGCTGCGAGGCGCGGTCTCGATCGCGCGCCGGCTGCAGGATCCGCTGGCGGAGCTGGTGAAGATCGATCCCAAGTCGATCGGCGTCGGACAGTACCAGCACGACGTCTCACAGCCGCGGCTCAAGCAGCGGCTCGACGAAGTGGTGGAGAGCTGCGTGAATCGCGTGGGAGTGGAGGTGAACACCGCATCCGCGCCGCTCCTCTCGTACGTGGCCGGAATCGGGCCGTCGCTTGCCGCGAACATCGTGAAGGCGCGCGACGAGCGCGGTGGCTTCCGCTCGCGGAGGGAGCTCATGGACGTCCCGCGGCTCGGCGCGAAGGCGTTCGAGCAGGCGGCCGGCTTCCTCCGCGTACGCGGCGGGGAGCACGCACTCGATGCGTCGGCAGTGCACCCGGAACGCTACCGTCTCGTGGAGCGCATGGCGGGCGACCTCGGCGTGCCGCTCGCGGAGCTGGTGGGGAACGAGAAGCAGATCGGGCGCGTGAAGCTCGAGAGCTACGTGGGAGACGACGTCGGGCTCCCGACGCTCGAAGACATCCTCGCCGAGCTGCGCAAGCCCGGCCGCGATCCGCGCGAGGCGTTCGAGCCCCCGGCCTTCCGCGAAGACGTGCGCGAGCCGAAGGATCTCTCGGAGGGAATGGAGCTCGAAGGCGTGGTGACGAATATCGTCGCCTTCGGCGCATTCGTGGACATCGGCGTGCACCAGGACGGACTCGTGCACGTGTCGCAGCTCGCCGACCGGTATGTGAAGGACCCGAACGCGGTGGTGAAGGTGGGGCAGAAGGTGCGCGTGCGCGTGCTCTCGGTGGACCTCGAGCGGAACCGGATCGCGCTGTCGATGAAGAAGGAGAGCGGGCAGAATGCGGGCACGGGGCAGCGGCGGGGGTCGAAGCCGAAGCCGCAATCCCAGGCGCCGCGTATCCCGAAGCCCGGCGAGATCGCGCCGAACGGGATGCGCTTCCGCTAAACGACGGTAAACGACGGGGTCAGGCCTATAATGTTGAGCAAGCTCAACATTATAGGCCTGAGCCCGTCATCCCCAGCTGCGTCAATACATACGTATTGACGCACGCTTCGCCCGTGTCCATCTTCCGGGCATGACATCCAAGACTCGGCAGCTGCAGATCAGGGTGACGCCGCGCCAGAAGACGGCGCTCAAGCGGCTGGCCAGGGCTGCCGGGCTGGACGTGTCGGCATACGTGCTCGCGCGTGCCCTGCCATCTGCGGGGCTCGAGTTCGCGGCGATCCTCGCTCGGCTCGGCGATGATGACGATCGCCGCTACGCGCTCGCGGAACTGAACGACTTCCTCACGGCGCTCGGACCCGCCGAGCTGCGGGATGCGGTCGGCGACGCCGACCTCGGAAAGCTCTCCCACTTCCTGCGCAACTACGTCGCGGCAATGGTGGAGCAAGTCTGCAATCAGAAGCACGTTGCCCCGCCCTCGTGGGCCGCCGATGTAGAACCGCTCGAGCGCCCCTACTTCGCTGCGCCGTTCGAGAGCCTGCGCCCACACCTGCTGCGCGCATCGCCAGTGCCATTCAAGCGGCGCAATATCTTCGTCGATGCCGCGGTGGGCGACCGTGTCTGAGCCCACTCGGCTCACGAAGGCCGACATCCACCGACTCTTCGACCTGCTCGATGCGCAGCTCGGCGCGGAGGGCATCGAGGGGGAGATATACCTCGTGGGTGGCGCGGTCATGTGCCTCGCGTTCGATGCTCGCCCGTCGACGCGCGATGTCGACGCTATCTTCCGCCCAGCACCGGAGATCCGGCGTGCGGCCGCACGGGTCGCGGCGCGCGCAGGCGTGCCAGACGACTGGCTCAATGACGCGGTCAAGGGATATCTGAGCCCGCGCGGCGACTTCGACTCGTACCTGGAGCTACCGCACCTGCGCGTGTTCGTCGCCAGGCCCGAGTACCTCCTGGCGATGAAGTGCGCGTCGATGCGCCTGGGCGAGGAGTTCCACGATCTCGACGACGTTCGATATCTGCTGCGCTACCTGAACATCGGCAACGTGGACGACGCGCTCGCGATCGTGACCCGCTACATAGCGGAGCGGCAGCTTCCTCCTAAGAGTCGGCTCGCGCTCGAGGAGTTGCTCGCGCGCTGAGCGACGACCGACGGGGTCAGCCGGCACCACCCCAGCATGCGCATGCAGTAGCGACCATGACGGCTACCGCGAGCGCGAAGTGCAGCGCGCGCTCGCGGAAGGCGACGAGAAGCCAGGGGTCGTCGCGAAGCTCCTTCGGGAATCAGCGCGGAGCCGGCCGCGAAAGTTACTGCGGTCCGCCGAAATACAGGGTGTGTCCCCGGTCATCTGGGCAGCAACACACCTTTCACCACCAGGAAAGCCGAAAATAGTAGGTGACGCGCGTTCCGGTAGCGGAGTCCGCCCCCGTAAGCGCATCGCAGCGTCCGGTACCGCACGTGACGAGAGCCTGTCCCTCGCGGCGCATGCCCTTCGAAGCGAGGAAGGCGTATTCCTCCGCGAGGTTCGTCACCGGCATCGCGGTATCCCGCGTGAGGCCGCCGTTTGCGCCGATCGACGCGAGAAACGCGCGCACGATCGCGTCCTCGCTTCGAGCGCGCGTGCTGTCGCCGCGCTCGCGAAAGACTCGCTCGGCATCGATGTGGGCCTGGATGTGGCCGTAGTACCTGTCGAGAACCGAATCGACTTGCGCGCGTGCGACGAGAGAATCGGACGCCTTCCGCGCCCTGGCGAACAGTTCCGCTGGCGTCGGCCCGCTCGGACTATCCGGGGCGAACTTCACGTAGAGCATACGAAGCGCAGTGAAGTCAGCCGTCGTATCGCCCGCCCGCGCGCGCGCGACGAGCGCGGAGTACGCGGCCGAGTCGGCAGCGGTTGGCGGGGCCTTTGTCTGCTGCGCGAGAGCCAGTCCATGGACGAGCGACCCGAGGGCGGCCGCCAGTGTCACTTCACGAAGCATTCGTGTCCCCTCCGATGGTTGCGCTGGAGGCGCTGGGTCAGGAGTGTGCGGCTCGACATTCAGCCGGAAGATGCAGATCACTCGCGGAGCTCGCCAGACATTCGCCCCTGGATGCGCACCACGGCCCTCGCGCCGGCCGACCCGCGCCGGCTCGTCTGTCCACGAGACGCACGCCGAGGCCTCCGAGCCACTCCCGCCGAGCGACCTTCTCGGTGATATCATGAACGCACCGAAGAAATACGTGGCGTCGCGGACGCTGAACGAGCCACTGTGGCGCAACACGACCATCCTTGACAGCTCGACCCCAGCGGTGAATACTGCTCTCCTAAGCAGACTAGGAGAGACCGTTGACCCCGAAGGTACAGCTCCTCCCCGGCACCCTCGACATCCTGATTCTCAAGGCCGTATCCCTCGGGAAGCTGCATGGCTACGGAGTGCTGCTCCGCATCGAGCAGATCTCCGGCGGCGCGCTCGAGATTCAGCAGGGCGCGCTCTACCCGGCGCTCTACAGACTCGAGCACCAGGGATTGATAGCCGGTGAATGGGGAACGTCAGACAATAATCGGCGGGCCAAGTACTACAAGCTGACTCCGACGGGCCGGAAGCGACTCGGCGAAGAGACCGCGAGCTGGAACCGGCTCGTCGATGCGATCGCGCG
>DATCXR010000008.1:0-10702 GCA_036565685.1 Gemmatimonadaceae bacterium
GGCCGCCGCGCTCGAGCCACTTCGCGAAGCTCTGCCGCGCCGAGTGCTGATACCGGTCTATGAAGTATGCGACGCGCTCGTGGGTCTCGTAGGAGCGGACATCGATGTCCCAGGTGGGCTCTTCTTCCACCGGCTCGGCGGCCTGAACACCCATGGAGTCGCCGAACATCTGCAAGGCCTCACCCGTCACCTCGTGCGGCCGTACGGCCGCGCTGTCCAGCGGTGCGCTCAGTGAATCGGCCAGCCGGTTCGCGCTCGCCACCTCGATCGCCACCGGCGTGGGCGGCTGTGCGGGACGCGCCGAGTGGCACGCGGCCGTGACGAATATGGCCAACCACCATGCGCGGCGGTGGATCGGTGTTCGGGGTGGAAGGGAGAGATCCATTGGCGCTGGTGCTGGCTGTGGTTGTGATAGAAGAGGCTCGATGCGTCGGCCGCTGCGCGGCCAGCCCGCCTCACCTCGTGGCGATGAAGTTCCCCAGGACTCGGTTGGTGGCGCTGAGGACCGCCACTACCGCACCGCGGCAGGGATCGTCCTCCACCAGGCAGGCTCCGAGCAGACGCCGCGGGCCATCACGCCTGTTCTCCACGGAAACGATGACGACGTTGGCATCGAAGGCGCGAACGGCCTTCGCTCCGATGAGGTCGAAGGCCATGGACCCTTCGCTGAACGCCTCGATCGCCCTCAACGCGGCCTCGGCAGCCACGCGAAGATCGACCGTGGGGCTGGACTGGCCCGTGGCGCTACCGCGCACGCGCAGCCCCTCCGTCCACTCCAGCTCCACCTCTGCCGTGCAACGGCCATCGCTGGCGCGGCGGAAGATGAAGTCGGTGAAGCGCAGCCGCGACCTCTGGCCCTGGATAGGCGCTGTGGCTGAGTCGTTGTCGCTTTCGCTCTGCTGCATGAGAAGCCTGAGAATAGGTGTCCAGGCAACCTGAGGACTGTCCCGATATTACGCAACACGAGCCAGGCGACCGAAAGCAACTCGTTTGCCCACCACTGAGCGGCCCCTATATTCTTGCGCATGCTTACGATCCTCTGCCTCCTCGCCGCAGTCGGCGGTCCCGTCACGAACGACTCGCTCGCGACCCGCATCAGCGAGCGCGTGCAGCAGGTTCCCGGCGCCGAGGTCGGGATCGCTTTCCATCGCCTGGGCTCTCCGTCGGATACATTGTACATAGACGCTGACGAGTCCATGCACGCGGCGAGCACCATGAAGGTGCCGGTGATGATCGAGCTTTTCCGACAGGTGGACTCCCACGGCCTCTCGCTCGATCAGAAGATCCTCCTCGCCAATCAGTTCGGCTCCATCGTGGACGGCTCTCTCTACTCGCTGAACAGCGGCGACGACTCCGACAGCACCGTCTACCGACTCGTAGGGCAGCGCGTGAGCGTGCGCGACCTCATGTATCACATGATCACGAGATCGAGCAACCTCGCCACCAACGCGCTCATCGCTCTCGTCGGTGCGCAGCGTACCACGGCGGCGATGCGCGCGCTCGGCGCCGACAAGATCCAGGTGCTGCGCGGGGTGGAGGACGAGAAGGCGTACGAGCGCGGTATGAATAACACGACCACCGCGCGCGATCTCGCGATCATCATGGAAGCGATCCAGGAGAACCGGGCCGCTTCGCCAGCGAGCTGTGAGGCGATGCGTCAGATCCTCCTGCACCAGGAGTTCAACGATGAGATCCCCGCCGGTCTCCCTCCCGGTACGCCGGTGGCGCACAAGACCGGGCAGATAACCGCGCATCTGCACGACGCGGCGATCGTCTACCCACGCGACGCCGGGCCCTACGTGCTGGTGATTCTCACGCGCGGCATCCCCGACGAAAAAATTGCGCGCTCGATGATGGCGGACATTTCGCGCATGGTCTACGAGCACGTGCTGGCCGAAAAAGGTGCGGCGACATCCGGCCTGGAGAGTCACGATCAGGCGGGTCGGCGGCTGTAACGTTTCTTCCCACCTTGCAAATTTTTCTCGCAACTCGGTTCGGACCGCGTCCGGCCGCGTTAGCGTAACTCGCTGACGATCAACAGCTTAGCATGGGCACGCGTGTTGCCTTCTCGGCAGTCGCGCGTCTGCTTGCTGTAGCGCCGCGTCGCAGCCGCGAGGCTGGAGCGCGCCACGATGAGGACACTCGCCTTCGGTCATACGTGGCGGGTGACAACCGCGATCGCTTCGAGTCATGCCGATCAAGCAACGCACCATCGACTTCGTGCAGGACACACGGCTCCTGGTTGCACGCGCTCGCGAGCTCGAGCGGCGCGGCGCGGCCGCGGAGGCGCTCGTGGCGTACGACATGGCTGCGTCCATGATCTCCGGCCTCCCTCCCGGCGCCTTCCACGCGGACCTCTATCGCTGGAAGGGGACTCTCCTCCGCGAGCTCGGCGAGACGGCGAAAGCCGACTGCCTCCTCAAGCGCAGTCTCGACATCGCCCACTACGTAGTGTACTCCGATGGCGTCGCGAGCGCCCAGAACGCGCTCGCTGCCATCCACCTCAGACGGGGCGACGTCGCTACCGCTCGCCAGCTCTACGGCGACGCGTCACTCAACGCCGCGGCGGCCAGCGACCAGCGACTGTACGCGCTGATCGAGCAGAGTCTCGGAGCGATCGCCCAGATCCAGGGCGACCTCGAGGGTGCGCGCGTTCGTTACCACATGAGCCTCCGCTCGCTCCGGGCCACGGGCGACGATGAAGGCGTCAGTCTGGCGCTGCACAGGATCGCACTCGCGCACATCGAGAGCGGTCGCTTCGCGGAAGCGGCTCAGGCGTTCGATCAGGCGGAGGAGCTGGCTTCGGCACGCGCCGATCGGCTCACCGAGGCGCGCATCGCGCTCGGACGAGCGCTCCTGCATCTCTCGAGCGGCAGGCTCGATGAGGCCGAACGCGAGCACGCGCGCGCCACCGCTATTACGGAACGGCGTCAGGAGCGTCCCTTACGAGCGGAGGCGCTCTTCGTTGGCGCGCGGGTGAGTCGTGCGCGTGGCGAGCTCGCCGAAGCAGCCTCGCGGCTGGAAGAGGCTGCGGTGCTCGCCGAGAATAGCGAAGACGTTCTCACGCGCGCGCGCATCCTCACGGAGCTGGGCAACGTTTACCACGAGAGCAGCGAGCACGGACGCGCGATCGATCTCTGGCGGGAAGCACTCGCCGGTTTCACCGCGCTCGGCGCCAGCCCCGAAGTGGAAGCGTTGCGGCAGCGACTCACCGGGCGCACTGGTGGCGACTACGACTCCCGATCGTCTTGATTGAAACATGGACAGGCCGAACCGAACAGCCCTGATGTCACCATTCCTCCCCGACGACAAGGATCCCCTCGCGAGCCGCGATCCCTCTTCCGCGCAGCAGGCGAGCGAAGGAAGCGCGCGCCGCGTGGCGCCCAGCGCGGGACGGGGAATCCTCTCCACGCCCGCCGCGGTCACGCACTTCGACAGGCGGCGCGCGGAAGGTTCGGTGAAGCTCGGACTGGCCAGCATAGTCGGTGACAGCGAAGTACTGCGTGACGCGATCGAGCGCGCGCGCAAGGTCGCGACGAGCCGCCTCACCACCGTCCTTCTCATGGGCGAGACAGGTACGGGGAAGGAGCTCTTCGCGCGCGCGGTACACTACGAGGGGCCCGCGCGCGGCGAGCCGTTCGTGGCGGTGAACTGCGCGGCGATCCCGGAGACGCTGCTCGAGTCGGAGCTCTTCGGCCACGAACGCGGTGCTTTCACCGACGCGCGCGCGCAGAAGCGCGGTCTGATGGAGCTCGCTGGATGTGGAACGCTCTTCCTGGACGAGATCGCGGAGCTGCCGCCCCGTCTGCAGCCGAAGCTCCTGCGCGCGCTGGAGGATCGCCGCGTACGCCGGCTCGGCGGGCTGGATGAAGTGGAGATCAACTGCCGGATAATCGCCGCGGCCAATCCGTCGCTGCACGACGCGGTCGCGCGGCTCGAGTTCCGCGAGGACCTCTACTACCGACTCAACGTCTTCCGGATCGCGCTCCCTCCCCTGCGCGATCGCACGGGCGACGTTGCGATCCTCGCCCGCCACTTCCTCGCCGAGCTCGCGGAGCAGCAGGGGCTCGCCCCCAAGGTGCTGGACGCATCCGCGACCGCGGCGCTCGAAGCGCACAACTGGCCCGGTAACATCCGCGAGCTCAAGAACGTCATCGAGCACGCAGCGATTCTCAGCGACGGCAACGTGATCCGCCCGGAGCACCTGATGCTCCAGCAGCGCACTATTCTCCCGGCCACTACCGGATCCGAACAGGCGCGCGAGATCCGCATCCCGCCCGAAGGGAAGTCGCTGGAGCTGATCGAGCAGGAGGCGGTGCGCCTCACGCTTCAGATCACGCGCGGCAATCGGAGCGCCGCCGCAAGAATCCTCGGGATCTCGCGCCCCACACTGGGACGCAAGCTCCGCGCGGCGCTCGCGATGGACGACGAGGAAGACGTGGACGAGGAGCAGACTCCCGACGCTACCTGAGAGCGCGCGCTCTTCTCACCGCCAGCGCCCCCAGCGCCGTTCCGCCCACTATTCCCGCTCCAGCCGGCCAGCGCCAGCCGAGAACTTCCCATCCAGCCAGCCGACGCGGTCGAATGGCGATCCCCTGCAGTTCCGGGACATCCGCTGCCCAGTCGTGTGCCTCCATGCGACTGCGCACGCCGCGTACCCCACGCACACGCCGCACGCGTCTGAGCAAGCCATCGACCTCGCGCGCGATGACCTGGCCGCCGAGCACCACGAGGCCCTGTCTCACATCCACCGTGATGGCCGACGGGTGCGAGACCGATCGCGCCAACACCGACCGGACGCGTGCCTCGATCGCTTCGTTCGATAGCCTTCGTCTGCCGATGCGCTCGAGCGCGCGGCGCACCCGCGCCCTTCGCCCGCGCCCCGCGCTCGGATCGAAGATGAACATCAGACCGGCCCCGAGTCCTATACCGCCGACCGCGACCAGCGAATCTCTCGTCGTATTGGATGCCATCTACTGCTCCTCCGCTCCCACACACTGTGCCCCTGCGCATATGTTGGCAAGGTGAGTGCCGCATCGTACCCCTTTCAACGACCTGCCCGGTGTCGCAGCGGCGCGGGCGTGGTCCAGCGCTCCACGCGCGCGAGCACACCATCCACGATGAGCGCGAGAAGCGCCGCCGGAAGAGCGCCCGATAGAATGAGACGGGTATCCGCCAGCGCGAGACCCGTCGCGATCGGCTCGCCCAGCCCCCCCGCCCCGATGAACGCGGCCAGCGTTGCGGTACCCACGTTGATCACGGCGGCCGTCCTGATCCCGGCCATGATGCTCGGCGCAGCCAGGGGCGTACGCACGTAGCGCAGCACCTGCATCGGCGTCATGCCGAGCGCTCTGGCCGCGTGCACCGCGGCGGGGTCGGCATCGCGCACTCCGGTGTACGTGTTGCGGGCGATCGGATAGAGCGAGTACAGCCAGAGCGCCACCACCGCCGGCCAGAAGCCGACGCCGAAGAGCGGGATCATGAACGCGAGCAACGCGATGCTCGGAATCGTCTCCAGTAGCCCCAGCACTCGCAGCGTCGCTTCGGCTGCTCTGCTCGCCCGCTCGAGGATGAGCGCCAGAGGCAGCGCCAGGATGATTCCCGCGAGCAGCGATGCCCCCACGAGCTCGACGTGTCGCAGGGTCTGAGCACCCAGCGCCGCGCGTCTCCCCCAGAGATAGCTCAGGAAGGATCCACCCTCGGCGCCGGCGCCGGTACTCGTGGATGCCGTGGAATCTCCCGGCGCGCCGACGAGGTGAAGCTCGCGCAGTGCATCGCGAGCGACTCGTGCTATCGATTCGTTGCCGCTCTCCACCCGCTCGTTCAACGCGCGCATGGTGGAGTCGCTCAGCATACCGCTCAGCCGCGTGAGCACCGCCACCGCCCTCGGGTCTTCCTGCGCAAGCCTGGCGCCGATCAGCGCCGCCGCCTCGTAGGGTGGGAAGAAGTGCCGATCATCGCGCAGCACCACCAACTCGTAGCGCGCGATGAGACCGTCGGTGGAATAGCCGTCCACCACGTCCACCCCGCCCGACGCGAGCGCGCGGTATTTGAGCGCCTGATCGAGCGGCCGCACCGATTCGAAGCGGAGCCCGTAGGCGCGCGCCAGACCGGGGAGGCCATCGGCGCGCTGGATGAAGTCGGGAGAGAGCCCGGCCGTGAGTCGCGGCGCCACCCTCGCGAGATCGCTCAGCGTGGCGAGGCCGTAGCGCCGCGCGGTCTCCGCTCTCACCGATATCGCGTAACCGTTCTCGAAGCCCAGTGGCGGAAGCCAGCGAAGCCCGTAACGCGCGCCGAACTGCCGCTGCACTTCGGCGAAGACGCGCCGCGCGTCGCCGCGTGGCTCCTCGTGGAGAATGGCCAGCAGCCCGGTGCCCGTGTACTCCGGGTAGACATCGATCGCGCCCGAGCGCAGCGCATCGAAGGCGACGGTGGTGGCGCCGAGGCCGGGTCTCCTCTGCACCTCGATCCCCTCGGACTCGAGAAGCTGCGAGAACATCTCGGCCAGCAGATACGATTCGCCGAAGGGTTTCGACGCTACTACGACAGGGCGCGCCGATTCCCTCGCCGGCGCCGCACCGGTCTGGCCAACAGCGGGACTGACCGTCGCCAGCGAAGTCGCCGCGAGGAGCAGCGAAACGGAGCAGCCGAATCTCACGAACGTAGCAGCTCGGCTCTCGCCAGAAGCTGCGCCACGTAGGGCGTGGCGGGTTCGGCACCGAGCGACTCGGGAGTGGCCAGCTGCTCGAGTCTTCCCGCGCGCAGCACCCCGACTCGATCTGCCAGGAACATCGCCTCGTGGATGTCGTGTGTGACGAGAACGATCGTGAGCGGCCGCCTCGCGCGCAGTTCGACTACCATGCGCTGCAGGTCGTGGCGAGTTATGGCATCGAGCGCGCCGAACGGCTCATCGAGCAGCATCAGCGACTGACCGCCCGCTAGGGCGCGCGCAACCGCCACACGATGCCGCTGTCCGCCCGAGAGCTCGTCGGGCCACCGGGCGCCGAAGGTCTCCGTGGGGAGTCCCACCATCTCCAGCGCGTCATCCGCGAGGCGCGACTCGTCGGTCGAGCCGCGCAGCCAGGGAACGAGACCGACGTTGCGGCGCACGCGCCAGTGAGGGAGGAGGCCGCCCTCCTGCGGAACGTAGCCGATCGATCTGCGCAACTCGATGACGTCGAGCGAGCTCGCATCGCGGCCGTCTATGCGCACCACACCGCTGTCCGGATCCACCAGGCGATTGATGCAACGGAGGAGCGTCGTCTTTCCCGAACCGCTCTCGCCAACGAGCGCCAGACACTCGCCGCCCCCCACGGAGAGCGTGACGTCGGCGAGAGCGCGGACGGCGCCGTACGACTTCGAGATGTCATCGAGCGCGAGCGAAGGCGCTGGCATCCAGCGATCTGTCATAGTCTGCGCCGTGGCCGCCAGACGCCGCGAAGACCGGAAGCGCTGTGACTCGTTGTGGGGAGTAATGACCCGGGTGGGGATCGAACCCACGACCTACGGATTAAAAGTCCGTTGCTCTACCAACTGAGCTACCGGGTCCGAAAATGGCCGATACCAGCGCGGGATCGCCCGGGCCGGCAACTCTCGAATCTTAATCCGCGGGGAGCCGGGGAGAAGACCGGCGTGACCTGTCGCGCGCCGCCTCTCGCGCTCGGCCGGCATCTTGCCCCGATTTCGCGACCACACCAGCGGTACTCCAGGGAGGGACGCCAGTGCAGATACTCGCGCTGAACACCGGATCCTCGAGCCTCAAGTTCGCCCTCTTCGAGGTGCGCCAGGCCGACGGCGCGCCTGATGGCGGTTCGCATCGCGTCGAGCGAATCCGCCACGGAGCCATCGAAGGGATCGGTCGCACCCCGAGCGCGATCCATGTCAGCGCGGCCGGTGACGACGCGCGATCGCTCGAAGTGGAAATCCCGGATCGCGATGCGGCGCTCAACTGGCTCGTCACGGAGCTCGACCGCGGTGGCGTATGGAGCGGTATCGCGGCCGTGGGACATCGCATCGTGCACGGTGGCCGAGAGCATCGCGAGCCGGTTCTCGTCACGCCGCGCGTTCGGGATTCGCTGGAAAGGCTCATCCCCCTGGCTCCGGCGCATCTCCCGGGAGAGATCGCCGCGCTCGACGCCATCGCCCGCTCGAGCCCGTCGCTCCCACAGGTGGCGTGCTTCGACACCGCCTTCCACGCCGACCTTCCAGTAGAGGCGCGGCTCTACGGCATACCGCGAGAGCTCGCGGATGCGGGCGTCGTGCGTTACGGCTTTCACGGTCTCTCCTACGAGTACGTGACCGCCGAGCTGCGCGATCGCGGCCAGCTCGGCGCACGAACGATAGTCGCCCATCTCGGCAACGGCGCGAGCATGGCCGCGATCGCCGACGGCAGGAGTATCGACACGAGCATGGGCTTCACGCCGTTGGGCGGCTTCGTGATGAGCACACGTTCCGGCGACATCGATCCCGGAATCCTCCTCTACCTGCTGAATGAGCGCTCCATGTCAGCCGGCGAGGTGGCAGCGGTGGTGAGCGGATCAGGCGGGCTCCTCGGCATCTCGCGCACCGCCTCCGACATGCGCGACCTTCAGGCGCGCTCGGCGAGCGACCGGCGAGCGGCCGACGCCATAGCCGTGTTCTGCTACCAGATCCGCAAGTTCCTCGGCGCCTACGTGGCGGCGCTGTGCGGACTCGACACCCTGGTATTCACCGGAGGGATCGGCGAGAACTCGCCGGAGATCCGCGAGCGCATCTGCCGTTCGCTCGAGTGCTTCGGCATCCAGCTCGACGCCGCGGCGAACGCCGCCGGCAGCCCGGTCATCTCGCGCGCCGGATCGGCCGCCACGGTACACGTCGTCCGTACGGACGAGGAAAGCATGATCGCGCGGCACACATCGCGCGTCGTGCTGCAATCAGGAGGAGCAGATCATGACTGACCGTACGCGGCAGCTCGAGGAGCTGCAGGCGAACTTCCGCGCGGCGAACTATCTGGGCGTCGCGCAACTCTACCTGCGCGACAACGCACTCCTTCGCGAGCCGCTGCGCGCCGAGCACATCAAGCCGCGGCTCCTCGGTCATTGGGGCACCGTTCCGGGAATCAATCTCGTCTACGGCCACCTGAGCCGGCTCATCCGCGAGACGCAGCAGAGGATGCTCTTCATAGTGGGTACGGGCCATGGCGCGCCCGCGCCGCTCGCGGAGCTCTTCCTCGAAGGAACTCTCGGCAGGTACTACCCCGACTGCTCGCGCGACCTCGCGGGTCTTACTCGACTCGTGCACCATTTCTCCTGGCCCGGCGGCTGGCCCAGCCACCTCACGGCGCTCACGCCAGGCACGCTGCACGAAGGCGGTGAGCTGGGCTACTCGCTCGCGCACGCGTTCGGCGTTGCCTTCGACAACCCGGAGCTCACCGTTGCCTGCCTGGTAGGAGATGGCGAAGCGGAGGCCGGACCGCTCGCCGCCGCGTGGCAGTCGGTGAATTTCCTGAACCCGGCGGTAGACGGCGCGGTGCTTCCGATCCTTCACCTCAACGGCTACAAGCTCTCCGGGCCGACCATCTTCGCGCGACTCGCGCCGCCCGAGCTGCGCGAGTACTTCGCCGGGATGGGGTACGTGGCGCGCGAGGTGGACGGCGAGGACGAGGCCGTGGTGCACCGCGAGATGTGGGACGCGCTCGAGTGGGCGCGCGCCGAGATCGGAGAGATCCAGCGTGCGGCTCGCTCGGGACGCTCGCCAGCCAGACCGCGCTGGCCGCTGCTGATCCTGCGCACGCCGAAGGGTTGGACCGCTCCCGCCACCCTCGATGGCAAGCCGCTCGAAGGAACCTTCCACGCGCATCAGGTTCCCATCGAGGACCCCGCGCACAACCCCGAGCACCTCGCGGTGCTGGAGCGTTGGCTCCGCAGCTATCGCCCCGAAGAGCTGTTCGACGACGACGGGAAGCCGGCGAACGAGGTGACCGCGATCTTCCCGCGCGAGGAGCTGCTTCTAGGAGAGGTGCCGCAGGCGAACGGGGGAGCTCTTCTCGACCCGCTCGCGCTCCCGGAGTACGAGCGCTACGCGGTGGAGGTACCGGCTCCGGGCGCCGAGCGCACCGAGGGGACGAAGGTGCTCGGCGGTTATCTGCGCGACGTGTTCGCGAACGACGCGGACAAGCGGAGCTTCCGCCTCTTCTCTCCCGACGAGACGTCGTCCAACCGGCTGCAGGCCGTGTTCGACGCGACCGGACGCGCATGGATGCTCCCCACCGTGCCGAGCGACGAATTCCTCGCGCGCGACGGGAGAGTGATGGAGATCCTCAGCGAACACTGTTGCGAGGGATGGCTGGAAGGGTACCTCCTCTCCGGCCGTCACGGAGTGTTCGCCTGCTACGAGGCATTCCTCACCATCGTGGACTCCATGATGCAGCAGTACGCGAAGTGGCTGAAGATGGCCGCGGAGACGACCTGGCGAAAACCGGTGGCGTCGCTCAACTATCTGGTCACGAGCCACGTCTGGGAGCAGGACCACAACGGCTACAGCCACCAGGGGCCGAGCTTCATCAACATGCTCCTCACGAAGAAGGCGGCCATCACCCGAATCTATCTCCCACCCGATGCGAACTGCCTCCTATCCGTGGCCGACCACTGCCTTCGCAGTCGTGGCTACATCAACCTCGTGGTCGCGTCCAAGAAACCCATGCCCCAGTGGTTGTCGATGGATG
>DATCXR010000126.1:0-3733 GCA_036565685.1 Gemmatimonadaceae bacterium
AGCTCGGCGGCCGCCGTCGCCGCCGCTCCGCTCCCATGATCGAAGGTCGCGACGCAATCCACCCGATCACGGAAGAAGCGGGCGAAGACGTCCAGCAAAACCATGGAGTCGCGACCGCCGGACACCGCGAGAACCAGCGGCTTCGTGCCCCGCAGGGAAGCGCGCGCGGCCTCATGCACGCGCTCCACCACATCGCTCGGCGCGGGTACGTAGTCGGCCATTTCGAAAGCTACGCCCGCCACGCAGTCGATCACAGAGCGGGCACAGCGGCCATCTGGCACCGGCCATGCACCCGCCTTAGATTGTCGCTCGAACCAACTGACTGATCTCTTCAGCGAGGACCGCCTTGGAGACACATGGACCGCTGGGCACGCTCTGGGTGAGCATTGGGCTCGGCTGCTTCTACATAGCGCTGCTCTGGCTCAACCTTCTGCTGGGCCACGTGCTTACCCCGCTCTTCATGCTGACCGCCTCGCACCTTTTCGGCGGGAAGAAGCGCGTCCCCGCCAACGAGCGCAGCTGAGGTCTGACCCCATTGCATTCGAGGAGCCGAGTCAGCCGGCGGTCTGGAACTGCTCCTCCTCGGTAGATCCGGCCAGCGCGCCCGTGGATGCCTGGCCGCCGCTGGCCACCTGTAAAACCCTGTCGAAGTAGCTCGCTCCGGCCTCGCGCTGGTGCTTGGTTGCCGTGTAGCCATCGCGCTCGCGCGCGAACTCGCGCGACTGGATCCTCACGTACGCCGGCATCCCTTCCTCCGCGTACGCCGCCGCCAGATCGAAGGCGTGGTAGTTGATCATGTGCCACCCGGCGAGTGTGATGAACTGGAACTTGTAGCCCATCGCGCCCAGCTCGCGCTGGAAGGTCGCGATCGAAGCCGCGTCCAGATTCCGCTCCCAGTTGAACGACGGCGAGCAGTTATACGCCAGCATCTTCCCGGGGAAGCGCTCGTGCACCGCTTCGGCGAAAGCGCGCGCCTCGCCGATGTCCGGCGTGGATGTTTCCATCCAGAGCAGATCCGCGTACGGTGCATATGCCAGCGCGCGCGCGATACCGGCCTCCATCCCGCTTCGTACGGCGAAGTACCCTTCGGCGGTGCGCTCTCCCGTGATGAACTCCCGGTCGCGCTCGTCGATGTCGCTGGTGAGGAGGTTGGCCGAGCGGGCGTCCGTACGCGCCACGAGAAGCGTAGGCACATCGAGCACGTCCGCTGCGAGGCGCGCGGCGCTCAGCGTGCGGATGAATTGCGCCGTCGGGACGAGCACCTTGCCACCCATGTGGCCGCACTTTTTCTCCGCCGCCAGCTGATCCTCGAAATGCACGCCGGCCGCTCCAGCGTCGATCATCGCCTTCATCAGCTCGAACGCGTGCACCGGTCCGCCGAAGCCTGCCTCCGCGTCGGCCACGATGGGAGCGAGCCAGTAGCGACCGTCGGCGCTCGCGCCGTTGGATCTCTTCTCGCTCCATTCCACCTGATCGGCGCGGAGGAGCGCGTTGTTGAGTCGCCGCACCAGAGCCGGGACGCTGTTGCTCGGGTAGATGCTCTGATCGGGATACGTCTCGGCCGCGAGATTCCCGTCTGCAGCCACCTGCCAGCCGCTCAGGTAGATCGCCTGCAGCCCGGCCCGCACCATCTGCACCGCCTGCGCGCCGGTGAGCGCGCCGAAGGTGTGGACGTAGTCCTCCTCGTGGAGGAGGTGCCAGAGCCGCTCGGCGCCGAGCCGTGCAAGCGTGTACTCGAGTCGGAACGAGCCGCGCAGGCTCACTACGTCGGCTGCGTCGTACGAGCGCCTGATCCCCCGCCAGCGCTCTTCGTTGGACCAGCTGCGTTCCAGCGCCGCGATCTCGGCGCGCGCATCGGGAGTGCTCTTCGTTACGCTCATCGGGTGGCTCCCTGTCGGACTTCCTCGAGCTCCAGATAACGCGAGCCCGGAATGGTGAGAAATTCGGTGAAGGTGTCGCCCAGCACGAGCGAGTCGAGCAGCTCGGCGGCAGTGGCGAAGCGGGGCGTGCTGTTCTCCCCGCCTTCCAACGCCTCGAGCTCGCGATCGCGGGCTTCGCGATACACGTCGGCCGTCATCGTCCGCTCCCCGTCCACGCGCGCCGCGTTCCTGATCCACTGCCAGAGCTGCGCGCGCGAGATCTCGGCCGTGGCCGTGTCTTCCATGAGATTGTTGATTCCCACCGCGCCGGAACCGCGCAGCCACGACTCCAGGTACTGCAACGCGACGCTCACGTTGTTGCGGACGCCCTGCATCGTGACACTGGCGTCGGGGATCCGCACGTCGAGCAGCCCCTCGGCTCTCACGCTCACGTCGGCGCGGTCGCGGTCGATCTGGTTGGGGCGCTCGCGCAGGACTTCGTCGAACACCGCGCGCGCCACGGGAACGAGATCCGGGTGCGCCACCCACGTACCGTCGAAGCCGTCGCGCGACTCCCGGAGCTTGTCGTCGCGGACATTGGCGAGCGCGGCTTCGTTCACCTCCACGTCGCGCCTGCTCGGGATGAAGGCGGCCATCCCGCCGATGGCGTGCGCGCCGCGCTTGTGGCAGCTTCGCACCAACAGGTTGGTGTAGGCGCGCATGAAAGGGACCCTCATCGTGACGCGCGCGCGGTCCGGGAGCATCATCTCGGAGGAGGTGCGGAATTTCTTGATGATGCTGAAGATGTAGTCCCAGCGGCCGGCGTTGAGCCCCGACGAGTGCTCGCGCAGCTCGTAGAGTATCTCCTCCATCTCGAAGGCGGCGAGAATCGTTTCTATCAGCACCGTGGCGCGGATCGTTCCACGCGGGAAACCCAGCTCCTCCTGCGCGGCCAGGAAGACATCGTTCCAGAGGCGCGCTTCGAGATGGCTCTCGAGCTTCGGCAGGTAGAAGAACGGTCCGGCTCCGCGAGCGAGCAGCTCGCGCGCGTTGTGGAAGAAGTAGATGCCGAAGTCGAAGAGGCTGGCCGAAACAGCTTCGCCATCCACCAGCACGTGGCGCTCCAGGAGATGCCAGCCGCGCGGCCGCACGAGGAGCGTAGCGGTGCGCTCGTCGAGCCGGTACTCGCGCCCGTCTGGGCTCGTGAAGGCGAGCGTCCGCCGAACGGCATCGATGAGATTCTCCTGCCCCAGTACCACGTTCTCCCAGGTGGGCGAGAGCGAATCCTCGAAGTCCGCCATGAACGCCGACGCGCCCGAGTTGAGGGCGTTGATCATCATCTTGCGGTCCACCGGCCCGGTGATCTCGACCCTGCGGTCGAGCAGCGCTGGAGGAGCGGTCGCGACGCGCCAATCGCCATCGCGGACGCCCGCCGTTTCCTCGAGGAACCCGGGTTTCGCTCCCGCATCGAGCTCCGTTTGGCGCTCCGCGCGCCGACGGAGCAGCTCTTCGCGGCGTGGATTGAAGCGCCGATGGAGTCGGCCGACGAATTCCATCGCTTCGCTGCCGAGCGCTCGCGATGCGCCTTCGGGAAGCGGTGCCGTCAGCTCGATTCCGTGGGAGATCTCCTGTGCCATGCCTCACCCGGTGGCGGAGTGGTGATGCCCGCGCCCATCAGGCAGATGCGGACGTGAGACCGGTGGCAGCGTGCCCCCGGGGTACACGGCTCGGCGATCCGGCTCTCTGACTCGGAGCGGCGGGTTCGGGCACGGCCGTCAGGCGGCAAAGTGCAAGAGCTGTGCGCGACGAGTGGGCGGGGTCAGGTCTGGAATCGTGAATCGATACTGCCGCTTCGCCTGCAGTATCGATTCACG
>DATCXR010000037.1:0-9938 GCA_036565685.1 Gemmatimonadaceae bacterium
GCCGACGACCAGCCGGACGTGCTGGAAGCCCTGCGCCTGCTGCTCAAGGGCGAGGGCTACGCCATCGACGCGGCCCGGTCGCCGGCCGGGATCCTCGCGGCGCTGGAGCGCGGGGACTTCGACGCCGTGTTGATGGACCTCAACTACACGCGCGACACCACCTCGGGGCGCGAGGGGCTCGACCTGATCCCGAAGATCGCCGCGCTCGAGCCGAACCTGCCGATCATCGTGATGACCGCGTGGGGAAGCGTGGACGGCGCGGTGGAAGCGATCCGTAACGGCGCCTGGGATTTCATCGAGAAGCCGTGGGACAACGCGCGGCTAATGACCACGCTGCGCACCCAGCTCGACCTGGGGCGCGCCGTGCGCCGCGCGCAGCGGCTGGAAGGCGAGAACAGACTCCTGCGCAAGAGCGGGCTCCCGGAGATCATCGCCGAGTCGCCACGGATGCGGCCCGTGCTGCAGCTCATGG
This sequence comes from Gemmatimonadaceae bacterium, assembly GCA_036565685.1. Taxonomy (GTDB): domain Bacteria; phylum Gemmatimonadota; class Gemmatimonadetes; order Gemmatimonadales; family Gemmatimonadaceae; genus JADGGM01. The sequence continues at coordinate 473 of DATCXR010000037.1, forward strand.
AGCGCGTGGGACCGTCGGACGCGCACGTCCTCATAACCGGCGAGCACGGTACGGGGAAAGAGCTCGTGGCGCGCTGGCTCCACGCCGTGTCGCCGCGCTCGTCCCAGGCCTTCGTGGCGGTGAACATGGGCGGTCTTTCGGAGGGTGTCTTCGAGAGCGAGCTGTTCGGGCATGTGCGCGGTGCCTTCACCGATGCGAAGACTGATCGCGTGGGCCGCTTCGAGCTCGCGGACCGCGGCACGCTCTTCCTCGACGAGATCGCCAACGTCCCGCTGTCGATGCAGGCAAAGCTCCTGCGGGTGCTGCAGTCGGGCGAGGTGGAGCGCGTGGGATCGTCGCGCCCGCGCTCCGTCAACGCCCGCCTACTCTCCGCCACCAACGCCGACCTGCACACCGAGGTGGCCGAGGGGAGATTCCGCGAAGATCTCCTCTTCCGCCTCAACACCATCGAGATCTCGCTCCCGCCGCTCCGCGACCGGCGCGAGGACATCCCGCTCCTCGCGATGCACTTTCTCGAACGGCACTCGACGCGTTACGGGAAACAGATCGGCGGCTTCGACAGCGCCGGGATGCAGGCGATGCTCGACCATATCTGGCCGGGCAACATTCGCGAGCTCGACCACGCAATCGAGCGCGCCGTCCTCCTCGCGCAGGGCGACACCGTGCGTGCGGGCGACCTCGCGCTGCGCGCGGGTACGGCCACCTCCAATGCGGCGTCGCGCTTCGAGGAGCTCACGCTCGAAGAGGCCGAGCGCCTGCTGATCCAGAAGGCGCTCACCCGCTTCGACGGCAACGTGAGCCAGGCGGCGAAGGCGCTCGGCTTGAGCCGCAGCGCACTCTACCGCCGTCTCTCCAGCCATGGTCTCTAACGGGGCGCCTCCCGGCGGGAAGAGCGGTCCACCCACGCGCTTCGAGAACCGCATACTCTGGCTCGCCCTTCTGGCCGGCGCGCCGGGGGTAGTCGCTGCCCTCCTCCTCCTCTGGACAGGCGGGCATTCCACGCGCGCGCAGTGGACGCTTTCCATTCTCATCGTGGGCGCCTGGCTCGCGGTGGTACTCACGCTGCGCGAGCGAGTCACTCGTCCTCTACAGACGGTGGCGAACATGCTGGCCGCGCTGCGCGAAGGGGACTTCTCCATCCGGGGCCGCGGCGCGCGCAGCGACGACGCGCTCGGTCTCGTCCTCCTCGAGGTGAACACGCTCGGCGACACGCTCCGTTCGCAGCGAATGGAAGCGCTCGAGGCCACCGCGCTCCTGCGAACCGTGATGGCGGAGATCGACGTGGCCATCTTCGCCTTCGATGAGCTGCGCCGCCTGCGGCTCGTGAATCGCGGCGGCGAGAGGTTGCTCGGCCACAATGCCGACCAGATTCTCGGCAGCACCTCCGCGTCGCTCGGGTTGGGCGGCTACCTGCGTGGAGAGCCGGAGCGTACGGTGGATCTCGATTTCCCCGGCGGGCACGGACGCTGGCAGATGCGGCGCGGCACCTTCCGCCAGGGCGGACGCCCGCACCAGCTGCTCGTGCTTTCCGACCTGAGCAGAGCGCTTCGTGAAGAAGAGCGCCTCGCCTGGCAGCGCCTCATCCGCGTGCTCGGCCATGAGATCAACAACTCGCTGACTCCCATCAAGTCGATAGCGGGGAGTCTACGCGACCTGCTAGCGCGTCCCACCCGCCCCGACGACTGGCAGGAAGACGTCGGCGCCGGGCTCACCGTGATCGCCGGCCGGTCGGAGGCGCTCGGCCGCTTCATGGCCGCGTACGCGCTTCTCGCGCGGCTCCCGAGCCCGCAACCGAGAGCCGTGGACGTGGAGGCGTGGGTGCGGCGCGTGTCCCGGCTGGAAACGCGGGTACGGGTGTGCGTGGATCCAGGACCGGCAATCACCATCCAGGCCGACGGTGACCAGCTCGACCAGCTTCTGATCAACATCGTACGCAACGCTGCCGATGCGTCGCTCGAGACCGGCGGCGAGGTGAGCATCGGCTGGTCGCGGAATACATCGACAGTCGATGTATGGGTCCGCGATGACGGACTGGGCCTCTCCGACACCGCCAACCTCTTCGTTCCCTTCTTCACCACCAAGCCTTCGGGGAGCGGGATCGGGCTGGCGCTGAGCCGGCAGATTGCCGAAGCTCATGACGGAACGTTGACGCTGCAGAACCGCACAGACGCGAGTGGTTGCGAGGCGCGCCTCCGGCTTCCGCTGTAACGCATCACCAGACCGCGCACCGCGCCGCATATGTCCTCTCTGCATCGGCCTGTCATCCTCGATCCGGACGCGAGACCGATCATCGCGCACCGCGGTGCATCGGGACGCGCGCCGGAGAATACCATGCGCTCCTTCGAGCTCGCGCTCGATGAGGGTGCCGACGCGCTCGAATTCGACGTGCACGTGAGCGCCGACGGCGTGCCGGTAGTCATTCACGACCCGAGTCTCGCGCGCACCACGGGCGTTCGGGCGCTGGTGGCGGAGCTCCCCACGGAACGGATCCTCGAGGTCGACGCCGGCGCGCGCTTCTCGCCCGATGCCGGGCGCACCTTCCCACTGCGCGGCCAGGGGATCCGGATTCCGCTGCTGTCCGAGGTGCTCTCCGCCTTTCCATCGACGCCATTCATCATCGAGATCAAGACGAGCGCCGCCAGTGAAGCCGTGCTGCGAGTGCTGGAGCAACAGCGTGCGGCGGAGCGCAGCGTGCTCATGTCTTTCGAGTCGGCAGCGCTCGACATCTTCCGGAAGGCGCCCTGGCTCACCGGTGCGACTGGCAGCGACACCAAGCGGCTCATCCGCCAGGCGCTCCTGCGCCGCGAGCCGGGATCCTCGAGCTACGCCGTCTTCTCGCTCCCCGAGCGATACCACGGCTTCCCGCTTCCCATAGATCTCATCGCTCGCACGGCGCGAAGCATGGAGAAGCCGGTGCACATCTGGCCGATCGATTCGCCGGAGCGCGCGCGACGTCTCTGGCGCAAGGGCGTGTCGGGGATCGTCACCAACTACCCTTCGGAGATTCTCGCCGTCAGAGACTCGGTCTGACCCGGTCCGGCGCCCGCAGCCGCAGGGACAGAAGTTCGGCGCAGCTCCAGGCGATGCAGGAGCACATCGATGTCGGACGGAAGAATTTCTCCCGCAGACACCGCGGGTCCGATGGCCGCGAGCATCGCCGCGCGTATCTGCGCTTCGGTGCGCCGGCCACGCTCGTCGAGGTAGCCCTTGTCCTCCAGATACTCGCGCAGCGCGGCCATCTTCCGCTTCTGGAATCCCGACACGCCTCCCTCCTCCAGTCCCTCCATGAGCGCGCGCGCATCGCCGCCGCACCGCTCGCAGAGCGACAGCACCCGCTCGATCTGGATCTCCGAGACCGCCCCCGAATCCAGCAGCACCGAGCGATCCACCTGCCGTCCCATCCCGATCGCCGCCTCCTGGCAGAGCGCCTCGAGCGCACTCGCGTAAGCACGCGTGCGGCGCCAGAGCTCGGGGCAGCCTTCCACGATCCTTCCGCCCCCGTGCTCGACGAGGTTGCGCAACTCTCCCCACGTCCCGATACCGCTCTGCATCAGGCGACAGAGCTCGTCCACGTCGTCCACCACGTACCAGAGAGGCACCGCTTCGGGCGCGTCGAGTCCCGGCCGGAAGGCGCTGACGCGCAGACGCGCGCCGTAGTCGTCGTGCGTGCATCCCTCCGGCTCCGGCACCTCCAGCGCGTCGACGCTCGAGATCGCGAGCGGAGTGAGCGCGAGCGACGCGCGCTGACCACGGGCGGCCGCCAGGTCCACGGTGGTGTGCGGAACACCGCTCTCCTCGAGTGCGGCCACCCACTTCCCGGCCTCGTCGTGCTGCGCGGTGAAGTAGAAGATCTGCCGCCCCTCGCGCGCGAGGACGATCACCGCGTCGATGATCGCTCGCGCGCGATCGTCGTCGCTGGTGCCGAGCGTCTCGTCGAGGAGAAGGGGCAGCGCGACGCGCCGCTCCTGGCTCTCCACGAACGCCACGCGAACCGCGAGCATCAACTGCACCCGAGTGGCACTAGACAGCTCCTCGAGCGAACGCCCTTCTCCCGCGTTCACATCGAAGGCACGAAAGGATGGCGCGTCGCCGTCCTCGAAGTCGAGGCGGTAGCGCCCGCGCGTGACGAGCGCGAAGAGCTCTTGCGCCCGGCGAAAGACTTCCGGCCGATGCTGGTCGCGAGTGAGCCGCTGCACGTACCGCGCGATCGTTCCGCCTACCATAGCCCGGAGATCGCGGTCGCGCTGCTCCGCCAGCACGGCGCGCGCCGATTTCACCTCCGCGACCGCGGCCTCGACATCGCTCGCCCGCTTGGCGCTCTCCACCTCCTGCTCCAGCCGCGCGACCTGCGCGGTCAGATCGTCGAGCACGGCCGCCGCCCCGGCGGCGGCTTCGCGCTCGCGCTCCAGGACGATCAGTGCTCCGCTCTCCAGATCGTCATCGCAACCGGGCGTCGCGCGCAGCTCCGCTCTCGCCGCATCGCGGACCTGCCTCGCGAAGCGCTCGCTCTCGCACGCGGCGCGGTACTCCTCGAAGCTGGCGCAGAGAGTCTCCAGCTCGGCGTCATCCCGTACGCCGACGCGTTCCAGCAGCTCGCTGCACTCGCGCTCGAGCCCACCTGTCGCGCGCTCCAACTCCGCGATGCGCCTGCACGCATCCTCCGCGCGAGCGATCTCCCGCGCGTGCTCGCTCACCCTGCGCTCGAGGTCATCCAGCGCGCCGGCGATCTGCGCGGTCGAGTCGAGCGCGTCGTAGCCGAAGGTGCCGAGCGTCGCCGAGGTAGAAGCGAGCGCGGAGATGCGGCTGTCGCGCGCCGCTGCCAGCGCGGCTCGTGCGGCCGCGGCATCCAGCGCTGCGCTCTGCCACTGCCCTACCCGCTCCGCCAGCCAGCTCAGTTGTCGCTGGTCTGTATCGGGAGCTACGCCGAGGCGCGCGGCCAGCTCGGCTCCGCGCTCGTCCAGCGATCTCACTCTCTGTTCGTGCGCGGCACGCTCCCGCTCCACTCGCTCGCGCAGCACTGCGCGCTGCTCCGCGAGACGGCCCTCGGCCAGCTTCCCCTGCAGCGAGTCGTGCAGCTGGCGCACCGGGTCCCGCGCCCACTCCCCAGGCTGCGACAACCGGAGACGCTCGTATTCGCGCCGGAGCGCGGCACGACGCCCGCTGGCCCCCGATCGCCGACTTCCCAGCAGCGCCACCGCGAGCGCGATGAGCGCGACGAGCGCGAAGCCCCAATGCCAGCGCAGAGCGTGCAGCCCCCAACCGATCGCCGCGAGGAGCGCTACGCCCCAGAGGCAGGCCATCGCTGCCTTCCTCGTGCCCGCACCATCGCCCTCCGCGAGCCAGCTCGAGAGCAACTCCACGCCCATGCGAAGCGCGTTCAGATCATCGGGCACTCGCGCATCGGCGAGGGTGCCGAGAGTGGTATCGGCAGCGGCCAGGGCCGCGCGGGCTCGTTCGGACTCGCGCGCGAAGTCGGCCAGCTCGCCGAAGCTCCGCACGTCGATCCTCGCGAGCTGCTCGTCGCTCGCTGCGCCGTCGCCACGTAGTACGCGACGCGCGCCCTCCTGCCGGGCCATGCACCCGTCGAGTGTGCGCTCGCACTCGATCTCGCCACGCTGGAGATCGCGGAGCTCCTCCACGCCCGCGCGGAGCGACGCGAGCATCGCGTGATCGGGGATATTCCCGTCGATCAGCTGGGCCGCCGCCTCCCGCGCCGCCGCCTCGGCGGCACGCGCTTCCGCGATCTCTTCGCCGTGCCCGCGCATCCGCTTGCGCAGCGCCGAGAGCTGCTCGTGCTCCGTACCGGTCATCGCGCTCAGCTCACGCGGGAAGATCGCGACCGCGTTTCGCGCCCTCTCCGCGTCCAACGAGGCGGTGCAGTGCTTCACCGCGAGCGCCAGCAGTTGCTGGCGCTCGCGCGCCGTGCGCGCCGCGTCCCTGCGCCGGCGCAGATCGTCCAGATCGCGCGCGCGCTCCTCGAGGTCGCGCTGCGCGCGCTGCGCATCCCTCTCCGCCTCCAATGCCTGGCCCACGGCGGCGCTCTCGTTTCTTACCGCCGATGGCTGAGCACGGAATTGCAGCGCTTCCGTCGCCGCGGAGAGGTCGTAACCGCCCGCCGACTGCCGAGCGATCTCCTTAGCGAAATCGGCGTTGTCGCACGCGATCAGCTCGTGCAGCGAAAGCCGATAACGGTGCCGCAGCTCCGGCGCCGGCAGCTCGGGCGCCCGCGCCTCGGCGCCATCGCGTTGCACCGCTACGTGGCCCGAGTCCACCTCCACGCGGTATCGCGAGCCATCTATCCAATACTCGGCGACCACCGCGACGCCGCGCTGCGCCTCGCGGCCCGGCCAGAGCGCCGTCTCGATGGCGCGCGCGCTGCTGCTCTTCCCCGAGGCGTTGGGGCCGAACACCACGGTGACTCCTTCGGAGAGCTCGGGAAGAGTGAAGCCCTCGGGGATCCCGGGCATCCGTCGCACCTGCAGCGCCGAGAGTCGCAGCGCCGCGGCGTCGGGGCCGGTTCTGTCTGGCATGGTCACGCGAGCTCCTTCTGGGCGAGGAGCTCGTCGAGGAGCGAGAGCGACTGCTGCGCCACGAGCACGCGGAGCGAGCCGTCGTCGAAGCCGTCGCGCAGATCGGCGACGTACCTGTACTGCCTCGCGTCCAGCAACGTGGAGGCCGCCGCACGCGCCCCATCCATGAGTGACGCGCTCGCGACGTCGTGCCCGCCGGGAGAGGCGAGATCACGCGCGAGACGTGCGAGGAGCGCCACCGCGTCGTCACCCCGTGCGAGCGCATCGAGGTCGCGCACCGGGCGTGTCGCGACCGAGATCGCCTCTACGAATGCGCTGGCATCGCCGCTCCGCCAGTCGAAGTCCTCGCGCAACGTCGTCAGCTCGTGCTCGATCTGCCGGTGCAGCGAGGTCGAACCGACGATGCCCAGCCGGAGCGACAGCGCGTGCAGACGCGCGCCCGATTCGTCCACGAGCTGCGTGATGCTCGAGCGCAGCCGCTCGTTCACCAGCGTGCGCAGCTCGGCGATGCTCGCCACTCCGGTTACGTCTGCCTCCGCCGCTGCGTAGCGCACGGAGGCGAGCGGTACGATGCGCGGCTCCGCGGCGGCGAGCGGCTTCAGCTCGAGCAGCCAGGCGCCATGCACACCCGGCTCTCCCGGGTCCATGGGCTGCAGCGAGCCCGGATAGAGCACCGGAGCGCCGTGCCGCGCACTGTGCAGCTTGGGCACGTGGATGTGCCCGAGCAGCCAGAGCGCGACCGAACGCGCCTGGAGGTCGGAGAGCATCACCGGCGCGTAGCTGCTCCGGGGCGCATCCAGGTCCGCATGCAGCAGGCCGAGGGTCGGCGTGTCGCCGTCGGGAGCGAAGCCGTACGAGTCGAGCGGGTTCTGGCGCACGTGCTCCGCCGGGAAGGACCAGCCATCCACGTGCAGCGTCTCGCCGCTTTCGCGCTTGATCGTGAAGCGCTCCCACTCGCCACCGGCACCGAGGAGGCGGAATGAGCCATCCCCGATCGAGCGCGCGATCTGCGGAAGGACATCGTAATCGTGATTCCCAGCAACGGCGACAGTCACCACGCCCGCAGCAGCGAGGTGCCGGAGACCGCGCTCGAGCGGACCGATTGCCTCGTAGAACTTGTTCGACTGGTCCACCACGTCGCCGCTGAGCGCCAGCACGTCCACGCGCTGGTCCACCGCGTACTCCACCAGCGCTTCCCACGCGCGCGCGCACGAGAGTCGGCGCGAGTCGGCGCCCGGCGGAAGGCGGGTGGGGCGGCGGCCTATATGGAGGTCACCGGCGCAGAGAACTTTCATCGGGGAGTGGCTGGCGAAAAGGGTGGAACGAAGCTCGCTGGAGCGGCGTACGAAGAGGCGCGTGCTCGAGGGTCCTGATGTTTACGTCGAAGCGGCGAGATGCGCAAATCCCGTTCGACGCAACCGGACCACCGACCCGCACCGACCGGGCGTGGAGGCCTTCGAGCCTCTCCGCCGGGCGGTCGGGACGCTGCTCAGTCTAGCACACCTTACTGACAGGAGCGTATTATCCACATGGCCACCTCCGGCCCCCCGGCGCCGCCACCCTCGCGCCGCGTACGGATTCCAGACTCGAAAAGCCTTCGATGGATCCGATCTCCGATGGATAGAGACCTCCGGTCGCCATCCGGCGTGCGCGCAGTCCTCCTCTGCGTAGCGGCCGCATTCACAATGGCTGCCTGCGGAAGCGACAACGACATAGTCCCTTCCGGCCCACCCGGAACGCTCGTGGTGACAGCGGCCACCACCGGCCCCGATGCCGATGCCAACGGGTATCGCGTGGCACTCGACAGCGGCCCGGCGCAGGCGCTCGGCACGAACGGGAATACCACCTTCGAGAACACGCCATCCGGCGAACATTCCCTCGTGGTGAGCGGGGTGTCCGGCAATTGCAGCGTCGCCAGCGGCAACACGCAGAGCGTCGCGATACCGCCGGAGGATACGGCGAGAGTGGAGTTGCAGGTCACCTGCTCGCTGCGCCGCTTCGCCTACCAGGGCATCTCCGGCGACAACACCGACATCTTCACCGCCAACAGCGACGGCACCGGCGCGAAGCGCCTCACCAACGGTACTGGCTTCGACGGCTTTCCCGCCTGGTCGCCGGATGGATCGCGAATCGCCTTTACCTCCGCGCGCGATGGCAACCTCGAGCTCTACACGATGGCCTCGGACGGGAGCGACGTTAGGCGACTGACCAACGATCCGCGCGACGATCAGTCGCCGGCGTGGTCGCCCGATGGCCAGCATATCGCCTTCGTCTCGCAGCGCTCGGGCGGCGACAGCGTCGAGATCTACGTGATGGACCTCGACGGCTCGAATGTCAGTCGGCTCACGAGAGCGTCCGTGGAAGAGAGTACTCCATCGTGGTCGCCCGATGGCGCGCGCATCACCTTCACGTCCATTCGCGATGGCAAGCGGCAGGTGTACGTGATGAACGCCGACGGCAGCGACCAGCACCGCGTCACCTCGAGCTCGGGCAACGACGGGCTTGCGCGCTACTCGCCCGACGGATCACGTATCGTCTTCCAGTCGGACCGCGACGGCGACAACGAGATCTTCGTGATGAACGCGGACGGCGCCGGTGTCACGCAGCTCACCCGCAACACCGCGAGGGATGAGGCGCCGGATTGGTCGTCCGATGGCTCGAGCATCATCTTCCACTCGAACCGCGACGGCCAGTGGGCGGCCTACACCATGAAGCCCGATGGGTCGGCCGCCACCAGAGTGACAGCCGACCCATCGGAAGCCCGGTATCCAGCGTGGATGCCCTGATCCGGGGAGCTCGAGCCAGAACGAGCTAGCTCACGGGCGCCGTCCTCTGGACGCCGGCGCGCTGCTGCGAGGCTGCGATGCCCGCGGCTGCGAGACGCGCGGGGCTGGCGCACTGCGCGGCGCCGATACCCGCGGGGCAGGCGCGCTACG
>DATCXR010000038.1:0-16359 GCA_036565685.1 Gemmatimonadaceae bacterium
GCGGCCGAGCCGCAGGCGCTGGTACACATCACTGGGGAGGAAGCGCCCCATCGGCGCGATCGCCTCGAAGAGCGGATCGCTCGCCTCGGTCAGCTCGCCGTAGCGGTACACCATGAGCGGCGATCCGAGGCGCGCGCCCGCGCTGCCCAGCGGCTCGGCATCCGCCTCGCTCGCGATCTCGTTGTACGAGCGGAGCGTTTCACGCACGAGCAGCTCGCGCGACTGCCGATCCTCCGACTGGAGACGCTGGTAGCTCCACACCGCGAAGGCGAGCGCGGGGAGCACGAAAAAACCGAATAAGACCAGACTGAGTCTCGCCCGGTAGCTGCGCGCCCATCTCGTGCCGTGCGCGCCGATCCACGCGCGGAACGCCGGCTCGGGCAGCGCGCTCACGATCCACAGAGCGGCGAGCAGGAGAAGGTCGAGCAGCACCACGAGCGTCGCTCGCTGCACGAGGATGATCTGGGGGCGGAGATCGATCTCCATGTGCGCGCGCATCGGACCGCGCACGGTCTGTACGAGGCGGTTGCCGTGCAGCTGCCGGCCCGCGCGGTACCAGCGCGTGCTGTCGGGCGTCAGTGGCCAGATCGGCTCCACGCTCAGGAGCGACATCGCGTACGGCGGCGGCCCGCTCTCTCGCTCGCTGAGACCGAGCAGCGCGTTGAATGGGTCGTCCGGGATGAGTCTGGTGCGCGGGCCTACCACCACGGTGGTGACCGATCCTCCCGGGTGCGGGACGGCGAGCATCAGCAGCTCGCCCGGCATCCCCAGCACCGTGCGCAGCACCGTCTCCCGGGTCGTGCGCGCTTCCCCCGCAGCGTCGTGCAGCGCCCGCTCCGGCACCTCCAGCTCGGCTAGCGCCACGCTGGCGGAGCTCGAGCCGTCAGACTCCAACTCCCGCATCACGGCGGGGTACCCCGATCCCATGAGATCGGAGCTCACGTACAATCTCACCAGCTCTGCCGCCGAGCGCGGCGAAGCCGCCGCCGAGATCGAGCCCGCGAAGCGCTGCAGCACCGCCACGACATCCGCCTGCACCTCGCTCAACCCGGACACATCGCGGTCCGCGAGCTGCGCCCGCCCGCTCACGCCAGCGCTCCAGGTCAGCGTGGTGGCCCCCAGCGCGGCCACGGTGCCGGCAGTGAGCACCATCCACCGGTTCTCGCGGGAGAACACGAGCGCGGCGATGGCCGCGGCCCAGAGGATCAGATACCAGAGCGGCCACGCTCCCGGAGCGGCGAGGACCATCGGACCCAGGAGCGCAGCGATCGCGGCGAGCGCCGGCGCTACTGCCGGCGGGATCGCGCGGCCCGGGCGGCCGAGCGCCGAGCGCCCGGCTACAGAGGCGACAACCAGCAGCGCAGCCGCCACGAGGAACAACCCCACTTCCCACGCCACCCAGAGCGTGGCGCTCACGCCGCCGGGCGGCGGCATCACTCCGGAGGCCAGCTTGCGCAGGAGGAACGGGCCCGGAATGGCGAGAACGACCACCGCCGCGAGGGCTGGGCGCCACCCCACCCTGAACGTGGTGGACCGGAGTGCGAGGAAGAGAGCGAGAAGCACGATCGCCGCGGCGATCCCCAGAGCTCCGATGCTCGCCGTGAGCGGTCCACCGATCTCCGTGTAGTACACGGTCGGATCGAAGAGCACCCAGCGGCTGGAGAATGTGCTGAGCGGGATCAACGCCACGCCGAGGAGCGCCACCGTCAGCGGCGACACCCGCCAGCGGACCGCGCGCTCGCTGCGCCAGACCACGATCAGGTAGAGCACCAGAGTGAGCACGATCGCCGCCGCACCGCGCCCGCGCACCCGCTCGAGCGCGAGCAATCTCGCCTCCTCCATCCCCGGCGCCACGGCACGCGCCACGAGGAGCGTGTCGCCCACCGGCGCGAAGACCACCGCGCCGCTGTCCCACGCCACCTGCTCGCGCGGCGCGATCTCGAAGGCATGCAAACCGATCGCGCTCGCCACACGATTGGCGATGGCAGGCGCGAACTCGTCGCCTGGCGGTGCGGCGTGGACGGTCGCCGTGGCGACAGCCCGAGACTCGCCCTTCACCACCGCCGCGTACAGCGTCACGTAGAAGGGCGAGTACACCACCCCGAGCGGTGCGACGAGGGAATCGGTGGACGTGAAGATGTGTCCCGTCCACGCCACTGGCACCCCGCGCCGGTAGAGCGCGAGTCCCCGCTCGGCGTGGGTATCGACCGCGTCACCGAGCGCATCGAAGGCGCCCGCCACCTGCACCGGCGCATCGAGCGCGCGCTCGGCGCTCGCGCGCAGAGCACGAGATGTGACCGAGAGGCGATCGCCGAGCGACGCCGCGCCCCGCGCCACGAGTGAAGCGCTGTAGGCCGGCCAGTCGTGCTCGATCCTCTCGAGCGTTCGCTGGGCGAGGTACGCCAGGGTGCAGAACAGGAAGGAAGCGCAGAGCGCCGCCGCGGCCCAGCCGCGGTCGCGCCTCGCGAGCGCCACCGTCGCGAGCGCGGCCGCACCCGTGGCGATGAGCGAGACCACGAGGTAAGGTATCCGCGGGCTGCGCAGCCATACCGCGCCGGCCACGATCGCCGCGCCTGTCGCTATCGTCCACAGGTGCGTCCAGACTACCGATCTGCCAGCGGCGCCGGAGTCGGGCGCCAGCTCCACTTCACCCTGACTCGAAATGACCCTGCCCCCTCGCGCCGTGGCCGTTCACCCAAGGCGCCTGAAAGAAATGGGACCAGCGCAGGTCGCAGCCGTGATGGCCGCGGACCCCCGGTTGATCATCCCCGTTGGAGCGTGCGAGCAGCACGGCCCACACCTCCCCATCGGCTGCGCCACGATCATCGCGGAGCGGCTCGCAGACGATCTCTCCGCCACCACCGGCGTGCTCCGCGCTCCGACAGTGGAATACGGAGTGAATACCCCGGAAGAGCGAGACTTCCCCGGCAACGCCTCCATGCGCAAGAAGACGCTGCACCGTATGCTCAACGACCTCCTCGCATCGTGGGAGACGTCTGGCTTCCGGGAATTTATCCTCCTCACGGCCCACGACTACGACGCCCATCAGGAGGCCATCGACACTGTGATCACCCAGGTAGCGCGCGTGCGCGTGGCCGACATATACGCGGTGCGGATCGATGACCTTCTCGACGGCCAGGAAGAGCACATGCACGGGGGCGAGGCGGATACATCGCTCATGCTCTATCTTGCTCCGGAGCTCGTCCACATGGAATGGGCACAGGATTACATGATGTCGCGCGAGTCGCTCAGGCGTTACCGCAGGGGGCAGCTGCGCGTCCCCAAAGGAAGCGCCGGATCTATCGGTCGTCCCACGCTGGCCACCGCCGAGAAGGGACGAGCGATCTACGAGCGGATCCGCCAACGCATTCGCGAGCGAATATTCCTCGCGCCGGCGGCAGACGCCTGAAACCCTCCCTCCGACTCCGGGTATTAGCTTTGAATATGCGATACTTCGGCCTCCTCTCCGCCACCCTGCTGGCGGTACCAGCCGCGGCGCCATCGCAGGTGACCGTGGTGGACGAGGGGAGCTTCACCATCAGTCGGTCCGGCAGCAAGATCGGCCGGGAGACGTTCACGATACGCCGGACCCCGGGGCCGGGCGGCGACGTGTACGTCGCCAACGCCACCGTGGAATTCGATGCCGAGCGTCTCTCCCCGGCGTTGCGCGCCGACGATTCGTTCGCGCCGCTCGCCTATCAGCTCGAGGTCCGCTCGGGCGGCGAGGTGCGCGAGCGGCTGCGGGCCATCGTGGGACGCGGGCGAATCAGCGCGCAGGTGAAGACGGCGAAGGGGGAGTCCACCAAGGAATACATCGTCGCCGACGGTGCGCTGGTGCTGGATGACAACGTCTTCCACCAGTACTACTTCCTGGCGAGGCGCGCGTCGGGGTCTGGCACCACGACGGTTCCGGTGGTGATCCCGCAGCGCAACACGCAGGTGGTGATGCGCGTAAGCACCCAGGGCAACGACGCCGTGACCATTGGCGGCCGCAGCGTGGCGGCGCGCTTGCTGGTGCTCGCGGACCCCGGCGGCGGCACGCGCCACATCTGGGTGGACGACCAGGGGCGGGTGCTCAAGGTAGTGCTCGACGCGAGGGGAATGACCGCCCTCCGCGACGATCCGCCCCGATGAGCCCCTTACCCTCGCGCCCCGCCCGCCGGCGGGGCGCTTTTTTTATTGTTGGACCCATGAAACCGACCTTCGGCCCGGTGCGTAAGGCTGGCAGACACCACGCGAGGATCTCAAACGATGCTTTCGACCCGGCTCGTCGCCGCGGCGCTCGGCGCTGCGCTGACGGCGCTCTCCATGAACTCGGCTCCGGCGCAGACGCTCGGATCTCCTCGGAACGATACGACGGCAAGCTCCGATTCCACGCTGACAGGCGACACCACCGGAGCCGGCCCCGCGCTCACACTCGATGAAGCGATTGCGCTCGCGCTCAAGAACAACCCGGACTACCTCTCTACGAGAGATGCGCGCCGCGCCGCCTCGGCGGGGAAGCGCGCAGCGTACGGAGCGTTTCTCCCGGACGTGAACGTCAACATCCAGGGACTCTATCGCCAATCCGGTGGCCAGCCGATCAACGGCGTGACTGGCTTCGAGGTGGCGTCGGATATCTACCAGTCCTCCTACTCGCTCAACCTCACCTACCAGCTCAACGCCACGACGTTTCTGAATCCCAAGATTCAGTCCTCCACGGTGAAGGCGGCCGATGCGGACATCGCGGGTTCGGCTCAACTGGCGCGCTCCACGGTGACCCAGAACTACCTCAACGTGCTCGCCTCGCGCGCCAAGGCGGAGCTCGACGACTCGTTGGTGACGCAGAACCAGGTGCAGCTGGAGCTGGCCAAGGCCAAGATGGCCGTGGGCTCCGGCACGCAGCTCGACGTGAGCAACGCCGAGGTGGCGGTCGGTCAGGCGAAGGTGGCGGCGCTGCAGGCACACAACCAGGTGGAGATAGACAAGCTCCGGCTCTTCCAGACCATGGGTGTGCGGCAGCCGGCGAACGTGCAGCTGACCACCGAGTTCCCCGTCCGCGCTCCCGACTTCACGCTGGAGTCGGTGCTCGACCTCGCGCGTCAGCGGAACCCGGCGCTCAACGCGATGCGCGCGCGTGACAAGGTGGCGTCGCTGAACGTCCGAGCCGCGCAGTCGCAGTATCTCCCGACCCTGAACATGAACGCGGGCTGGGGCGGCTATACCTACCAGTACGCGAACGGCGACTATCCCGTGACGCTGGCACAGAGCCAGATGCAGAGCTCCATCGCGAGCTGCTACACGCAGGACTCGCTGAGAATGCGCACCCAGATGCCGAGCATCCAGGGCCAGTGCGACCAGCTTCCCCGCTTCACTCCCGAGAGAGCGGCGCAGATCCGAGCAGAGAACAACCAGTTCCCCTTCGACTTCACCAAGCAGCCCTTCCAGGTGAGCGCGATGCTTTCGCTGCCGATCTTCGACGGCTTCCAGCGTGAGCAGCGGATCGAGGAGGCCAAGGCGCAGCGCAACGACGCGCGCTACAACATCAGGAAGCAGGAGCTCGCGCTCACCGCGGACGTTACCGCTGGCTACCTCCAGGTGGTCACCAACGCGCAGGTGGTCGAACAGCAGCAGCGGAACGCGGCGACGGCGCGGCAGCAGCTGGAGCTCGCGCAGGAGAGGTACAGGGTCGGGGCCGCGGACTACCTGGAGCTTTCCAACGCGAGAGCGACCTACGCGCAGGCCGAGAACGATCGCATCAACGCGATCTATCAGTATCATATTTCATTTGCCCAGCTCGAGAACGCCGTCGGGCGGCCGCTGCGCTGACGTCACCTACCGGGGAACAGCATGAGCAAACGTACCAAGTGGAGCATCGGCACCATTCTCGTAGTCCTCGTGGTAGGGGTCATCGCTCTCGGCGCTGCCAAGCGAGGTAACAAGGCGGTCGAGGTACGTGAAGAGAAGGTGCAGAAGCGCGATCTCGTCGCGTCAGTCACGGCCAGCGGCCAGGTCGAGCCGCGCGTGAAGGTGGACGTGGCCTCCGATGTGTCGGGCCGGATAGTGCGACTCACGGTGAAGGAAGGCGACGTCGTCAAGAAGGGACAGTTCCTCCTTCAGATCGATCCATCCACCTACGAGGCCGAGGTGCAGCGCTCGCGCGCCGCGGTGGCTTCCGCGCGCGCCGACATGGCGCGTGCCAAGGCCAATCTCGAGCAGTCGCAGAGCGCGCTCAAGCGCTCCGAGGCGATCCTCAAGAGCAACCCCAGACTCGTATCGGACGAGCAGATGGAGCAGCTCCGGACCACGGTGGACGTGAACCAGGCGCTCTTCAACTCCGCCAGTCACATGGTGGATCAGAGCGTCGCGGCGCTGAACAACGCGCAGTCGAACCTCGCGAAGACCACCATCAAGGCCCCGCTCTCCGGGAAGGTCACGCGCCTGAACGTCGAGCAGGGTGAGACCGCCGTGCCGGGCACGTTCAACAAGGACGCGGCGCTCCTGCTCACCATCAGCAACATGGACACGCTCGAGACCACCGTGAAGGTGGACGAGACCGACGTGGCCAGGGTGGCGTTGGGTGATTCGGCGGTCGTACAGATAGATGCCTTCCCCGACACGACTTTCGTGGGGAAGGTGGTGGAGATCGCCAACAGCTCGGTGCAGAACCCCACGGCGGGCTCCGCGCAGAACACCGACCAGGCGGTGGACTTCGAGGTGAAGGTCATGCTCCTCAATCCGCCGACCGATACGCGCCCCGACTTCTCGGCTACCGCGAAGATCATCACGGCCACGCGGAAGCAGGTGCTCAGCATCCCGATCATCGCGCTCACCGTCCGCGACCGCGAAGCCAACCCCAGCGGTGACTCCGCTCAGCTCGCGCTCGGCAAGCGTCCAACCAGGCAGGTGGGCCAGCAGGACGTCGAAGGGGTGTTCATAGTGGGCCCCGACAACAAGGTGACCTTCCAACCCGTAAAGATAGGGATAGCCGGCGAAGACTACTTCGAGGTGGTGAGCGGGCTTCAGGGTGGCGAGAACATCGTGGCCGGCAGCTACCAGGCGATCCGTGATCTCAAGGAAGGCACACTGGTGCGCGAGACGAAACAGGCCGAACAGAAGAAGGGGGTTGGCACGTGAGTGCTACGGAAATGCAGGACGATGGAGTAAGCACGACGGCGGAGCGGCTGGTCGTGGTTGGCGATCAGGGCGTCGCCCCGGGCCGTGAATGGGTGATCGTGACGAGAGGCATCCGCCGTGATTACGATATGGGAGGCGAGGTGGTGCACGCGCTGCGCGGCGTCGATCTCGCGATCCGGCGCAACGAGTACGTCGCGATCATGGGGCCGTCCGGTTCGGGGAAGTCCACGCTGATGAACATCGTGGGCTGCCTCGACACGCCCAACGCGGGCGAGTACTGGCTCAACGGCGAGCTGGTCTCGAGGATGAAGGACGACGAGCTGGCGCGCGTTCGCAACCGCGAGATCGGCTTCGTCTTCCAGACCTTCAACCTCCTTCCGCGCGCCACGGCGCTGCACAACGTCGAGCTGCCGCTGGTCTACGCCGGCGTTCCCTCGGCCGAGCGGAAGCGCAGGGCGAAGGAAGCGCTCGAAAAGGTGCAGCTAGGGGATCGCATAGATCACCGCCCCAACGAGCTCTCCGGCGGCCAGCGTCAGCGCGTCGCCATCGCGCGGGCGCTGATCAACAACCCGGCGATCCTCCTGGCGGACGAGCCGACCGGAAACCTCGACTCGCAGACCTCGGACGAGATCATGCGCGTCTTCGAGGGGCTCGCCACCGGCGGCCAGACGGTGATCATGGTAACCCACGAGCCCGACATCGCCGCCCACGCCCGCCGCGTAGTTGTCCTCCGCGACGGCCGCGTCTCCTCCGACGAGCGCCGCGAACAGTTCGTGAGCAAGGTGATGTCCGGCGCTTGATCGCCGCAGGTGGTGTTCGTAGTTGTAGTTGTAGTTGTAGTTGCAGTTCCTGTTTCCTGTTTCCTGTTTCCCGATGACTTTTCACTGCTTCCTGCTTTCTGCAGTTCCTGAGCCCTGAACCCTGCCTCCTGAATCCTGGTAGTTCATGTCACTCATCGAAGCCGCCCGCCTCGCCCTCTCGCAGATAAAGGTGCAGAAGCTCAAGAGCTTCTTCACCCTCCTCGGCGTGACCATAGGCGTGATGTTCCTCATCGCGGTAGTCTCGATCGTGAACGGGATGGGACACTACATGGAGGATGCGTTCGCGGGGAAGTTCCTCGGTGTGAACACCGTGAACGTACGCCGCTTCCCCGACTTCAACATGGGGAACGTGACCGAGGAGCAGTGGAAAGAGTGGCAGCGGCGTCCGTACATAACTGAAGTCGACGCCGATGCGATTCGTGATAACCTGCCGCCGGGCGCCAAGTGGGCCATAGACGATGTAGACTGGCTCACACCGCAGTCCAGGTACGTCTCATCGGGCCCACAGCTCATAGCGCACGCCGCGACTCCCGGCTACTTCGACATCAAGAACCTCGATGTCACCGCGGGGCGCGTCTTCAACGAGCAGGAAGACCAGCTCGGTGCCGCGGTGGTGGTGATCGGGTCCGAGACGGCCGAGCATTATTTCCCGAGCCTCGATCCGATCGGGAAAGAGCTCATCATCGAGGGGCTCCCCTTCCGCGTCATCGGTGTGCTCGAGAAGCAGGGCTCCGCCTTCGGCATGTCGCTCGATCGGCAGGCGATAGCTCCCTTCCACTCTCCGATGTCGCGCTTCACGGGACCGCGCAACATCTGGGGAGTTCTCGTCCAGGCACCGTCGCCCGAGGCTATGCCCGAGGTCCAGGGTGCGGTGGAGGAGCTCATGCGGAGGCGCCATAAGCTTCTCCCCACGCAGGAGAACGACTTCTCTCTCGAGTCGTCGGCTTCGGCGCTCTCCACCTGGCAGAACATCCAGAAGTACCTGGTGCTCGCCGGCATCTTCCTCCCCGCCATTGGCCTCGTGGTGGGAGCGATCGTCATAATGAACATCATGCTGGTGGCGGTGGCCGAGCGCACGCGCGAGATCGGGATTCGCAAGTCGCTCGGCGCGCGGCGGCGCGACATCATGTCGCAATTCCTCGTCGAGGCGGCAACGCTGAGCATCATCGGGGCGGCGATCGGCATCGGGCTCGGCTACGCCCTGGCGCGGGTGATCGCGGCGATTTCACCGCTCCCCACGAGCGTCGCGCCGTGGTCGGTGTTCGTGGCGATTGCGCTGGGCGCCGGAATCGGAATCATAGCCGGTGCTTACCCGGCCAGCCGCGCGTCGCGGCTCGACCCGATCACGGCGCTGAGGTCCGAGTGACATGAATATCGGCAACCGTCTAAACGCCCTCTTCGAGGGCGTGGCGATCGCCCTCGACGCCATCTGGCAGAACAAGGTACGCGCCGCACTGACCATACTCGGCATCGCGGTAGGTGTGTTCGTCGTGACGGCGATGTCCGCCGCCGTGCACGGCATCAACGAGGGTGTGGCGGAGAGCATGGCGGCCGCCGGCCCGACTTCGTTCTACGTGAGCAAGGCGCCAGCCGGGATCCAGAACTGCAACGGCTCCGCCGACAGCTGTCCGTGGCGACGCTACCCGCGTCTCACCGTGGACGAAGCGGAAGCGATCGCACGCCAGCCCGGCATCCAGGCCGTGGTGGCGCAGACCAGCACCTCCGCTGCCTTCAAGTACCTCGACCGCACCGTTCCCGGCGCGCCGGTGGACGTGTACACCCCCGGGTGGCCGGAGGTCGTGGGCGGTACCATCGATCCCGGCCGCAGCTTCACCACGCGCGAAGATCGCGATGCCGACAACGTGGTGCTGATCAACGAAGCGATGGTGGGTCAGCTCTTTCCCGACAGCAATGCCATCGGGAAGACCGTCTCCGTGAACGGAATGCCCTTCCGGGTCATCGGCGTCTACCACGCGCCCGCCAACATCTTCTCCAACGACGACAAGCCCAAGGCGATCGTCTCTTACGAGACGGCGAAGCGGCGGCTCAACGCGAGCACCTGGTGGCTCTTCCTCACCGTGAAGCCGCGCGACGGAGTCGCGCAGGACGTGGCGATCGACCAGTCCATCGCCGCGCTGCGCACCAAGCGGATGTTGAAGCCGGTAGAGGAGAACAGCTTCTACATCACGACGCAGGAAAAGGCGATGGACATCTACAACAAGATCGTCGGCACCTTCTTCCTGGTGATGATCACGCTCTCCGCGATCGGCCTGATGGTCGGCGGCGTGGGCGTCGTCGCGATCATGATGATCAGCGTCACCGAGCGCACGCGCGAGATCGGCGTGCGCAAGGCGCTCGGCGCGACACGAGGAACGATCCTCTGGCAGTTCCTCGTCGAAGCCGCGACGCTGACGCTCGTGGGCGCGCTGATCGGCCTCCTGATCGGCGGCCTCCTGACATGGGCCATCCGCGCATTCTCCCCGATCCAGGCCTCGATCCCGCCTCTCGCGATCGTCGCCGCCCTCGCGGCCAGCGCGTTCACCGGAATCCTTTTCGGCCTCCTCCCCGCCGCCCGCGCCTCGAAGCTGGATCCTGTGGAGGCGTTGAGGTACGAATGAGGCGGAAGGAAACAGGGAACAGGAAACAGGAAACCGGTACCAGCCTTTGGCGGTAGGGCGCTCTGTCCCGAGGCAGTTACCTGTTTCCTGTTTCCTGTTTCCTGTTTCCTGCAGTTCACTGCTTCCTGCAGTTCACTGCTTCCTGCTTTCTGCTTCCTGCCTTCTCCCCCTCCCCCTATATTCCCGCCTCATGGCACCTATCGACGTCCTGGCGATCGCGGCACATAGGGACGATGTGGAGCTCACGTGTGGGGGGACGCTGCTAAGGGCGCTCGAGTTCGGGAAGAGCACCGCCATCATCGACCTCACGCAGGGTGAGACGGGCACGCGCGGATCCGCGGAGCTGCGTGCGGAGGAGGCGAGTCGTGCTGCGGAGATACTCGGCGTGACGGCGCGGATCAACATGGGCTTTCCGGACGCAGGCATCGTGAACACGCCGGAGACGCGCGCCGCACTCGCGGTGGCGATCCGCCGCTTCGCGCCTCGCGTGGTGATAGCGCCGCCTCCACACGGACGGCACCCGGATCACCGCGTCACCGCGGAGCTCGTGCGCGATGCCTGCTTCGTCGCGGGGCTCCGGAAGATCGAGCCATCCGTGCCGGCGCACCGGCCGCAGAAGGTGATCAACTGCATCACCTTTCGCGAAGACCACGTGAAGCCCACCTTCGTGGTCGACATATCGAGCGTGTTCGAGCGGAAGATGGAAGCGGTCCGCGCGTACGCTTCGCAGTTCGAGGGTGCCACGCAGGCCGGCGAGGTGTACCCCAACGGCGAGCCGCTCTTCGACATCGTGCGCCATCAGGCTGCACACTACGGATCGCTCATCCGCACACGTTACGGCGAGCCGTTCTACACGGTCGAGACGATGCGCGTGGACGACATAGCATCGCTCGAGGTCTCCACCTTCTGAGCAGCGTTTCTCGTGACTGATTCCGGATCTTCTTCGAAGCACGGCGAGAGCGACGACCAGATCAGCTACCCCAGCTACCTCGCGCTCGACGAGCTGCTTTCGCTCCAGCGGCCGGTATCGCGTCCCGAGCATCCCGACGAGCTGCTCTTCATCGTCGTCCACCAGTCGAGTGAGCTCTGGTTCAAGGTGATCCTACACGAGCTCGACACTCTCGTGCACCGGCTCGATGCGGAAGACGTCCTGGGCGCCACATTTTCCGTGCGCCGCCTGAACGCGCTCATGGGGATCGTCACCGACCAGCTCTCCGCCCTCGACACTCTCCCACCGCAGCGCTTCGCCGAGTTCCGCGGCTACCTCGGAAGCTCGAGCGGATCGCAGAGCTCGCAATTCCGCGCGATCGAGGCGGCGTCGGGCCTGCGCGAGCCCAACTTCATGCAGGTCATCTCCGAGCATGGCGAGCCGGCCGACATCGTGAAGCGCTGGCTCGAGCGACCCACCCTGCAGGCGCTCTTCGAGCGTCTCCTCGCCGCGAAGCACCGCACGCTCGAGGAGGTGTACTCGTTGCCCGAGCCGTCAGACCTCCTCATGCTCGCCGAGGAGTTGCTGGCTTACGAGCAGCAGTTCGCGCGCTGGCGCTTCCTCCACGTGCAACTCGTGGAGCGCATAATCGGTCCCGGCACGATGGGCACCGGCGGCACGCTCGGCGCACGATATCTGGCGCGAACCGTGTCGCAGCGCTTCTTCCCCCATCTCTGGGACGTCCGCTCGAAGTTCTTCGGCTCCACCCCGCGATCCGGGTGAGTATCCGCGACATCAGCATTGCCATCGGCGAAGCGACGCCCGAGTGGCCCGGCGACACTCCCTACTCGTGCCGCTGGACGTGGGAGATCGCGCGCGGCGACAGCGTGAACGTCTCCGAGATCCGCTCGAGCCCGCACGTCGGAACGCACGCCGATGCCCCGCTCCACGTACGCGACGACTGGCCCCCGTCGCACGAGCTGCCACTCGGCCCATTCATCGGCCGCGCATTCGTTTTCTCGGTAGACCCCTCGCTCCCTCTGGTCGAGCCCGCGCATCTCGCTTCTCTCCCATCAGGCCCGATCGAGCGCCTCCTCCTCCGTGGCGGCCGCACCATCGCGTCCGGCACCTTCCCAGACTCCTGGCCCGCGCTCAGCGACTCATCGCTGCGCCTCCTCCTGGACCGCGGCCTCCGTCTCCTCGGTGTGGATTCCCCCTCGGTCGACGCCCGCACCAGCACCACCCTCGACATCCACAAGGCACTCTTCGCCGGCGGCGCCTACAATATCGAGAACCTCGATCTCCGTGGCGTGGACGATGGCGAATACGAGCTCATCGCACTCCCTTTGAAGATCCTCTCCGCCGACGCCGCTCCGGTGCGGGCAGTGCTTCAGTCCCTCTGACTGGCGCGCACGGAGAGGTCATCTCGGAATCCGGTCTACTAGGGGAACGACAACGCGGAGAGCGCGGAGGACCGCGGAGAGCGCGGAGATGAAAGGCACACGCTTAGAGCTCTCTAACCAGGGGTCTCTGGAGGAACTGCACACCGGTCGAGCTCTCTGAGCAAGAGGTTTAAGGGGAACTGCTCCCGCACTGGGAGTTCTGCCTGCTTGGGCAGAACTAGAGGCCAGGGAGCAGTTCCCCTTTTTCTTTTCTGCCCCTTGCGGTTGGTAGCCTGACTCCTTGTGCAGTTCCCCTCCGCGCTCTCCGCGGTCCTCCGCGCTCTCCGCGTTGTCGTTCCCCGAGACCGGCCCAGCCCCCACACCGCATCCTGAATCGACCACGGAGGGCTCTACTGCCCGGAGCCTTTCCCCGCCATTAACTTTCCGGCATGCCCACTCCCATCTACCTCGACCACGCCGCAACTACGCCCGTGCGGCGGGAGGTGTTCGAGGCGATGGAGCCGTACTTCGGCTCTCGCTTCGGGAACCCGTCGAGCATGCACCGCTGGGGGCGTGAGGCAAGAGTTGCGCTCGATGCGGCGCGCGAGCGGCTGGCCCGATGTCTCGGCGCCGAGTCCGACGAGATCTGCTTCACATCCGGTGGTACGGAGGGCGACAACTTCGCGATCCTCGCCACCTTCCACGCGCGGCGCAAGGAAGGGCGCACGGCCGTCGTCACCACTCCCATCGAGCACAAGGCCATCCTCGCCGCGGTGCATCAGGCGGCGCGCGAGGGAGCCGAGGAGCGCATCGTCGAAGTGCACCACGATGGGCTCGTCGATCGCGATTCCTTCGACGCCAACGTGAGCGACGACACCGCCGTCTGCTCGGTGATGTGGGTAAACAACGAGATCGGTGCGGTGCAGCCTATCGAGGAGCTCGCGCCGCGCGCCAAGGCGAAGGGCGCGGTGTTCCACACCGACGCCGTGCAGGCGTTCGGCAAGGTGGCGATCGATGCGCGCTCCGTTCCATTCGATATTCTCTCCATATCGGGCCATAAGATCGGCGCGCCGAAGGGAATCGGCGCGATCTTCATCCGGCGTGGCACTCCCTACGAGCCGCTGCTCCACGGGGGCGCCCAGAACCGGGGCGTGCGCCCCGGCACGGAGAACGTCGCCTTCGCGGTGGGACTCGCTACCGCCGCCGAGCTCGCGGTCGAGGAGCGCGAGGAAGAGGTTCGCCGCCTTGGCGAGCTGCGCGACCGGCTCGAGGCCGCGCTCCTCGAGCGCATCCCCGACGCGGTCGTCAACGGGAAGGGCGCACCGCGCGCGCCGCACATCCTGAACATCTCCGTCCCCGGCACCGACAGCGAGTCGCTCCTCCTGGCACTCGATCTCGCCGGCGTCGCCTGCTCGTCGGGCTCGGCGTGTCAGAGCGGGAGCGTGGACCCGTCGCACGTGCTCATGGCGATCGGCGTTCCGCGCGAGCTCGCCGTGGCCGCCGTGCGCATGAGCCTCGGTCCGCTCACCACTCCCGAGGGAGTGGAGCGGGTGGCTTCGCTCTTCCCCGCCCTCATCACCAAGGCGCGACGTCTCTCGGGCGTCGCGAGCTGAGCGGCGTGCGCGAACGGGTTCTGGTAGCGATGTCCGGAGGGGTCGACTCCTCCGTGGCGGCAGCCGTGCTCGCGCGGCAGGGGTACGACGTCATCGGCGCTACGATGAAGCTCTTCTGCTACGGCGACGATGTCCCCGATCGTCCCTGCTGCTCGCTCGACTCCATAGATGACGCGCGCCGCGTGTGCGCGAGCATCGGCGTTCCGCACTACGTGCTCAACCTCGAGAGCGCATTCAGCCGCGACGTCATCGGCAATTTCGTGAGCGAGTACGCCGCCGGTCGCACGCCGATCCCGTGCGTGCGCTGCAATACCTTCACGAAGTTCCGCGACCTCCTGCGCAAGGCCGACGCGCTCGACGCGCGGTACATCGCCACTGGGCATTACGCGCGCTCGGTGAATGGCGAGCTGCATCGCGGGAGCGACCGCGCGAAGGACCAGAGCTACTTCCTCTGGGGAATAGACCGCGCCGTCGTACGGCGGATGCTCCTCCCCGTCGGCGAGCTCACCAAGGAAGAGACGCGCCAGCTCGCGCGCGAGCTGGGACTCCGCGTCGTGTCGGAGAAGCCGGAGAGCCAGGACATCTGCTTCGTTCCCGACGGCGATCACTCGAAGGTCATCGCGCGCCACCTCGGCGCCGATACGCCCTCCCTTTCGCCAGGCGACTTCGTCACCTCCGACGGTAGCGTGGTGGGCCGCCACGATGGCTACGCCCGCTTCACGATCGGCCAGCGCCGCGGTCTGCCAGGCGGGTACAGCGAGGCGATGTTCGTGATCGCCATCCGGCCCGAGGCACGCGAGGTCGTGATCGGCCCGCGCGATGAGCTGCTGGGCCGCGGCGTGATAGCTCGCGAGGTGAACTGGCTGGTGGACAGCGCTCCGACCGTGGGCTCGCACGTGCAGCTCCAGGTCCGCCACCGCGCGGCGCCGGCGCCGGCTGAGGTGCTCCGCGTCGAGAGTGGCGAGATCGAGCTCGCGCTCGACGTCCCGGTGGCGGCGATCACGCCGGGACAGTCGCTCGTGATCTACGACGGCGAGCGCGTGCTGGGTGGCGGGATCATCGAGTCCGCGGTCGGTGCACGCGGCGCGGCCCGCGCCGGGCTCCCCGTAACGACGGGGTCAGGTCTGACCCCGTCGATCTCAGTACTTCAGGTTTCCCGCCGCGGCGAACTGCTTCATCATCGCTTCCTGCTCCGGCGTCAGCTCCTCCGGGACGGTGATCGACACTTCGATGATCATGTCGCCGCGTTTCCCGTCCTTCTCGATTCCCTGACCGCGCACGCGGAAGCGCTTGCCGGACGGCGTGCCCGCGGGGATTCGCAGCGCGACCTTCTTTCCGCCCAGCGTCCGCACGCTGACCTTCGAGCCGAGCGTTGCCTGGGCGATGTTGAGCGGAATCGTGGCTATCACATCGAGTCCTTCGCGTCGGAAGAATCGGTCGGGCTGGACCTGGAAAGTGATGATGAGGTCGCCCGGCGGTCCGCCGTTGGCGCCCTTCCCGCCCTGGCCCGAGAGGCGGAGTCGCGTGGCGTTGTCGGTACCCGAGGGAACCGTGACGTTTACCGTGCGCCGCGCGCGCGTCTCGCCGGTGCCGTGGCAGGTGGGACAGCGCTCGGTGGGAACCTGTCCCCGCCCCAGGCACATGGGGCACGGCCGGTTCACGGCAAAGCCGCCCTGTCCAAAGGATATCACGCCGCGTCCGTTGCACTCGGGGCAGGTCTTGAACGAGGCGCCCGGCGCCGCGCCGCTTCCGTGGCAGGTAGGACACTCCTCGTTCACCTCGAGCTGGATGGGCACCTTTCCCCCCAGCGCCGCCACACGGAACGGGATCTCCACCGATGCTTCCACGCTCTGCCCACGCCCGGCTCCTCGCGCTCGCGCG
>DATCXR010000045.1:0-19103 GCA_036565685.1 Gemmatimonadaceae bacterium
GGCGCGAGCCGCGGTGCTCACGGCAGTCGCCTCGGTCGCCGGGGACGTGGAGAAGCGCAACGACAGCGTGGCCGTTCCGGTCGACATCTCGCGCGCAGCGGGAGCCGTGCTCGCGTCCACGTCGCCCGACTTCGACTCACGCTTCGTGCTCCCCGTTCTTCGCGGCGCAGTCGCGCTCCCTACCAGGGCGTACTTCCGCGTCGCCAACGGAAGCTGGCGCCAGGACGGCTCGCTCGCGCCGGTGAGCGAGGCCGCGGTGAGAGCCGCGCTCCGCGACGCCCCGCTCGCCATAATCCACGGCGACACGGCTTACTTCGGCGCGCCCCGCCGCGTGACCACTGGCTCGCTGGCGCTGATCTCGGTCGCGCCGCCGACCGCCGCTGATTCGATAGGCGAATGGTACCCCGTCGCCACGCCGCCGTCGCCGCTCTCCGCCGTGCTCGCCGGTATCGTCTGGGACAGCCTCCCTCCGGTGGCGGTTACCGGAACCGCCCCTTCTGGCGAGTGGGAAGGGGTGGTGGTAGCCCGCGGCCGGCACTTCGACCGGCGGCCGATCGTGGCGGGGAGCAGCATGGGTGGACGGCGCGTGGTGGTAACTGGCGCGTCGGGGCTCTGGCGCTGGCGCTTTCGCGGCGGGGCGAGCGCCGATGCGTACGCCGCGCTCTGGGGTGGTATATTTGACTGGTTGACAGCGGAACGCCCCGACTCGCGCGCCGCGCTCCCCGCCGAAGGCGTGGTGCGCGCGGGCGAGATGATCCGCTGGCGCCGCGGCCGCGGCGACTCCGTGGTCAAGGTGGTTCTCGAACGTCGCGGCACGGCCGAGCGCGATTCGCTCACGCTCTCCTTCGGCGCAGGTACCACCGTCGCCGAGAGCGACCCGCTCCCGGCGGGAATCTACGACGTGCGCTCTCCCGGCGGAGACGCCGTTCTGGTGGTGAACGAGTCCCGCGAGCTGCTTCCGCGCCAGCCCACCGTGCACTCCGGTGCCACCGGTCGCGCTGCCGCTCTCGCGGAGCACCACCGCCTGCGCGACCGCGGCTGGGCGTACATGTTGCTCATCGCCCTCCTCTGCGCCGAGTGGCTGGGGAGGAGGAGGTGGGGATTGAGATGAGGAGAAGGAAACAGGGAACAGGGAACAGGAAACAGGTAATTGCCTCGGGGGTGAGAGCCTTACCGCCAGGAGCCGGTAGCTGTTTCCTGTTCCCTGTTCCCTTCTGCCAATGTAGAACGGTACCAACCCGGACTTTCAATGCGTATTCTACGTCGCGCGGACGATGTGCCGCGGCGGTCGCTCTGGCAGAAGATAAAGGACGTCGCCCTCATGGACGTGGGGGTGATAGCGCGTGGTGGGGTGAGTCCTGGCTCGCTCGAGCGGCTGGAGGAGCTGCTGCTCGAGGGGGACTTCGGGGTGGCATCCACCATCCGGCTCGTGGCGGACGTCGAGAGTCTCGCGGCCAAGGGGAAGGTGAAGACCCAGGACGAGTTCCTCGAGGCGCTGCGCGGAGGGATCGAGAGTGCGCTGCGCGCGGGGAACAGCGCGCCGGAGTTGAAGCTCGCCGACAGCGGGCCCTCGGTGATCCTGGTGGTGGGAGTGAATGGTGCGGGCAAGACCACCACCATCGGGAAGCTCGCGGCGCGGCTCCGCGAGGAGGGGAAGTCGGTGCTCATCGCGGCGGGCGACACCTACCGCGCCGGCGCGATCGACCAGCTGCGACTCTGGGCGGAGCGCACGGGCGCGGGCTTCGTGGGGAGCGCGCCAGGGGCGGACCCGGCGGCGATCGCCTTCAACGCGATAGACGCGGCACTCGCGCGCGGTGCCGACGTAGTGATCATCGATACAGCGGGCCGCCTGCACACGCAGGGCGGCCTGATGACGGAGTTACAGAAGGTAGGGAAGGTCATCGCGAAGAAGCTGCCCGGTGCACCGCACGAGACGTTGCTCGTGCTCGACGGCACGGTGGGGCAGAACGCCGTGCAGCAGGCCCGCTCCTTCGCCGAGTCGGTGCCGCTCACCGGGATAGTGATCACGAAGCTCGATGGCACCGCGCGCGGCGGCATCGTAGTGGCGGTACACGAGGCGATCGACGTGCCGGTCAAGTTCGTTGGAGTGGGGGAGAAGTCGGAGGACCTCGTCCCCTTCGAGGCCGCGCAGTACGCCGAGGACCTCCTCAGTGAATGAAGCGCGGCTCTCCGAGCGCGCTCGCGGGCGCTGACGGACGAGCGATCCAGCCACACCTCGATGCCGATCGAGCTCTCCACTCCGGTCACCTACCTGAAGGGCGTCGGTCCGCGCAGGGCGGAGGCGCTCCGGCGCCTCGACATCATCACCGCCGGCGATCTTCTCTACCATCTCCCGCATCGCTACGAGGACGCGAGCACGGTGTCGCCGATCTCCTCGCTGGAGCCGGGGATGGATGCCACCGTGCTGGGGCGCGTGATCTCGAAGGGCGTGATCCCCACTCGCAAGGGGCTGCGCGTGTTCCAGGCCGTGGTGCGTGACGCGTCGGGCATCATCGAGGCATCCTGGCCGGGCCAGCCATTCCTCGATCGCACCATCTCCAGAGACGACATACTCCTCCTGAGCGGCCCGGTTCGTTTCTTCCACGGCCGCCAGCTCCAGCCGCGCGAGTACGTCAACATGGGTCGCTCGGACGAGGATGGGCTCGACGGAGGGATGGGCGGGCGCGTTCTCTCGGTGTACCCTGCCACCGAAGGGCTCTCATTCCGGCAGATCCGCTCGCTGCTCGATGCGCATCTCGACGCTCTCCTCCCGCTCGTCCGCGAGTTTCTCCCCGAGCAGCTGCTGAGACGCGCGGGGGTGCCTCCGCTGCCCGAGGCGCTGCGCATGGTCCACCGTCCCGCGTCGGTGGCGGAGGCGATGCGGGGGCGCGAGCGCATAGCGATGGAAGAGCTCCTTTTCTTCCACGTCCTCCAGTTCCGCGCCAAGACACTCGCGCGCGAGCGGCGCGATGGGATCGTCTTCACCAACCGGCGCGAGCTGACCTCGAGGCTCAAGGAGTCACTCCCCTACGAGCTGACCGGTGCACAGGTTCGCGCGACACGCGAGATCGTGACGGACATGTGCAGCGAGTACCGAATGCACCGTCTCCTGCAGGGAGACGTGGGGAGCGGCAAGACGATCGTCGCGCTCTTCGCGGCGCTGCTCGCGGTGGAGAACGGCTACCAGGCGGCGATCATGGTACCCACCGAGCTCCTCGCGGAGCAGCACGCGCGCACCTTCGCCCAGCTGCTCGATCCGCTCGGCGTGCGCACGCTGCTCGTGACGGGCGGGATGCCGGCGCGCGAACGGCGCGCCGCGGCCGAAGCTCTCGAGAGCGGGACTCCGCTCGTGGCGGTGGGCACCCACGCACTCGTACAGAGCGACACTCGCTTCGGGAAGCTCGGATTCGTGGCGATAGACGAGCAGCATCGCTTCGGCGTCGAGCAGCGCTCGATACTCGGCGCGAAGGGCGGCGGGACGGCGGGAACGTTGCCGGACGTGCTCCTCATGAGCGCCACTCCGATTCCGCGCTCGCTCGCCCTCACGCTCCACGGCGACCTGGATGTGAGCGTGCTCGACGAGCGGCCCGTCGGGCGCCGGCCGATCAAGACGGCGCTGCGGCGCGGCTCGTCGCGCGAGAAGATAATGCGATTCATCGACGCCGAGATCGAGCGCGGCCGGCAGGCGTACATCGTCTATCCGGTGATCGAGGAGTCCGAGAAGCTGGATCTCAAGGCGGCCACCACGATGTTCGAGGAGCTGGCATCGGGAGTCTTCGCGCACCGGCGGGTGGCGCTCCTGCACGGCCGGCTGGGCGCCGAAGAGCGCGACGCCACCATGCGAGCGTTCCGCGATCACGAGCTGGACATCCTCGTGTCCACCACCGTCATCGAGGTGGGGATCGACGTCGCGAACGCGACGGTCATGCTGATCGAGCACCCGGAGCGCTTCGGCCTCTCGCAGCTCCACCAGCTGCGCGGCCGAGTGGGGCGCGGGGCGGAGGAGAGCTACTGCATCCTCCTGGGCGACGCGGCCCCCGATTCGGCGCAGCGGCTCGATGTCTTCGTGAGGACGGAGGACGGCTTCGAGATTGCGCGCGCCGATCTGGAGCTGCGCGGGATGGGTGATCTCTTCGGTGAGCGTCAGAGCGGGATGCCGACCTTCAGAGTGGCCAACCCGCTGCGCGATGAGCAGCTCATGCTCCTCACGCGCGAGCTGGCGTCGGACATCCTCGCGCGCGACCCCGAGCTCACGAGCCCCGAGAACGCCGGGATCCGGCGCGCGCTGACCGAGCGCTACGCGCGAGCGCTGGAGCTCTTCCGCGTCGGCTGACCGCGGTGCAGCGCTACTGCGGATTCTTTTCCGAGAGCCGCTTCTTGATGCGCTCGAGCTCCGCGGTGGTCTTATCGAGTTGCTCCTTCAACCGCTGGATCTCCTTCTGCAGTTCCGCCTCGCGCTGGTCGGCGCGCTCGGCCTGCTCCGCGCGCGCGGCGTCGGAGCTGCTGATGGAGATCCTGTGCGTGCGACCGAGCGAGTCTATCACGGCAGCCAGCCGGTTCAGCGCGAGCGCCTCGGTGCGATGAAGCGTGCTCGCCGTGTCGGCGAGGTACTCTTCGAGCTGCTTCTCGGCGTTGCGGGTATCGCCACCGCGATTGGCCGGATCCAGCGTCAGAATCGCTCGCCAGTACGCCGCTTCACGCGCTTCGGGCTCTCCCGCGTAGGCGAGCATGAAGTCCTGGAGGACGCGATCGGCATCGCTGTAGCGCCCCTCCGCCGCCGCCTCCTTGGCCGAGCCGAGCACGTAGATCCATTCTCCGGCTGCCTGAGGCATCGACCGGTGTACTGCGGTTGAGCAGCCGGCGAGGGCAAGCGTCAACGCCGCCACGCCCGCGCGGAGACGACGTATCACGCGGGAGCACCGACGCTGGGTGTGTCCGGCGAGAGCCGCTGCCCGCGTGACCTGCTCCCCGCGCGCTCCGGCAGGATGATGCGGAAGGTGGTGCCTGCGCCCACCGTGCTCTCCACGGTGATGTCACCGCCGTGCGCGGAGACGATCTGCTTGGCGATCGCGAGACCGAGCCCCGTGCCGCCGTGCGCGGCGGCGTCCTGGTTGTCCGCCTGGTAAAACTTCTCGAAGATGTGAGCGAGCTGCCGCGGCGGGATGCCGGCGCCGGTATCGTGGATCGTGAGTCGCAACCCTTCGTCGCTGGATTCGGCCACCAGCTCGACGAGGCCGCCCTGGTCGGTGAACTTGAAGGCATTGGAGAGGAGGTTGCCCAGCACCTCGCTCATCCTGTCGCGATCCCAGAGCACCTCGCATGGCAGCGTGCCGATCTGCTCGAGCCGAAAGTTCACGCCACGCTGCATCGCGAGCACGCGGAAGGTGCTTTCCAGCTCGGCGAGGAAGTGATCGAAGCGCACCGGCCGGAGCTCGAGCTTACCGCCGCCGGCCTCGAAGCGGCTGATGTCGAGGAGCTGGTGGACCAGGCGGGCGAGCGATCGGGTCTGCGTGTCTATCGTGCGCAGCACCTCGCGCTGCTTCTCCGACACCGGACCGTAGACTTCTTCGTCGATGAGCTGGAGGTACCCCACGATCACGTTGATCGGCGTCTTGAGCTCGTGCGACGCGATGGAGATGAACTCCGCCTTCAGCCGGTCCAGCTGCGCGAGCTGGTGCGCCATGGACTGGAAGCTCTGCGCCAGACGCCCGAACTCGTCGCGTCGCTTGGTGGCGATCCTGAGGCGGTAGCCGAAGTTTCCATCGGCCACCGCGGCCATCCCATGCTCCAGATCCACCACGGGCCGACTGATGCTGCGCCACAGGATGACGGATATGATCAGCGCGAGCGTACCCGCGACCGCGAGCGCCAGTGCGGCCGCGTTGCGCGCGGCGGCTGTCTCCTCGGTCGCGGCGGAGACGAGGCGGCTCGATCGGTCGCGGAGCTCCGCTTCGGCCACGGTGAGCTCACGCTCGGTGCCGGTGATGGCCGGAAGGAGGTGCTGCGCGGAAATGGAGTCCGCCTGAACGCCTCGCCCGGCCGCGGCGGCGGCGTACTCGGCGGGAACGTGCACCGCGATCTTGTCCACCGCGGATCCGATCTTCTCGGCAGCTTGCACCATCCCGAGCTCGCGCAGCGAGTCCGCCATGGCGGAGAGGGCAGTGAGCTGGGAGTCCACCGCGAGTCGGTTTTCCGGCTTGTGGACGAAGAGGAGCGCAAGGTCGAGCCGACGGAGCTCATCGGTGCTCGAGCGCATCCGGTTCAGGAGGAGCGACGCGGCGAATTCCCGCTTCTGAAGGAGAGTGGTCGTGACGTGCAGCCGCTCCAGCGACTGCAGCGCGAGGGCGAGAGGCAGGAGCAGAACTATGGCGATCGAGAAGAGTCCGAGCGCCAGCTTCGACCGGATGGTCATGCCGGTTGCCGCTTCCCACGCCGGGGCGTAGTCGTGCGCGCCACGCCGGCTGCTTTCGGGCGTCGCGAAGAGCGGCAGGTCGCCGCGCGGAGCGGCATCAGGCGGGTGAAGCCCATGCGCGTCGAGCGTGGGTCGATAGGATCGAAGCAATTTACGGTCGAGACGCGGCAGTCGCACCGGCCGGCGCCAGAGTGCAGGATCGCGTGACGGTCGTTGAGGGTCGTGTTGTTCTGACTGCATCGTACACGCATCCGTGTCCCGGCGCCAGCGGTAGACGGCCTCGGGTGACGTGCGTCACACAACGACGTTGACAGCACTTCGGTGCGCGGATAGGTTGCCGAACCTCACTCGTAAATCCAACCACAGCAATGACATTGAGCATCGAACGCATAGCCGGACTCGGCGAGCGCGCGGGGCAGGTCGCGACGGTCCGGGGCTGGGTCACTCACGTCAGGTCGTCGGGGAAGGTGGCCTTCGTGGTCGTTCGTGATGGAACCGGGGTCATGCAGGGCGTGGTCGTGAAGAACCAGGTGTCTCCCGAGACCTGGGAAAGCTTCGCCGGCCTCACCGTCGAAACATCTCTGGCGCTCACCGGCGAGATCCGCAGCGACGCCAGGGCGCCGGGTGGTGTGGAGATGGGCGTCCAGTCCATCGAGATCATCGGCCAGAGCCCCAACGACTACCCGATCCAGCCGAAGGAACACGGCATCGACTTCCTCCTGGACAACCGGCACCTCTGGCTGCGCTCCGAGCGGCAGCGCGCCATTGCCGTCGTCAGGAACGAGATCGAGAAGGCGATACACGATTTCTTCTACGACGAAGGATTCCTCAGGGTGGATACACCGATCCTCACCGCCGCGATCGGCGAGCGCTCGGGGCTCTTCGAGACCGAGTACTTCG
Source organism: Gemmatimonadaceae bacterium (assembly GCA_036565685.1). GTDB lineage: Bacteria > Gemmatimonadota > Gemmatimonadetes > Gemmatimonadales > Gemmatimonadaceae > JADGGM01. The sequence goes on from DATCXR010000045.1 coordinate 7,313, forward strand.
ACGAGGGGAAGGCGTACCTCGCGCAGACGGGGCAGCTCTACGGAGAGGCGGCAGCGGCGGCCTTCGGCAAGATCTACACGTTTGGTCCCACCTTCCGTGCCGAGAAGTCGAAGACGCGTCGTCATCTCACCGAGTTCTGGATGATCGAGCCGGAGGTGGCCTGGAACGATTCGGACGACAACATGCGCCTTCAGGAGGAATTCGTCTCGTACATCGTGCAGCGCTGCCTCGCGCGCTGTGAGGCGCAGCTCCGCGAGCTAGAGCGCGACACCACGCAGCTCGAGAAAGTAGTCGCGCCATTCCCGCGACTGGACTACGGCGATGCCGTGAAGCTTCTGCAGCGCAAGGGGAGCAGTATCGAGTGGGGTCAGGATCTGGGAGCGGAGGACGAGTCGCTGGTGGTCGCGGAGTACGACCGGCCGGTCTTCGTGTACAACTACCCCAGAGAGGCAAAGGCGTTCTACATGAAGGAGAACCCCGACGATCCGCGCACCGTTCTCTGCGATGATCTCCTGGCACCGGAGGGGTACGGCGAGATAATCGGCGGGAGCCAGCGCGAGGACGACTACGAGAAGCTCCGCCGGAGGATCGAGGAGGAGAAGCTGCCGATGGACGCCTACGGCTGGTATCTGGAGCTGCGAAAGTACGGGACCTTCGTCCACTCCGGTTTCGGCCTGGGTCTCGAGCGCACCGTGTCGTGGATTTGCGGCCTGCAGCACCTGCGCGAAGCTATCGCTTTCCCGCGGATGATGAATCGCGTACGGCCGTGACGGCGCGGAAGCGACGAGTTGAACGTGACGCCCCGGGACGATTCCCGGGGCGTTTTTATCGCCGTACGGTGGAAGTCGATCAGTACCCGCGAACCTCTCCGTCGCGGCGAGGGTCGGCCGCGCCGACCCATCTGTCACCCACGCGCGCTATGAGATGCACGCCACCGAACGCGAGCTCGATGGGCGGCGTGGGGCGGATGGCGTAGCCGAGACGATGCGCGGCCGCCACCACGTCGGGGCTGAACCCGCCCTCGAGTCGGAGGCTGGTAGTCCAGGTGGGGATCACGCGCGGCATGCGGAGTGCCGCCATGGGGTCGAGACCGTAGTCGAGTGTGTAGATGATGCTCTCCACCACGGCGGGTGGGATGGCGGCCGAGCCGGGCGAGCCGACCACCAGCTCCGCGCGTCCGTCACGGAGGACGATGGTAGGCGATATGGTGGACGACGGCACGCGGTGCGGACCACGCGCGTTTGCGCTCGAGTCGTCGCGCGAGAAGTTGAACATCGCGCTGTTGAGGAAGGTACCTGCGACCCACGTGCCCGAGCCAAAAAAGAGACCGTTCGTGTACGTCAGCGCCACGGCGTTGCCGTCGGAGTCCACCGCGGAGAGGTGGGTGGTCTCGCTGTTGCCACTGTCAGAGCCGTCGCGAGGGAGCTCCGCCACGCGTGGCGGGACCTTCGAAGGACCGAAGGGCTCGAAGCTCGCGCAGCCCGTGGCCGGTGCGATACTGTCGGCAGACCACGGGTTGCCCGCCCGCATGGTGTCGGGCACTGGGTCGAGCGCGAGCAACGCCTTTCGCTCGCCCGCGTACGAGGGCGACACGAGCCCCGCGGCCGGCACGGGTGAAAAGGTAGGATCGCCGACGTATGCGTTGCGATCGGTCACGCTCACGCGCAGCGCAGCGGTGAGGACGCGGAACGCCTCGGGCGAACGCGACGGGAGCCCGAGCTTCACGAGATCGTACGGAGCGAGGAGGTTGAGCGCCTCGAGCACCTGCATCCCGGACTGCGGGGGCGGCGCCGAGAGCACAGTTCTTCCGCGATAGACCGTACACACGGGGCGGCGCCAGCGCGGCTCGAAGCCCGCGAGGTCCTCGCTCGTGATTGGATTCCCTCCCTCGTGCAACGTCGTGACGATCTCGTTGGCGATCGTGCCGCGATAGAATCCGGCCGGTCCCTGATCGGCGATGAGGCGAAGCGTGTTGGCAAGCTCGTTCTGCACCAGCGTGGCGCCCGGAGCTATCGGATGCCCGCCGGGTAGAAAGATCGGGCTCGCGCCGGGTGACGACGCGAGCTTGGCGGAGTCCTCGGCTATCACGCGCGCGAGGAGCGAATGAACCGGGAAGCCCTCCGCCGCGAGCCGGATCGCCGGCTCGAGCACGGCGGAGCGGGGGAGCTTTCCGTAGCGCGCCTGCGCGTCGAGCAGACCAGCCACCGCACCGGGGATGGCCGCGCCGCGTGCGGTGATGGTCGAGCCCCGGTAGTGAGCGAGAGCGGTGTCCGGATCGGCGCCCGCCGTCGCGTAGAAGTCGATGTACTCGGCGCGGCTCGAGTCCTGTAGCCAGATGAGCATCCCGCCGCCCGCACCCAGCCCGCTCATCATCGGCTCCACCACGCCGACGGCGAACGCCGCCGCGACCGCCGCGTCCACGGCATTGCCGCCCTGGCGGAGCATCGCGAGCCCCGCCTCGCTCGCGTACGGATTGGCCGATGCTACCATTCCGTGCTCCGCGACGAGGCGTTTGCCCGTGTCGGGGGCGAGGGTGGGTGCCACCCGGCTGGGGGTGCAGGCGGCGATCGCCACGGCGGCGATCAACGTGATCTTGCGGCGTGTGCGAGCGGGCTTCCGTGGGCGCATGAGTGAGGCTGAAGTGGTGGGTGCTCGGTGACGGCGGCGTGTCGGAGCGCGGATGGCGCATCGGTGCCCAGTGGCGCGATCCATTCGCACACCGATGTGCGTGATCTTCTCACTTCAGCGCTACGAACGCCACCCCGTGAACGCTGAGCATCCGCGCGTACGAGCTGCCTGGGCCACTTGTCCGATCGCTTGCACGGTCGAAGGCATCGCCGTATGTTCGGAGACCGTTCCATATTCCGGGACACCTTCCTGCTTAACCACCCACCCGCGGAGCGATGCTTCAGAAAGCCATGGCTGTTCTCGAGCTGTTTTCTCCCGTGCGTAGGGAAATCGGAGTCGTGGAGGCAGCGGAGCTCCTCCACAAGCCGAAAAGCACCGTCTCGCGCTGGCTCGCCGCGATCGCGGATGCAGGATTGCTCGAGCGCGACCCGCACTCCGGCCGCTACCGACTGTCGATGCGACTGGCCGTGCTGGGCGAGATCGCCCGCGACGCGACCGGGATGCAGCGACTCGCGCACCCGTACCTGGAGAAGATCACCGCCGAGACCGGTGAGACGTCCAGTCTCACGGTAATGGTGCGATCCGAAGCGATGAACATCGACGCGGTACTGAGTCCTCGCCCCATCATCCACGTGGGGTGGGTGGGGAGGCGTTTTCCCTGCTACGCCACCGCGTCGGGGAAGGTGCTGCTCGCATGGCGCGATCCGGCCACGGTGAAGCGACTCGTCGCGCGCCGGCTTCCGAAGCTCGCATCGCGCACCATCACGTCGATGGATGACTTTCAGCACGAGCTTGCGCGCGTGCGCGACCATGGATACTCCACGGCATGGCGCGAGCTCGAGGACGAGCTGGCGGCGGTCGCAGCCCCGGTTCGCGACCATACCGGCGAAGTGGTTGCGGCCATCGCGATCAGTGCGCCTGTTTCACGCGTTCCGATCAAGGCGCTGGCCAGCCTCGCCAGAGCGGCGGTAGATGCCGCCGAATCGCTGTCATCGCAGATGGGCTACCGCGGAGTGCAGCTCGCGGAGCTGTAGCACGTTCACCTCCCCTTTAGAACCCTCCACGACAACTCACCAGATGCCTCCTGCTCCCGGACGATCCAAGCTGGCGCTTCTCGCGATGGTCTTCACCGTCGCCGCCTGTCACCCCTCGGCGGGAGCCCCGCCGGAAACCGGAGCCGGTGTAACCGCGAGGCCGGCAGCGCACTTCCCCGAGGGGTGGCACTTCGAGGCAGGGGGCAACGCTTCCTTCGCGCGCGACGCGATGGTATCGAGCAACAGCGAGCTCGCTAGCAGGGCTGGCGTGGAGATCCTGGAGCGCGGAGGGAACGCGGTGGATGCGGCCGTAGCCACCGGCTTCGCGCTCGCGGTCACTCACCCTTCCGCCGGGAACCTCGGTGGCGGCGGCTTCATGGTGATCCGTATGGCCGACGGCCGCACCGCCGCCCTCGACTACCGGGAAGTAGCGCCCCTCGCGGCCACGCGTGACATGTACCTGGACGAGCAGGGGAACCTCACCGACAAGAGCGTCATCGGGCCGCTCGCGTCGGGCGTCCCGGGGTCGGTAGCCGGGATGACTTCGGCGCTCGCGAAGTACGGCAACCTGTCGCTGAAGGAAGTGATGGCGCCCGCCATCCGGCTCGCCAGAGACGGTTTCGTGGTGGATAGCGCGCTGTATCTATCGCTCCGGTCGTCGAAGGACAAGATCACGCGCTTCAACGGTGCGGCGGTCTTCTTCCCCAACGGCGAGCCGCTGCAGCCCGGAGCCCGTCTGGTGCAGCCAGCTCTGGCGCGCTCGCTGCAACTCATAGCCGACGAGGGCCCCGACGCTTTCTACAGGGGCGAGATCGCCGACAGCATCGCCGCCGAGATGAAGCGCGACCGCGGCATCATCACGAAGGAGGACCTCGCCGACTACAAGCCGATCTGGCGCACGCCGATCCGCTCCACCTATCGCGGCTACTCGATCATCGCGATGCCGCCATCGTCGTCCGGCGGGATCACCACCGTCGAGACTCTCAACATCCTCGAGACGTTCGACAAGCTCCCGCCCTTCGGCAGCGCCGGGTACGATCACCTGGTGGCGGAGGCGTTCCGCCGCGCGTTCGTCGACCGCAACACGAAGCTCGGCGATCCGGCGTTCGTCAACGTCCCGGTGGCCGAGCTGACGAGCAAGTCGTACGCGAAGGAGCTGGCGTCCACCATCGACGCGGACGAATCATCTCGTACTCCGACCTTCGGCGCCACCGCGGGCGAGCCGATGCACACCACGCACTACTCCGTCGCCGATTCCAGGGGAAACGCGGTGGCCACCACGACCACGATCAACAGCGGCTATGGCTCCGGAGTGTTCATCCGCGGCGCGGGCTTCTTCATGAACAACGAGATGGACGACTTCTCCGCGCAGCCGGGCCACGCCAATCAGTTCGGACTCGTTCAGGGCGAGGCCAACGCCATAGTGCCCGGAAAGCGGATGCTGAGCGCGATGTCGCCCACCATCGTGCTCGACAAGGATGGGAAGCTCTTCCTCGTGGTGGGTGCCGCGGGCGGGCCGACGATCATCACGGCGACGACGCAGATCATCCTCAATGCGATAGACAACCACATGACGCTCGCCGATGCGATGCGGGCGCCACGGCTGCACCACCAGGCGTGGCCCGACACGCTTTTCTACGAGAGGGGAGGGATCGCGCCCGCAACGCTCGACTCGCTGCGGGCGATGGGGCATCACCCGGTGGCGCGCGGCTCCATCGCGAACGCGAACGGCGTGATGAAGGTGGACGGCGGCTTCATGGGGCTCTCGGAGCCCAGGTCGAGCGGCGGCGCGGTGGGCTACTAGCCGCTCCGCCGCATCAACGCTCGGCTGCTTTCACCTCATCCCAGAGCGCGTCGAGGGTGGCCAGGTCGGCTTCGCCCATGACGATGCCCCGATCGGAGGCCAGCCTCTCGACGTGCTCGAAGCGCCGGACGAACTTGTCGTTGGCGCGGTCGAGCGCGAGCGAGGCGTGAACGCCGGCGCGGCGGCAGAGGTTCACGACCGCGAAGAGTAGGTCACCGAGCTCGCTCTCCAGCGCCGCCATCTCCGGAGTCTCGCCCGGCGCAGCCGAAGCGCGTTCGCGCTCGGCGGCGGGGAGGAGCTCGCGCACTTCGGCGAGCTCCTCCTCCACCTTCTGCGCCGGGCCCTCGGTGTCGCTCCAGTCGAAGCCCACGCCAGCGGCGCGATCCTGCAGGCGATGAGCGCGGTGCAGGGCGGGGAGACCGGCGGGGAGTCCCTCGGCGATGGACTCGCGGGTGCGGGCCTTCATGGCTTCCCACAGCTCCCGCTCGCCGCCGCCGTAGAGGTGCGGATGCCGGCGCTTCATCTTGTCGATCAGCGCTGCCGCCACATCGCCCGCGTCGAACTCTCCCCTCTCCTCGGCGATCACGGAGTGAAAGAGCACCTGGAGGAGCACGTCGCCCAGCTCTTCGCGCACCTGGCGTGCTTCGCCCGCGCGGAGCGCATCGTCGAGCTCGTGCGCCTCCTCTATCAGGTACGGCCGCAGCGACTCGTGCGTCTGCGCGCGATCCCACTCGCAGCGCTCGCGCAGGTCGCGCATGAGCTCCAGCGCATCTTCGAGTCTCGTGTCGTCTTGCATGGCTCCTCCGGGGCCGGTATACTATCCGCCCGAATCATGACAGGTCAATGCAGAGCAAGCTGACGCGCGCCTGGGTCGAGATCGACCTGGGCGCGTTGCGACGTAATGCCGCCGCGATGGCGGCGCGCGGCGGGCGGCTCCTCCCGATGATCAAGGCTGACGCCTACGGTCTCGGTGCGATCCGTGCCGCTCGCGTGCTCGAGAAGCTCGATCCGTGGGGTTACGGAGTGGCCACGGTCGTGGAGGGCGCCGAGCTGCGTGAGAGCGGGATCGAGCGCCCGATCCTCATCGTGACGCCGCTCCTCGACGATGACCTTCCCGAAGCGCATCGCTGGCGACTGACGCCCTCGCTCGGCCGGCCGGAAGCGATCGCGCGGTGGAAGTCGCTGGGTGGCGGGGAGTGGCACCTGTCGATAGACACCGGTATGAGCCGCGCGGGGATTCGCTGGGACGATGTCGAATCGGTCCGCGATCTGGTGGCGAGCTCTCCGCCGGAGGGCGCGTTCACCCATTTCCACTCAGCCGCCTGGGACGCCGCTTCGGTGAGCGAGCAGCGGAGGCGTTTCGAGGAGGCAGTCTCGCGCCTCCCCGCTCGACCGCGCCTCCTCCACGCGGAGAACTCGGCCGCCATCGAGCGCGTGCAGGCCACGCAATGGGATCTGGTGCGACCGGGCGTCTTCCTGTACGGCGTGGGCAGCGGCGAGGGATCGCTCTCGACGCCGGAGCCGGTGGCGCACGTGCGCGCGCGCGTGGTGGACCTGCGCGCGGTGCTGCCGGGCGAGACGGTGAGCTACGATGCCACGTATCCGGTACGGGGGACGGCGGAGCGGCGCGTCGCGACCCTCTCCATCGGCTACGCGGACGGCTATCGCAGGTCGCTGAGCAGCTGCGGTACGGTGCTGATCCGCGGTGCGTCCGCGCCTGTGGCGGGACGGGTCACGATGGACATGACCATGGTGGACGTCACGGACATCGAGTGCGAGATCGGCGACGTTGCCACCCTCATCGGTCGCGATGGCGCCCAGCTTCTGGACATGGTGTCGGTGGCCGAGCGCGCCGGTCTTTCGCCCTACGAGCTGCTCACCGGGCTGCGCGGGAGGCTCACCCGGGTGTATCTCGAGGACGCCTGATATCCTCCGGGTGTTGGGCTCGTTCGCGTCATCCTAGTAGATTTGGCCTGACTACAGGGCACCGAACGCGCCCGGCGGGGTTTCATCATCGCCACCGCATTCCTCCCGCGCGGCTCGACTTCTCTCATTCCCACTATCGCAAGTGAATCTTGGAGTACCCGTGTTGACCAGATCATGGCGCGCGCTCGCGGCGGTCGCGGGTGTGACGCTCGTGCTCGCCGGCTGCCAGGAGGACCTGGCCGGTGGTGCAGCCTGCCCAGCGCTGTGTCCGGACACTCTCACCGTGAGAGACACGGTGCTCCTTGCCAGCGAGATGCTCGAGCGGGACATCACGCTTCCCGGCTCGCCCGCCATCGGCACCGAGGCTCAGCTGCTGGTCGCGGACTATGTTCGGAACGGCGACAGGCTGCGGACCGGGGTGGTGTTCCGCTTCGACTCGCTCCAGCGCGCTCTCGTGGATACCACGGGCAAGCCGCCACGTCCGATAACCTCGATAGATACCGCCAGCGTCCACGTCAACATCGTCACGCCGGCGAGCGGGAGTTACGACAGCACCCTCGTTCGCGACAGCGCGGTCACCTTCGTGCTGTACGATGTGAACGCCGCAGCGGGCGACTTCGACACCGCGGCCGTACGGGCGCGCTTCGGCGTAACGGAAGTGGGCTCGCGCACCGTGACGCGCGACTCGCTCACGGGAACGATCGTCATACCGCTGGACACCGCGTTTCTGGCGTCGCACGTGCGGGACGGCGAGCGAGTGCGCCTCGGTCTCGAGGTGCACAGCGACAACGGCGCGCAGGTACGCATCTTCAGCGCGGAGGGCGGATCGCCCGCGTCGGTGCAGTACATCGCGCACGCCGATACCTCCCGGTTCTCCACCGCGATGAGCGTCAACACCAGGTCGAGCGCCGGGCCGCCCATCCGCAGCCTCGCGGACTACATGCTCCTACTGGAGGGAGCGGCGCCGCCCCCTGCCGGCATCCTGGCAGCGGGAGGCATCCCGTCGAGCCGGATCTTCATGCGCTTCGACATCCCGCCGGCGCTCATCGACTCGAGCACCACGATCGTGCGGGCCAACCTCGAGATGCACCAGCAGGGGAACGATCTCTACTCCAGCGACGACACGGTGGCTCTGGTCACGCGGCTGGTGCGAGCCACCAAGGCGGTGGAGGACCCCGCACAGGCGGCGGTGCTCTCGGTGGACCCGATAGCCATATCGAGCAGCTTCGCCGTGCCGGCCGTGAGAGTGAGCCCGAGCGAGACGAGGGTGGACACGATCCCGCTCGCGCACATTCTCCTGTTCTGGAAATCGGAGGGGCCGGAGACGATGCAGCGCTCGATCGTGCTCCAGTCATCGACTCAGGGGCTGGATCCGAGACGGTTCTACCTGTATTCGAGCGACGCCGCGGACGAGAGTTTGCGTCCCAAGCTCCGCATCACTTACATCCCTCGCAGCGGCTTCGGACTTCCGTGAGACACTCGCTCGCCATCGCTCTACTGCTCTCGGCGGCCGTCTCCGTGCGGGCCGCCGCCCAGGGAACCCTCAGCACGCAGGGCTTCGGATACCCGCCGGGGCAGCTCTCCACGCGCGCCACGTCTCTGGGTGGCGGACTCGCCGAGACCGATCCCCTCTCTCCGGTGAACCCCGCTGCGATCTCCGACTGGGTGGCGTCGGGGCTCTACGTGCAATACTCGCCGGAGTACCGTAGCGTGGAGTCCAGCGGTGGCTCCGACCACACGATGACCGTGCGCTTCCCGGTCATGATGGGCGCCGTGACCGCCGGCGACCGCGTCGTCATCGGTCTCTCCACTTCCACGCTCCTCGATCGAACGTGGGAGACGAGTCGCATCGGCTACACTCACGCAGGCGCCGACAGCGCGCAGTTCTTCGAGGACTTTACCAGCTCGGGCGCGATCAACGACATCCGCCTCGGCGTGGCGTTCGCGATAACGCCATCGCTCTGGGTCGGCGCCGGAGGCCACGTCTTCAGCGGTGACGACCGGCTCAAGATTCGGCGCGTTTCGGCTGACACGACCTTCACGCCCTTTCTCCAGCAGTCGCGCCTCAGCTACTCCGGAACTGGGCTGAGTGGCGGCATGACCTGGCGTCCTTCCTCGGCGTTCATGCTCGGCGCTTCGGGGCGGGTGGGCGGGAACATCGAGACGTTCAGAAACGATACCAGCATCTCGAAGGCGACCGTTCCCTCACGCTGGGGAGTGGGTGCGTCGTTCACCGGCGTGAGTGGTCTGCTCGTAGCCGCGCGCGCCGACTGGGTGGGGTGGTCGAGCATCGGCGATCTCGGCCGGCCGGGACTCGGAGTCACCGACGCCTGGGACATGGGCGCCGGTGTGGAGCTGAGCGGTCCGCTCTTCTTCGGGCTCATGCTCCCTCTCAGGGCCGGCTACCGGCATCGCACGCTTCCCTTTACCGTGAGCGGAGCGGAGATCGTCGAGAACAGCTTCTCGTTCGGGGCAGGGATCCCGATCTCCGGCGGCCGCTCGCGAATCGACCTCGGGGTCGAGCGCGCCGACAGAGGATCGCTCAATGGGATCTCGGAGAAGGCGTGGATCCTCAGCGCCGGCTTCATGGTCCGGCCATGATCGAGTGGCGGAGATAGCCACCCAGCCGCCGCTCATTCTCGTCGCGGACGACGTCCCGGCGAACGTGGAGCTGCTGCACGACCAGCTCGCGCTCCTCGGTTACAGGGTCGTCAGTGCCTTCGATGGCCCGTCGGCCGTGGAGGCTTGCTTCGAACACCGCCCCGACCTCTGCATCCTCGACGTCGCCATGCCCGCGGGCAGCCTCGGTGGGAGCGACCGGACCACGGGCTTCGAGGTTTGCCGCCGCATAAAGCGCGACCCACGTACATCGCGCATCCCCGTCATCTTCGTCACCGCGCTCAACGATGCCACCGACCGGGTCAAGGCCATCGAGGCCGGCGGCGACGACTTCCTCACCAAGCCGCACAACCGCCAGATCCTGAGCGCGCGCGTGAGGTCGCTCCTGCGCCTCAAGTTCGCCACCGACGCGCTCGAGGAGAGCTACCGGAAGCTGCGCGAGCTCGAGAAGGTGCGCGACGATCTCATGAAGATGATCGTTCACGACCTCAAGACCCCCCTTACCTCGGTGCTCGCATCGCTCGAGATGGCGCTCGATGGCGATTTCGGTGTGGTGAGCGAAGGCTTGCGCCGCGCTCTGGGTGATGCGGAGGCGAAAGCAGAGGATCTGCTCGCGCTCATCGAAGATCTGCTGGAGGTGGCGCGGATCGAGGAGACGACGCTGGAGCTCGACCTGCAGCCGCTGGCGCCCGGCGCACTCATCGCGGAGCTGGTGGGCGAATGGAGAGTGCGCTTCCAGCAGGAGGACGCGGAGGTGTCGACCGATGTCTCCGACGACTGTCCGGTGTTCAAGGCCGACAAGGGTCTCATGAAGCGCGTGTTCTCGAACCTGATTCAGAATGCGATAACGCACGCGGGAAGCGGCGTACGCATCGGGCTCAGCGCCAGGGCGCACGCGGACGTGAATGGATCCGACGGCGTGATGTTCACCGTGTCGGACGACGGCCCGGGCATCCCGCCCGAGTATCACGAGGTGATCTTCAGGAAGTTCGAGCGGGTGAAGAATCCGCAGCTGCCGCGGGCGAGGAATTCCGGTCTCGGTCTCGCCTTCTGCAAGCTGGTGGTGGAGGCGCACGGCGGGCGCATCTGGGTTCAGAGCAACGAAGGCCGTGGGAGCCACTTCCACATCACGCTGCCCGTCGAGCCCGAACGCCCCAGCTGAGGCGGGAGCGATGAAGGTCTACATCCGTACCTTCGGGTGCCGCGCCAACCAGTACGACAGCGAGGCGGCGCGCGCGATGCTCGAGGAGAGCGGCGCGGAGATCGTCGCTACTCCGGCGGAGGCGGACGCCGCGCTCTTCAACAGCTGCGCGGTTACGTCGCGTGCCGAGGCCGACCTTCGCGCCGGCATCCGGCGCGCCGCGCGCGCCAATCCCGGGCTTCGCACTGTCGTGATGGGGTGCGCCGCGGCGCTCGACGGCGGGCGCGATGCGAAACGATCTTTGCGCTCGCTCCCGACCGTGGAAAGCGTGGTGGGCGGAGCGGACCTCGAAGGAGTGGCGAACGCGCTGGATGTCGATCCGGCTCTTGCTCTCGCGCGCACCGCCCGGCAAAGCGGTGCGCGCGCGCTCCTCCGCATCCAGGACGGCTGCGACGAGCACTGTACCTTCTGCGCCACGACTATCGCCCGTGGCGCGAACCGTTCGCGGCCGGTGCACGAGCTGGTGGCGGAGGCCGAGCGCCTGGCCGAGTGGCACGGGGAGATAGTTCTGACGGGCGTGCACATCGGTACGTACGGCCACGACAGCGGCTCGTCGCTGTCCGCGCTCGTGGGCCGGCT
>DATCXR010000128.1:0-10948 GCA_036565685.1 Gemmatimonadaceae bacterium
CGACGGCCGCCGCCGGAGCGCGCGAGTGAGCGCGACCGCCACCTCCACCGGCGCAGTCGAACGTAACCACGGCGATCGCGAGCGCGACGTGGTGGTGCGCGTCGACGCTCTCGTGAAGCGCTTCGCCGTGCGCCGCGGCTGGAAAGCCATGCTGCGCCACCCGCGCGCGAAGGAGTACGCGACGGCGCTGGGCGGCGTGAGCTTCGAGGTGGCGCGCGGCGAGTTCTTCGGCCTCCTCGGCGAGAACGGCGCGGGGAAGACCACCCTCTTCAAGGTGCTCGCGTCGCTGGTCACGCCCGACGCGGGATCGGTGACCGTCCACGGCTTCGACGTGGTGCGCGACAGCGAGCGTGTGCGCCGCCTGCTCGCTCCGGTGATAGCCGACGAGCGCAGTCTCAACTGGCGCCTCTCCGCACGGGAGAACCTTCGTCTCTTCGCGGCGCTACACGACCTGCGAGGGGCCGCGCGTGAGAAGCGCGTGAGCGAGCTGCTGGAGCTCACCGGCATCGCCGACACCGGCGACAAGATGGTCGGTCAGTTCTCGTCGGGGATGAAGCAGCGCCTCCTCATCGCGCGAGCGCTCCTCTCCCGTCCGTCGGTTCTCCTCCTCGATGAGCCCACGCGCAGCCTCGACCCGCTCGGCGCGCGCCGCTTCAGGGAGTTCCTGCGCGAGGAGATAGTGGCCAGGCAGGGGTGCACGGTGCTGATCGCCACCCACAAGGCCGAGGAAGCACTGGAGCTCTGCAACCGCGTGGCGATCCTCGACAAGGGTGTGGTGCGCGCCGCGGGCACTCCCGAGGAGCTTTCCAGGCGCATCGTGGGCGAGCGATACCGACTCTGGACGCTCGACCCGTCGCACCCGGCGCTCGCTTCACTCGAGACGCGCGGAGTGATCCACGTGATCGGGCGCGGCGAGCGCGACGAAGATGGCTGGACGCCGCTCGAGCTCGAGATCCCGGGCGGACCGCGCGTGGCGAGCGAGGTATTGGCGCACATGGCATCCGCCGGTGTCACCGTGTCCTCGTTCGAGCGGGGACGGCTCCCGCTCGCGGAGCTCATCGAGCGCATAGTCGAGAGCCGTGGGAAGGAGGGCGCCAGTGCATAAATGGCTCGCGATGGTCCGCGCCTCGTGGCTCGTAGGGACGAGCTATCGCATGGCGATGGTGACATCGCTCGGCTCACTCGTGGTGACGGTGATCCCCGTCTACTTCATCGCCCGCGCGCTCCAGCCGATGATGGCGAAGGCCATCGAATCGCAGGGCGGCGAGTACTTCGGCTTCGTCCTGATCGGGATCATCACCTTCATGTTCCTCGGCCTCGCCGTCAACTCGCTTCCGGGCGTCATCCGCGGGAGCGTGAGCTCGGGCACGCTGGAGGCCTACCTCACCACTCCTACCCGCCTCCCCACCGTACTGGCCGGCGCGGTGTCCTACGACTTCCTCTGGTCGTTCGCGCGCGCGCTGGTCCTGATCACCACCGGCGCTGTGCTCGGCGCTCACATCGCGTGGGGAAGGTCGCTCGCGGCGGCGGGAATACTCGGCTTGATAGTGCTCGCCTACCTCCCCTTCGGGATCTTCGGCGCGGCGCTGATGCTCTGGTTCCGGACCACCGGCCCGCTCCCCAAGGCGGTGATCGGACTCTCGGGCTTCCTGGGGGGCGTGTACTATCCCACGCACGTCATACCGAGCTGGCTGCACTCGGTTTCCGCGGCGCTACCGCTCACCTACGGACTTCGCGCGCTGCGGCGCGTGCTCCTCGAGGGAGCGCCGCTCGCCAGCGTCGCCACGGATGTGGGCATCCTCTCGGGATTCGCCGTAGTGCTCTGCGCCCTCAGCACGCTGACCTTCGCTCTGGCGCTGCGCGACGCCAAGCGAACCGGATCCCTGGCGCAGTACTGAGTCGGCTGGCCTAGCTAGCGGCCAGCTCTCCCTGGTCATTGAAGAGCGCCGCCATGGAGCTCTCGAGCAGCTCGAGATCGAACGGCTTCTCGAGCACCGGCTGGCCGGCCGACTCGAGAAATCCGCGGCTGCTCGCGCTCATGAGATCGCCCGTGATGAAGAGCGTGCGCGCGGCCAGCCCCGGGTGCTCGCGCCTCAGGATCTCGAAGAGCGCAGGCCCGTCGAGCCCACTCATCCGAAGGTCACACGCCACGGCGTCGAAGTGCTCCCTGCGCGCGGCCGCCAGAGCGGCGGTACCATCGGCGGCCGTCACTACCGTGAAGCCCCGAGCGCGGGCGAAAGAGCGCACGGCGCTGTGCAGCGCCAGCTCGTCGTCCACGAATAGCATGTGCATCCCCGAGAGCGGCGAATCGCTGCTTATTCGCTCGATGGAGGCGGACTCCGAGTCGTCCGCGCCGTAGAGCGTGGGGAGAGTGATGCGGAAGGTGGTCCCTGTCTCGCCGGTGCGGACGATCGAGATCTCGCCACCGTGTGATGCGACGATCCCGTAGCTCACGCTGAGTCCCAGACCCGTTCCGCTCGGCTTGGTCGTGTAGAAGGGCTCGAAGACGTGCGCGCGCGCCGGCTCGGGGATCCCCGGTCCGGTGTCGCTCACCTCGAGCATCACGCTTTCGCCTTCAGCGAACGACTTCAGGTGCAGCGTCCCCCCGCCCGTTGGCTCCATGGCCTGGATAGCGTTCATCACCAGGTTGAGTACCACCTGCTGGATCTGGCGCGGGTCGCCGCGAGTGAGCGGGAGGTTGCTGGCGAGATCGTACTCCGCCGCTATACCGAGCGAGTCCATCTCGTAGGTGCGGAGCCGCATGGTGCGCTCGATCAGGTCGTTGATCTGGATGGTCGCGTCCTCCCCCTCGCTCCGCCGCGCGAAGGTGAGCAGGTCACGCAGCACCTGGCTGGCGCGCTGCGTCTCGGAGCAGATCACGTCCACCGATTCCCGCTGCTCGGCGCCCAGCGTATCGTCGCGCTGTAGCAGCTGCCCGAAAGCGCTGATGGTGCAGAGCGGGTTGTTCACCTCGTGCGCCACGCCGGCCACGAGCTCGCCCACGGCGGCGAGTCGCTCGGTCTCGGCGAGCCGCGCGCGCATCTCGCGCTCCGAGGTCATGTCACGACCCAGGAAGAGCACCTGCGGCGGATCGGCTTCCGGGAGGAGCCGCGCGGCGAGCTGAACGATGCGCACGCTGGCATTCTCGCCGATCCCGTGCCGGGCGCGGATCTCCAGTCGAGAAGGAGCGCCGTTCAGCACGTGGGCCAGCTCCTGGCGCAACCGGCCCACATCCTCGGGTGTCACGAACTCGTCGAGCGTGCGGCCGACCATCTGCACGGGGTGAACGCCGAAGATGTCGTGCACGGCGTCGTTCGCCTCGCGGATCCGGCCGCTCTCGAAGACGGTCAGCACCGCATCGGGGGCAGCGCGGAAGAGCGTACGGAATCGCCACTCCGCCTTGCGCAGCGTCTCGAGGAGGTCGGCGTTCGCGAGCGCCACCGAGAGCAGGTCGGCCATCGCTTCCACGTGGGCCACGTCGCTCTCCGAATAGTCGCGCCGAAAGCGCGAGAGGAGAGTGATGGCGCCAAAGCACTGGCCGCGCCGCTGCAGCGGGATCACCACCGCCGAGCGCGCGCCCGCGGCGAGCGGGATGTCGTCGGTGGACTCCGGCGATGCGTCGGCGTCGGCGGTCCACCAGGCTGTCGCGGCGCGCGCCACGCGCCCCATCGCGCTCTCCGAAACGGGATACGAGCGTCCGGCGAGCGCATCGCCGAGCCCCGCGGTGATGGCGATCTGCACGCGGTCGCCGTCGAGGAGCCCCACCGCGCCGCCCTCCACACGCAGCACGTCCATGGCGGCCTCTATGAAGCGGCGAAGGACGCGCTCGGGCGTGAGCTCGAGCGCGATCTGCTGGCCGAGCGTCCACATCCGCTGCATGACGCGGTGCGCCTCGGCCAGCTCCGCGGTGCGCGCGGCCACGTGCCGCTCGAGGAGCGCCGACTGCTCGCGTTCGGCCAGCGCCGCGTGCTCGAGCACCGAGGTGGTGCGCTGCTGCCCCCAGAGGGCGTAGCCCGCGCGTAGCGCGAGCAGGAGACCGAAAAGGAGGAGCGCGAGTCCCAGCGACTCACTGCGATCGCCGCTCAGCGCGAGCCCCGTGGCGCTCCCGATCGCGATGACGATCGCGATCACGA
Organism: Gemmatimonadaceae bacterium; assembly: GCA_036565685.1. GTDB lineage: Bacteria > Gemmatimonadota > Gemmatimonadetes > Gemmatimonadales > Gemmatimonadaceae > JADGGM01. The sequence goes on from DATCXR010000128.1 coordinate 4,134, forward strand.
TGGAGAAGGTGCGTACGCGGGCCGCATCGCTGGCGTAGGTGGGCGACTCCACCGACTCCTCGGTGAGCGCCGCCACTTTCCGATCACGGATCCCGTGGATGAAGCACCACACCGCGACCGACCAGAGGAGGAGCACCACGCGAGGCACATCCCCGCCGCCGAGAAGCACCGGCTTGACGTACAGGAAGTTCGCCACTCCCAGGGCGAGCACGCCGAGCGAAAGGGCCGTAGCGAGGCGCTCGCCGAGCACCTCGCCGCGCCAGGCCAGGAGCAGCGCCACGAGGATCACATTCGCGGCCGCGAGGGTATTCGATATGAGCGCGATTGCCCGGAGCGATGAGTTGCTCGAGAGCGCCATGTTGGACGAACCGTCGAGCTGCACGAGCACTATGGCCGCGGCGACGATGAGGAGCAGCGCGTCCACCATCGCCTCGAAGCGCATCCAGTTGCGATGTCTGTAACGGCCGAGCGCGGTGGCGAACCCCACGAGGATGCTCACGTGAAGAGCGACCCCGGCGTACGCCTCGCCGAGCGACGGTCCCTGCTCCAGCGCCGGGGCGTGCAGCATGGCGATCGTGCGGGCCAGGACCGCGAACGCGCACGCGAATGCCAGCGCCGTGAAGAGCGCGCGTCTCGTCCCGCGTGCGCGAATCGCCGAGAAGCCATAGAGCCAGGTGACACCGGCGAACTGGATGGCTAGCAGAGCTTCGAGGACCGCGATGGCGGCGTGCGTGCGGGGTGGGAGGAGCACCACCCAGACGACCGTCAGCGCGGCGAGGAGCCTCGTGGGCGTCACCGCGCTCGAGGGAGCGAATGGGATCCGGATCCTGTTCATGCGCAGCAATGGGGGGGTGAGAGATCCGGAGGACGACGTCTGCACCGCCCGGGTGGGCATGCCGTTCTCCGGAATGGCTGCTACTCCAGGAGATGACGCACGAGGGGCGGCTCAGGTTGCGTGGCGCGCGCTCGCGCGTCGCTCACTTTGCGATCCCGGGCTGATGGACCGGGTGCCGAACACATTCGCGGGAGAGACGATGTCGAACGACCGAAACGGCGGCGGATGGGAGGATGGGGAGACGAAGGAGAGCTCCTGGTCGCCGGAGCTCTCCTTCGGAGACGCCGACGCGTGGCGCGGCGAGTCCGGCGCGCACGATGCAGAAGCATGGCGGGGCGACCAGCACCGGGCCGAGTGGCCGCGCACCTTCGTGGGGCCCGAATATCTGATGTGGAAACGACTGGCCGACGACAGGGAGGGCTAGTAGCCCAATGAGCCCAATGGGGTCGGACTCCATGGCATGCCATGGAGTCCGACCCCATTGGGCTCGTCCGTGCGGTCAGTGAATCCCATCCCCGATGCGACTCCACCGTATGCGCCAGTCGTCGAAGTCGATGGAGAGGTAGATGAACATCGGCTTCCCCCGGACGTTGGCGCGCGGGATGGGGCCGTAGTAGCGCGCGTCGACCGAGTTGTACCGGTTATCCCCAAGCGAGAAGTAGTGTCCGGGCGGGATGACCAACGGGCCCCAGTTGTCGTGCGTGGGCTCCTGCGGGGGCGGGCCGAAGCGCGAGCCGCTGATCTCGTACTGATCCTGCCAGTCGAAGCTCGGATCGGGTGCGTCCTGCCAACCGAGCGGCTTGAGTGCTTCTCCCTCCGGGCGCGGTTCCGCGTTCCCGTTCACGTAGAGCAGTCCGTCGCGCATGTAGAGCGTGTCGCCCGGCGTGCCCACCAACCGCTTCACCACCACGGGTGTGAGATCGTTCGGGATGCGCAGCTCGGGGCGCAGTCTCGCCTGCGAGGGCGACTCGTACACCGCCACGCTGTTGCGCTCCGGGTCGCCGAAGCCGGGGAGATTCGTGTGCGTGAAGGGGATGTGGGCCCCGTAGACCGCCTTGTTCACGAAGAGGAAATCGCCCACCAGGAGCGTGGGCTCCATGCTCCCGGACGGGATGTGATACGCTTCCACCAGGAAGGTGCGGATCACGAGGAAGATTATTACCGCGCCGATGATGGACTTGAGAGTCTCGCGGCTGATGAACGACGACGAGCGTCGGGCTCCGCCCGCGCGCGCCGCCGCGACGACTTTCCTGGTATCGCTGCTCTGCTGCTTCTCTCTCTTCGTGGCCACTGACGTACGCTTCTCCGGGTAGGTATCGATGCGAAGCTAGCTGGGGGTGCGGCTCGCTGCGAGGGTTTCCGGCTCCCCGGATGCTACGCCAAGAAAAGGGGGGCGTTCCCTTGGGAACGCCCCCTTCCGGCCGTCTGGAAACGCGACCTTGCTTACTTGACGTGCTTGCTGACGAGCTTCGTCATCTCGAACATCGAGACCTGCTTCTTCCCTCCGAACACCTTGGAGAGCTTGTCGTCGGCGTTGATCATCCGCTTCTCCTTGGCATCCTGGAGGTCGTTCTTGCGGATGTAGGCCCAGAGCTTCTTGGTGACTTCTGTGCGGGGCATGGGGCTCGAGCCTACCACCGCGCCGAGCGCCTCATCCGGCTGCACGGGCCTCATGAACGCTGCGTTGGGCGTGCGCTTCTTCTTCGGAGCTGCCTTGCGCGTCGCCTTTTTGGTGGTCTTGCGTGCGCTCTTGGCCGAGGCCTTGCGCGTGCTCTTGGCGGTCGACTTCCGAGCAGTCTTGGCAGCCGCCTTCTTCCGGGCGCCCTTCTTGGCAGCCGACTTCCTGGCGGTGCTCTTCTTGGCAACCTTCTTTCTGGCTCCGCCCTTTTTCTTGGTGGCCATCGATGACCTCTCCGATTGGTGAAAGGATCGCGTTCTACAGAGGGAACACGGGTCCATCGCGGAGCAAAGTAAAGATGTCCTGCGTATGCGCAATAGGTTGCGCGATGATTTTTCCTCCAGCGCGCCTCTCTGCGATCCCTCTCGGAGCTCGCTGAACGGCGTCGGCCGGCTCTCCGCGAGCCCCGTATGTCGCGTCTGAGACGACAGTGCGAGCTTCCAGCAACACGCCGACGGGCTATCTTTCCCCCGGACCGAACGCAGGAGCATCGATGCAATCGCCAGCGACGAAACCGGCAGTGTCGGGGAAGACGGACGCCAGAGAGGCGGACGCACGGCACGAAGAGCAGACCACGCGCGCGCGCCCTCGTGGCGGCGCGGCTAGCTACGGCTTCAACGGCACCCGTCGGGTGCCCACCCCAGTGAACGAGCCGGTGCGCTCCTACGCGCCCGGCTCTCCAGAGCGTGCGGCGCTCAAGGCACGGCTGAAGACGATGGCCGGCGAGCGAGCCGACATCCCGGTGATCATAGGCGGCGAGGAGTACCGCAGCGGCGATACCGCGCACACAGTGATGCCGCACGCGCACGGACACGTTCTCGCCGACTGGCACAAGGCCACCGGAGAGCAGGTGACGAAGGCGGTGGCCGCGGCGCGCGAGGCGCAGCGCGAGTGGGGAAGCTGGTCGTGGGAAGATCGCGCGGCGGTATTCCTCAAGGCAGCCGAGCTCCTCGCCACCACCTGGCGCGACACGCTCAACGCCGCGACCATGCTCGGCCAGTCGAAGACCGCCTACCAGGCGGAGATCGACTCGGCATGCGAGCTGATAGACTTCTGGCGCTTCAACCCGTACTTCGCGCAGGAGCTCTACGCGGAGCAGCCGCTGAGCAGCGCGGCGATGTGGAACCAGCTCGACTACCGGCCGCTCGAGGGCTTCGTCTACGCTGTGACGCCCTTCAACTTCACCTCCATCGCCGGCAACCTCCCCACCGCACCGGCGCTCATGGGGAACGCGGTGATCTGGAAGCCGGCGAGCTCGGCGATGCTCAGTGCGTACTACCTGATGAAGCTCCTCGAGGAGGCGGGGCTTCCGCCGGGCGTGATCAACTTCGTCCCCGGCGACCCGGCCGCCATCTCGCACCGGCTCATCGACGACCGCGACTTCGCCGGTGTGCACTTCACGGGGAGCACCGCGGTGTTCAACTCGATCTGGACGCAGATCGGCGGCAACATCGCCAGCTACCGCGGCTACCCGCGGATCGTGGGCGAGACGGGCGGGAAGGACTTCATCGTCGCGCACGCCTCCGCCGATCCCGACGCGCTCGCCGTGGCGATCGCGCGCGGCGGCTTCGAGTACCAGGGGCAGAAGTGCTCGGCGGTGAGCCGCGTGTACGTGCCCGAGTCGCTCTGGAACGAGGTGCGCGACCGCACCACTGCGATCATGGGCGAGCTCCGCATGGGCGACGTGACCGACTTCCGGAACTTCGTGGGCGCGGTGATAGACAAGAAGTCGTTCGCCAAGATCAGCGACTACCTGAGCGACGCTTCGAAGAACGCCAGGGTGGTGGCCGGCGGGAAGGCGCGCGGCGAGGATGGCTACTACATCGAGCCCACGCTCGTGGAGACGCGCGACCCGGGCTACCGGCTCCTCTGCGAGGAGATCTTCGGGCCCGTGGTAACGGCCTACGTCTACCCCGATGCGCGCTTCAAGGAGACGCTGGAGCTCGTGGACCGCACGTCGCCGTACGCCCTCACCGGATCGATCTTCGCTCGCGACCGCGCGGCCATCCGCGAGGCGGCCGCGCTGCTCCGGAACGCGGCGGGCAACTTCTACATCAACGACAAACCCACCGGCGCCGTGGTGGGGCAGCAGCCCTTCGGCGGCGCCCGCGCGTCAGGCACCAACGACAAGGCGGGCTCCAAGCTCAACCTCACGCGCTGGGTCAGCGCGCGCTCCGTGAAGGAGACCTTCAGTCCACCGCACGACTACGCTTACCCGTTCATGGGCGAGGAGTGAGAGCTTGAAACACCGCTTCGTCACCTGCGACATCTTCACCGCTCGCGTATTTGGCGGGAACCCGCTCGCCGTGTTCCCCGACGCGAGGGAGATCCCGGAGGAGTCGCTGCAGCAGATAGCCCGCGAGTTCAACCTGTCGGAAACGGTGTTCATCTACCCACCCTCCGACAGCACGCACACCCGGCGTCTCCGAATTTTCACGCCGGCCGCCGAGCTCCCCTTCGCTGGCCACCCCACCGTGGGTGCGGCGTTCGTGCTCGGCACGCTCGGAGAGATCGATATCTCGGAGCCGGAGACGCGCGTGGAGCTCGAGGAAGGTGTGGGTCCGGTGCCCGTGCTCATCCGCGTGCGCAACGGCAAGCCGGTCTTCGCTCAGCTCACCACGGCGGTACATCCCGAGGTGGGGCCGCCCGCGCCCGGCCGCTCGATCCTCGCCGACATCCTCTCACTGGAGCCCTCCGACATCCTCGGCGGGATGACCGCGCCACAGGCGGTGTCGTGCGGACTCCCCTTCCTGATCGTCCCGCTCAAGGACCGCGACGCCGTGCGACGCGCTAAGGTGCGGCTCGATCATTGGGAGTCGTCGCTCCGGATGTACTGGGCGCCTTCGATCATGGTGTTCGCGCGGGACCCCGAGCTAGAAGGTTCCGACATCCGCGCGCGCGTCTTCGTGCCGGGCCTCGCAGTCCCCGAGGACCCCGCCACCGGCTCTGCCGCCGCCGCCCTCGGTGCCTACCTCGGCGCTCGTGATACGACCGGCGCGACGCACTTGCGCTACGTGGTCGAGCAGGGCTTCGAGATGGGAAGGCCGAGCATCCTCGAGATCGAAGTCGAGAAAGCCGATGGGAACGTCACCAGCGTGCGAGTCGGTGGTGAAGCCGTGATGGTTTCCGAGGGAGAGATCGATGTCCCGGCAGGCATCGCATCGTCGTCCTCGGCGGGGGGGTAGGGGCAGGTTCCTTGCGCCTGTTCAGCACCATCGCCGCGCCTGTTCAGCATCATCGCCACGGACGGTACATCGCGCGGACCTGCGGACGCGGAGGACGCGGAGGTGAACTGAGAGGACGCAGAGAACGTCCTTCGGCAGCAGGCATCGCGATCGTGAGACTGGCTGCTTTTCGGAGGAAAGCTTCCTCTCGGTAAGGAACGCGGAGAACGCGGAGGAGCGCGGAGAACGCGGAGAACGGCACGAGGAGCAGGCTAGCAACCGCAAGCGGCCGAAAGAAGAAAGGGGAACTGCTCCCTCACCTCCGGTTCTGCCCGGGTGGGCAGGACTCTGGGTGCGGGAGCAGTTCCCCCAAGAGCTCCTGCTCGAGATCCCGGCCCTGTTGGTTTTCTCCGCGTTCTCCGCGCTCCTCCGCGTTCTCCGCGCCCCTAACCGAGAGGAGCTTTCTTTCGAGACACAGCCAGTCTCACGATCGTGATGCCTGCTGCCGAAGGACGTTCTCCGCGTCCTCTCAGTTAATCTCCGCGACCTCCGCCTCCGCAGGTCCGCGCGGTGTACCGTCCCTCGCGATGACCCCGACCAGCCGGGATCGCACCACTGCGTCCGCGGTTTGGATGGATGCGCCCGATGCCTGACTTCGAGTATTTTGAATGAACCGAAAAGCGATCGACTCTTCCTTACACGGAGAAGCCATCATGACCTCCCCGTCATGTACGAACTGGACGCGATCCGCCGTGCTGGCGCTGGTGCTGGCGACGGCCGCGAGCACAGCGATTCCTCTGAGCGCGCAACAGAACCGCGGCAACCGCGGTCCGTCGGGTCCCATGCGCGAGGCCGCCGCACTCGACAGGGAAGGGAAGACCACCGAGGCGCGCGCGATCTTCCAGCGCATGATCGACTCGGCGTCGAAGCCGGCCGACAAGGCCGCCGCGCAGCGCGCGATGGCGATGTCGTACGCCTTCGACGGAGACTGCGCCAGCACCATCAGGTACGAGCAGATGGTGATCGACTACTGGAAGACGCAGGAGCAGGCGGACCCGCAGAACGCCTTCTACCAGGAGGGCGAGATGGCCAACGAGGGGGCGCGCGTGTGCATCGACGCGGGCGACCTGGACACGGC
>DATCXR010000065.1:0-4878 GCA_036565685.1 Gemmatimonadaceae bacterium
GGTAGCCGCGGCCGCGGCCGCGGTGCACGCCTTCCACGGCACGGCGGCGGTCGGGCTCCAGGTGCTCGACTACGGAAGCTCCGAGAGGTCGTTCGATGATGGTGGCGGGCTCGGTGAGCCCACGGGCGCGGAGATCTCCGCTGGCGACTACGTGGCATCGATCGCATACGCCGTCTCCATCAGCAGGCTCCGGGTCGGCGCTACCGGCAAGTACGTGAATCAGCGGCTGGTGGACGAGAGCGGCGGAACGGGCGCGCTGGACGTGGGTGCCGCGCTGGACGTGAAGGGTGTGACGGTCGCCGCGTCGCTGCAGAACGTGGGTGGCGAGATCTCGCTCGCGGGCGACCGCCGCTCGCTCCCGCGCCTCGTGCGCGTAGGTGCCGCCATCCCGGTTCACGGCGTGGGGCCGGTGGATCTCCTCGGCACTATAGAGCTCACGCACATGGACGGCGAGACGAAGCCGTTCGGTGGAGTGGAGGTGGAGTACCAGGCGCCCGGCGGAGTGACCATCCTTGGCCGCGTGGGCGCGCTCGACCGCCCCACCGGCGCCGACATCTCGCCGGTGGCTTTCGGCGGCGGCGTGCGCGCGCTGCACTTCGCGCTCGACTACGCCTACGAGGGATCGGCCGTCTTCGGCGCCATGCACCGCGTGGGGGTCCGCTGGTGGAGGTAGCCAGCTCCACATGAGGCGAGCCGCTCGTCTTCTGGCTCGCCTCCTCCTGGTAGTTCTCCTCCTGGTAATCGGCTTCCTGGCACTCACCCCCATGGGGCGCTACATCGCGCGCGCCGCGTGGGAGGAGGCGCGCATCCTCGCTCGCCGACAGCCGATCGAGAAGCTGGTGCACTCGGACTCCGCCGACCCGCTCACGCGAGCGAAGCTGCAGCTCGTCGTGGCTGCTCGCGCTTTCGCGGTGGACTCCCTGGGACTCGAGGCGGGAGAGAGCTTCACCACGTACAGCCAGCTCACGACCGACACGCTGGTGCTCGTGCTGGCAGGCGCCTACCGCGATGAGCTGAAGCCGTACACCTGGTGGTTCCCGATCGTGGGGCGTGTGCCGTACAAGGGCTTCTTCGATCCAGCCGACGCCGAGCGTGCAGCGCGGGAGATGGAAGCGCGGGGCTTCGACGTGTATCTGCGGCCGGCATCGGCATTCAGCACGCTCGGCTGGTTCAACGATCCGCTCCTCTCCACCACGCTCGAGCTGGACTCCGCCTCGCTGGCCAACACGGTGGTCCACGAGCTGACGCACAACACGTTCTACGCGCCGGGGCAGGCGATCTTCAACGAGTCGTTCGCGAACTTCATGGGTGCGCACGGCGCGATGTGGTTTTTCCGCGCTCGCGGCGATACGGTGAACGAGAAGGCGAGCGAGGAGGACTGGGATCGCGACAAGATCATGGGGCGCTTCTGGGAGTCGCTCTACCGCTCGCTCGACTCGGCGTTCTCCGCGCACCCGGACGACCGGAGCGCGCGGCTCGCCGCCGCCACGGCCATCTACGATCGCGCGTCGGAGCGCTATACCGACAGCGTGGCGCCGCAGCTACCTGGCTATGGAAGCCGGCCAGTGGTGCGGCCGGAACTGGACAACGCCATACTCCTGGCGCGGCGCGTCTATCGAACAGGGCTCGACGATTTCGACGCGGTGTTTGCTCTCGAAGGGAACGATCCGAAGCTCGCGATGCGACGGATCATCGAGCTGGCAAAATCGCGCCCCGACGATCCCTACGGCGCGCTGCGCGAGTGGCTCGCCGTGCGACGCTCCGGGGCGGACTCGACGTCATCCTTGTCCGCCACGAAGCCAAACACCTCGGCGAAGGCACGCACCACATCGCTTCGTGCCTCGGCGAGCGACGGCGCGCTCGCGCCAAGCTCCCGCCCAACCGACGTCATCACCACGCCCTGAATGCCGCAGGGAACGATCAGGTCGAAGTAGGCGAGATCGTTGGTGATGTTGAGCGCGAAGCCGTGCCAGGTGACCCACCCGCGCACGTGAACGCCTATCGAAGCGATCTTGCGTCCCTGGGTCCACACGCCCGTGAGGCCGTCCCGCCGCTCCGCTTCGATCCCCCACCAGCCGAGCGCGCGGATGAGCACTTCCTCGAGCGCGCGCAGGTACCAGTGCAGGTCCTTCGTGTGCTGCTCGAGATTCATGATCGGATATCCCACGAGCTGGCCCGGCCCGTGAAATGTTGCATCCCCGCCGCGCTCCACCTCGAAGAGCTCCACGCCGCGCGCCGCGAGAAACTCCGCCGTCGCGGAGCTGCTTCCGCCGCGCCGCGCCTTTCGTCCGAGCGTGACGACGGGCGGATGCTCCACGAGAAGGAGCACGTCGTGCGCGAGCTCTCCCGTGATCCTCTGTCGCGCGAGCCCTCGCTGCAGCTCGAGAGCAGTGGAGTAGGGGAGGAGGCCGAGGTCGCGGACGAAGAGGACCTTCGGCGAGGAGAAAGTAGAAGGCAGAGAGCAGGGACGGCTAGAGGGTTCAGGGGGCAGGGTTCAGGGTTCAGGAACTACCCGGCGATCGGGATCTCTGCCCCGAGGTAGTACCTGAACCCTGAACCCTGCCCCCTGAACCCTCAGGTTTTCACTGCTTTCTGCTTTCTCCTCTCCCCTCACGTATGTATCACCCGTCCCATCGCATCCATGCTCGCCTCGGCGATCGCCTCGGAGAGCGTCGGGTGCGCATGGACGGTGAGATCCACTTCCTCGATCGTGAGCTCGTTCTCTCGCGCGACTGCGAGCTCGTGGATGATCTCCGTGGCGTGCGCGCCGATGATGTGGGCGCCGAGGATCTCCCCGTACTTGGCGTCGGCGAGGATCTTCACGAAGCCCTCCGTCTCTCCCGCGGTACGCGCGCGGCCGTTGGCGGAGAAGGGGAACTTGCCAACCTTGTAGGCGACCCCCTTCTCCTTCAACTCACGTTCGGTAACGCCAACCGACGCGACCTCGGGGTGACAGTAGGTCGCATTGGGGATATTGCCGTAGTTCACCGGGTGCACGTGCTCGAGCCCCGCGAGGTACTCGGCGAAGACGATCCCCTCGCGCGAGCCCTTGTGCGCGAGCATCGGCGGGCCGGCCACATCGCCGATCGCGTAGATGCCGGGTGCGGTCGTCTCCATCCGTTCGTTGATGCGGATGAAGCCGCGATCGGTGAGCTGTACTCCGGCCTTCTCCAGACCGATATTGTCGATATTCGGTGCGCGCCCCGCCGCCACGAGAACCTTCTCGAAGGTGAGCTCCGTCTTCTTTCCACCGCTCTCCACGGTGAGCTTCACGGAGTCCTTTCCGACTTTCGCGCCCACCACCTTTGCACCCGTGATGATGTCGATCTTGCGCTTCTTGAAGGCGCGCGCGAGCTCGGCCGAGACTTCGTTGTCCTCGAGCGGGAGGACTGCCGGCATCACCTCGATGATCGTCACCTGGCTGCCGAATGCGTTGAACACGTCGGCGAATTCGCATCCCACGGCACCTGCGCCGATTACGGCGAGCGTCTTCGGCGCCTTCTCGGCGACCAGCACGTCGTCCGACGAGAGCACCGTGCTCTTGTTCAGCTCGAGCCCGATCTGCGGGAGCCCGCGCACGCGCGAGCCGGTGGAGATCACGATGGCCTTCTTCGCCTCGTGCCTCTCCTCCTTTCCATCCTCGCCCTTCACGGTGACCGCGCCCTTTCCTGCGATGGTTGCCGTGCCCTTGATCCAGGTGATCTTGTTCTTCTTGAAGAGGAACTCGACGCCCTTGGAGTTCTGCTGGCTCACCGCGCGTGAGCGCTTCATGGCCACGCCGTAGTCGAACGACGCGTCGCCCACGTTCACGCCGAACTCCTTGGCGTGACGCACCCGGTTCGCCAGCGATGCGCTCTCGAGGAGAGCCTTGGCGGGGATGCATCCCCAGATAACGCACGTTCCGCCGAGCGCTTCGCGCTCGACGACCGCGGTGGAGAAGCCGAGCTGGGCGCAGCGTATCGCGCCGACGTAGCCGGCCGGTCCGCCGCCTATGAAGATCACGTCGTAGGAAGCCATGGGAGAGCTCTGTTCGGTGAAGAAATGGGTCCCCGCGACTGGGCGGGGGAGGGGGCAAGCGCGTCATCCCCGCGAAAGCGGGGATCCAAGTTCAGCCCGGACAACTTGGATCCCCGCTTTCGAGGGGATGACGGCGGTGTGCTAACCGCCGCCATCAATAAACCAGCATCAACGGGTTCTCCAGCATCTGCCGCAGAGTGCGGAGGAACTTCGCTCCCGTGGCCCCGTCCACCACGCGGTGGTCGCAGCTCATGGTGAGACGCATCCGCTTGCGCACCACCACCTCTCCGCCAACCACCACCGGCTTCTCCTCGAGCGCGCCGGCGGCAATGATCCCGACTTCCGGCGGGTTGATTATCGCGGTGAACTGGTCGATCCCGAACATGCCGAGGTTCGAGACGGAGAAGGTGGAACCGGTGTACTCCTCGGGCGTGAGCTTCCGCGAGCGCGCCTTGCCCGCGAGCTCGATTGCCTCGGCGGAGATCTCGGAGAGTCCCTTCCGGTTGGCGTCGAAGATGACGGGTGTGATGAGCCCCTCGTCTATCGCGACCGCCATGCCGAGATGCACGCGGTTGAACTGGCGGATCCGGTCGCCGAGCCAGTGCGCGTTCACCTCCGGGTGCTTCTCGAGCGCGGTGGCCACTGCCTTCATCAGGATGTCGTTGTACGACACCTTGAAGTCGTTCCCCAGCTCCTTCATCGCCTCGCGCAGCTCGGCGACGGAGGTCATGTCCACCTCGATGGTGAGGTAGAAGGTGGGGATCGGGCCGATGGACTCGGCCAGCCGGCGCGCGATGGTCTTGCGGATCTGCGTGAGGGCGATGTCCTCGTAGTCCGCGCCGGTCACGGCAGCGACGCGAG
>DATCXR010000072.1:0-10856 GCA_036565685.1 Gemmatimonadaceae bacterium
GCAGCCACTCGCCGCCGACGCGCAGCATCCGGCAGCGGTCGCCCTGCGCACAGGGGAGCCGATGCTCCTGACGGACTTCGACGACGAGACGCTGGCCTCGCTTCGGGTCGCCAGTGGCGAGTTCCCCGTGCGCGGCACACCACAGTCGTGGCTCGCCATCCCGCTCGCGGCGCGCGGGCGACGCATCGGCGCGATGACGTTCGTGCTCTTCTCGCCGGGGCGCCGGTATACCCAGGCCGAGGTGGACATGGCGGTAGAGCTCGCGCGGCGCTCGGCGCTGGCCGCGGACAACGCACGCCTCTACGAGGCGGCACTGATGGCGAACCAGGCGAAGTCGGACTTCCTCGCCGTCATGTCGCACGAGCTCCGGACGCCGCTCACGGCGATCATGGGCTACACCGAGCTTATCATCGACGGGATCTCGGGCCCGGTCACGGATGTGCAACAGAGACAGCTCGAGCGCATCGATGCGAGCGCGCGGCATCTGGTGCACCTCATCGAGGAGATCCTGTCGTTCGCGCGCGTGGAGGCGGGGAGCGAGAAAGTGCACCTCGAGCTGTTCGATCTGCGCCACACGGTGTCCGAAGCCCTCGTACTAGTGCACCCGGCAGCGATCAAGAAGGGGCTTCGGGTCGTGACGGATTTCCCTCCGGAGCTGCCGCCCATCCACACCGATGCCGGGAAGCTCCGACAGATCCTCATCAATCTTCTCTCCAACGCCGTGAAGTTCACCGAGCGGGGAACGGTGGGCGTGGCGGTGCAACGCGAAGCGGGCGGAGCACGCGTGCGAGTCTGGGACACCGGGATCGGCATCGCCACCGACCACCTCGAGCGCATCTTCGATCCGTTCTGGCAGGTGGAGCAGGCGCACACGCGGCAGACGGGCGGCACCGGGCTGGGGCTCAGCGTGACGCGGCACCTCGCGCGCCTGCTGGGCGGTGACGTCGAAGTCGAGTCGCGCCTCGGCGATGGGAGCACGTTCACGGTGTACCTACCGGATCTCGATACGGCATCCGTGACGGAAAGCGCGACGGATTGAAAGGCCGTTATTCGAAAGCCGTGAGCCGTCAGAGGGAACTCCGCCGTTGCCCCGCCTCTCGCTGGTTCGTGTGTTCATGTGAGACGGACATCGCGGGAGCTCGACACATGATCCCGATGTGCGTACACGCATCATCGCACTGGTCCACCCCCATCGCCCGATGACCTCCCAATCCTCTCCCGGCGCGCCGTCGGCATCCCCACCTCCCGCCACCATCTCCGCGCTGCGCGAGAGCGAGGCGCGCTTCCGGGGCGCGTTCGACTATGCGGCCATCGGGATGGCGATGACGAGCCCCGAGGGACGCTGGATCCGGGTGAACCGCGCGTTCTGCGACATCATCGGCTACACCGAGGATGAGCTGATCGGCGATACGTTCCGGCCCATCACTCATCCGGACGACCTGGCCAGTGACCTCGAGCGCCGGCAGTGCATGCTCGACGGCGGGCTCGATCGCTGTCGGGTCGAGAAGCGCCTGCTCCACAAGGACGGGCACTGGGTCTGGGCGGAGCTGAATGTGGTCGCCGTGCGAGACGCGGACGGCGCGCCGCTGCACTTCATCGCCCAGTGCCAGGACGTGACGGAGTCGCGACGCGCCGAGGCGGCGCTTCGCGCGAGCGAGGCCCGCTACGAGCGCATCGCGGCGAATGTCCCGGGGATCGTCTACCAGTTCATCTACCTGCCGGACGGCGGCAAGCGGTTCACCTTCGTGAGCGAGGGCGCGCGTGCCCTGTGCGGCGTCGCACCCGAGGCGATGGTGCAGGATCCCAACGCGCTCTTCGGTCTGATTCATCCTGAGGATCGACCGGGGATGCACGCATCGGGGCAGGCCGCGGTGGACGCGCTCAGGCCCTGGTCGTGGGAGGGGCGCCTGCTCCTCCCCACCGGCGAGCAGCGATGGGTGCGGGCCGCGTCGCGCAACGCGCGCCAGCCGGACGGGAGTGTCCTGGCCGATGGCCTCATCATGGATATCACCGCGCAACGCGCGCTCGAGGCGCAGCTCCGCCAGTCGCAGAAGATGGAAGCTGTGGGCCAGCTCGCCGGCGGCGTCGCCCACGACTTCAACAACATCCTCACGGCCATCGCCGGCTTCGCCGAGTTCCTCCAGGACGAGTTCGCGCCGGATGATCCGCGACGCGAAGACGTGGGCGAGATCCTCAAAGGTGCGCACCGAGCCGCTTCACTCACCGCACAGCTACTCGCCTTCAGCCGCAAGCAGGTGCTGCGCTCCGAGATACTCGATCTCAACCGGGTTGTCACTGAGGTGACCACGATGCTCCGCCCGCTACTCGGCTCATCGCTGCACCTCATCACGCTCCCCGCGCAACGCGCGGTGCCGGTGCTGGCTGACCGCACGCAGCTCGAGCAGGTGCTCATGAACCTGGCGCTGAACGCGCGCGACGCGATGCAGAGCGGCGGGACGCTCGCCATCGAGATCGGCATCTCTCCCGCCGCGCCGGGCGCGCCGCAGCGAGCGACGCTCATCGTGAGCGACACCGGCGTCGGGATGTCGCCCGAGGTAGTAGCGCGCGTCTTCGAACCGTTCTTCACCACCAAGCCGCCCGGCCGTGGGTCGGGGCTCGGCCTCGCCACGGTGCACGGCATAGTTCAGCAATCGGGCGGGACAATCGGCGTGGAGTCGCGTCCGGGCGAGGGGACGATCTTCACCATCACGCTCCCTGTGGCCTCCACCCCGCGGGCCAGACCCATCACCGGCGAGATGAATGCGATCCGCGACTCGAAGCAGGGGGAGGGCGACCGGCCGTCGGGAACAGTATTGATTGCGGAGGACGAGGAGGCAGTACGGGCCATCGCGCAGCGTCTCCTCGAGCGGGCCGGCTACCGGGTGCTTACCGCCCGGCACGGCGCCGATGCTCTGCGCGTCCTAGACCAGGCGGGTGACGCGGTGGACCTAGTCCTCTCCGACGTCGTGATGCCGGAGATGGGCGGCGTGGAGCTCGCCGCACGCGCGGCGGAGATGATTCCCGGTCTGCCGGTGGTCCTGATGTCCGGATACACCGACAACGATCTCGGTCCAATCAACGAGGAGGGGATGGTCGCGGGATTCATATCGAAGCCGTTCACGTCCGAAACGCTGCTCGAGACGGTGAAGGCGGCGGTGCGGGCGGGGTAAGTTTACGTATACGACCGCTCTCTCAGGAGCGGTGCAGGTCCGCGTAGGGTCTGTGCAACCGTTGCGTTGGCCGGCAGGATACTCGACGGTTCGCTCCATCTGGTAACGCCGCCCGAGTGCGTGGCGGAAGACGCGCACTGAGCTCCGGCGGCCGCATCCTCGGAAGGACACCATGATCTGCGAACGCTGTGGCCAACGTGAGGCGACACACCTGCTCCTCACCCTTCACAGAGTGGAAGACGACGAGGTGCCACCACCGCCCCCGGATCTTCCCGTGGAGTTTCAGGAGCCGCACCAGCCGGCGTACAGCGAGCCGAACGTGTGTGCGGAATGTTTCGCCGCTGCCACTCCGGATCACGATCACGAATTTCTCCGTGCTGTCATGCGCGAGCGCGAAGAGGCGATGGCCGCCCGTCTGCGCGAGATACCGCAGGAGGCACCGTCGCCAGTCGCCATCGAGCTCACTGAATCCGTCATGCTGGCAAGCACCGCGGAGCCTGTAAGCGTCGCCGCCGTCAGGGCGAGCCTGATCGCGCTCGGCGAGTTCCTCGCTTCAACGGCCGGGCGCACGCACGCCAACTGTGTGACGGTGTCGCGCCTCCTCGACCGCGTGGAAAGTTGGCGGCGCGTGAATCGCAATCGGGCGCGCTGGCAGTACTTGCCAGAGGAGTATCAGGAATTGCTCAGGGGTTTCGGATGCCTGGACATGACGTTCGCCGATCCGGAATACGCTGAGGATACAGAGACAACGCCCGAGCAGCTCCTGTCGGCGGCGCGGGCGCTGCGGGTTGTCGACCGGAATGCGTAACGCCTGAGCGAGCTCACGCGGGTACGGATTGCGCCAGACCTCGGCCGATGCTCACTTGAACCACTTGCCGGCGGCTTTGCGTCGGACGACGGGGCCAGCGGGCGTGACGACCGGCGTCCATTACGCCTCCGCATCCGGCCACCTGGACGCCACTCTCCCTGTGCAGGGGAGGAGGTTGTATGCGCGCCTTCGCATTGCTCGCGCTCGTCACGATAGTGAGCGGCATGGGATGCTCGGGGTCGGACGATGCAGCGAGTGAGGGCTCGCTGTCGACGCCCAGCGCCCAGCAGCAGCCCGCGGCGAACGCCGATGCCGGCCAGGTCAGACAGGCAATCGAAACAGCCAGCGCTCGGTTCAGCGACGCCGCCAGGCGTGGCGACGCCGCGGGGCTGGTGGCCACCTATGCGGAGAATGCGGTGGTCATGCAGCCGAACACGCCGGCCTGGCGCGGCCGCGACGCGATCCGGAAGGGCTGGGCCGGATTCCTCTCTTCCGCCACGGTCAGGGAGTTCAGTCTCCACACCGAAGACGTCATGACGAGCGGCGATCTCGCGGTTCAGACGGGGACGTACTCGATGACGCTTCAGCCGAAAACGGCCGGCGCGAGGGAGCTGACGGACAAGGGCAAGTTCGTCGTTGCCTGGCGGAAACAGGCCGACGGATCGTGGAAGGCGGTGCGCGACATCTACAACAGCGATATGCCTCCTGGCGGGAGCTGAATCGGATGCGCCAGGGTCCGGACGAGAGGCCGGTGGTCACCGGTCAGCGACGTTCCTCCGGCACCGTGGCGCCCCTTGCGGGGTACGACCGAGGGTCGGATGGCAGGACACCCTCAATTCAGGAGGCCGCCCATGCGTCAATCTCTCGTCCGCGCGCTGCTCGCCACTACTTCCGTCGTCGCGATGCCACTCGCATCGGTCTCACCGGGAGCAACGCTGCTAACCGCGCAGCAAGCTCGAACCGCGGAAGCATCGGAATCGGTACCCGTAGTGGTAGCGGGGCGAGTGACCGACGCTGGAAGCCGCGCACCCATCGCGGGTGCTACCGTCTCCCTGCAGGGCGGTAATCTCGGCGCCACCACGGATTCCTCGGGGCGCTACCGGCTCTCGCTCCCGGCGACCACGCGCGGAAAGTCGATTACCATCGATGCGCGACGCATTGGCTACCGCCCCGTGCAGCGCACGGTGCGCATCAATGCCGACAGTCTTACGCTCGATTTCGCGCTCAGTGCGGCCGCGATGTATCTGTCCGAAGCGGTCGTCACCACGAACGCCATGTCGGCGCGCGTCCCGGTGGCGAAGGGATCGGCATACACCCGCAGCGCCACGCCGCGCATCCATCGCTGCAACCACGACTGCACCTTCAACACCGAAGCCTACGACAAGATCGAGGACAACCCGTTCCTCGCAGTGCGCGGGAGTCCTCGCTCGACCTTTTCGATCGACGTCGATCGCGCCTCGTACAGCAATGTCCGTCGCTTCATCAACTACGGCCAGCGCCCGCCCAAGGACGCGGTGCGCATCGAGGAGCTCGTCAACTACTTCTCGTACGATTACCCCGCTCCCACGGGTGACGTACCGTTCGCGGTGAACACAGATGTGGCGAGCGCACCGTGGAATCCCGCGCACCGCCTCGTGCGCATCGGGCTCCAGGGCAAGAGGATCGCGCTCGGCGACCTCCCGTCGAGCAACCTGGTCTTCCTGATCGACGTCTCGGGATCGATGCAGGATGAGGACAAGCTCCCACTTCTCAAGTCGGCGTTCCGGCTGCTCGTCAAGCAGTTGCGTCCGCAGGACCATGTGGCAATCGTCGTCTACGCCGGAGCCGCCGGGCTCGTGCTCCCATCGACACCGGGAGATGAGAAGCGGCGCATCCTCGACGCCATCGACTCGCTGGAGGCCGGCGGCTCCACGGCGGGCGGCGCGGGGATCCGGCTCGCGTACGACGTCGCGAAGGAGAATCGCATCGACGGCGGCATCAACCGCGTCATCCTCGCGACCGACGGAGATTTCAACGTCGGCGTCTCGAGCGATGCGGAGATGGTGCGGCTGATCGAAGAGAAGCGCGAGCAGGGGACGTCGCTCACGGTGCTGGGCTTCGGCACGGGGAACCTGAAGGACTCCAAGATGGAGAAGCTCGCCGACCACGGGAACGGTCACTACGCGTACGTAGACTCCTTCAACGAAGCGCGGAAGGTGTTCGTGCGGGAGATCGGCGGCACGCTCGCGACGATCGCCAAGGACGTGAAGGTGCAGGTGGAGTTCAACCCCACGCGCGTCGCTTCGTACCGGCTGATCGGCTACGAGAACCGCATGCTCCGCGACGAGGACTTCAACGACGACAAGAAGGACGCGGGGGATCTCGGCGCCGGGCACTCGGTGACCGCGTTGTACGAGGTGGTGCCGGTGGGAGCGCAGGACGCCGACTCGGTGCGCAAGTCGGATCCGCTCCGCTACCAGGATACTGACGTGCGCCGGGATGCCGCGGCGAACGACGAGCTGCTCTACGTGAAGCTGCGCTACAAGGAGCCTTCCGGCGGCTCGAGCAAGCTGCTCACGCACGTCGTGCGCGACCGCGTGGCCGAGCCATCGCCCGACTTCCGCTTCGCGGCCGCGGTGGCGGCCTTCGGGATGGTGCTGCGCGACTCGCCGTACAAGGGGAAGGCGACGTTGGACCAGGCACTCTCGCTCGCCGAATCCGGACGCGGTGCAGATGAGAGTGGCGATCGCGGTGAGTTCATCTCGCTCGTGCGCTCGATGCAGCGGATCGCGAGCACGGAACACGTCTCGGAGAACCGGTAGCGCCGCGGTGGATGTGACGGGGTCGGATCTGGAATCGCGCGGCATGTCATCCCCGCGAAAGCGGGGACCCATGTTACTCGACCGAACATGGATCCCCGCTTTAGCGGGGATGACGATGTTGGCTACGGCCGGATTCACCGACTGTATCGACTCACGATTCCACACCTACCCCGCAGTCACCGCCTCACGAGCTCCGCCCAGCTGATATTGCTGAAGCGCTCGTCGAGCGTGAAGTAGAATCGTCGCTGATCGGTGGCCAACGTTGGCCCGATCAATCTCGCGGGATCATCCAGACGAACGAGCAGGCGCTTCGCACCCGTGCTGAGCGACAGCGACCAGATACCTCCTCGCCCGGATGCACCAGGAGCCAGAAACCAGAGTGTGTCTGGTGAAGTCGTCCACGCCAGAAACACCGCTATCGGATCGTCCGTGCCCGGCCGGGGCGCGTAGACCGTAGTGCGCGCGCCCGAGACTGCGGGTATGGTCTGAATGCTGCCGTCGTATCGCGGGAATGCGATCGTCTTCCCGTCGGGAGACCACACGGGAAGCTGCGCGTCCCTCACTCTCCACGACTCCTTCCATCGGCCGGAGGCATCTCTTGTCGCGACGAACACGTCGCCTTCCGCCGTGCCGTGAGCCCATGCCGCGAGTGAGCTGCCGTCCGGTGACCAGCGCGGTACTCCCTGATCGCCCGGCTCCGGTAGTATTTCTCGCGCCGAATCGGCATCGAGCTTCCTGACGAACACGCGCCGGACGCCGCCGACCCACCGATGCCATGCGAGCTCGCTGTCATCCGGTGAAAGTGCAGCCGCGAACTCGGGTCGCTCATCACGGGTCAAACGCTCGGCCGGTCCGCCCGACGTCGGCATGCGGTAGATGTCGGCATTGCCCCTGAGATTGCTGTCGTAGACGAGCCACTTGCCGTCACGCGATGTACTCACCGTCTCGATGAGCTGGTTGCCGGACGTCACCGGAGTAGCCGGCGCCATGCTCGCGGGCGTGTTGCCGGGAACCGGAACCGTCCAGATGTTCGCGCGACGCTGGGGGAACGAGTACGCGATGCGATTCGCGGACAACCCGATCCACTCGGCCCGCAGTCCAACGCGCACGACCGGGCCCGCTGCGTGGCCGTCCTTCCCGATCGGGATTGCGTACACCTCCCCGACGCTGCCGTCGCGATTGGACAGCATCCAGAGGAATTTGCCGTCCGCCGACCAGGCCGGGCTTCTGTGCTGGAAGTCGGCATCCGTCAGCGCGATCGCCGGCCCTCCAGAAGAAGGGAATAGAGCGATCGAGCTTGGCGCATCGTTGCCGAAGAGCGGGCCGGGCTCGAACTCGATCCAGTTGCCCGACGCACACGCGATCCATCTGCCATCCGGCGACCACACACAGGAATGCAACTGACTACCTCGGCCGACGAAGCGCGCGCGCGTGCCTTCGAGCGGTTGAACGAGCAGAGAGTCGTTCCTCACTATCGCGACGGAATCTCCGTGCGGCGACCACGACGCGGAGCGCACCATCCCGTTCCCACTCGAACCGCGCGCGACCAGTCTGGGAGCACCCCCGATCGAAGGAGCTACGTAGGCGTTGTTGCGCGAAAGGAAAAGCAGCTGATCGTTGTCGGGGGACCAGCGCGGCAGCAGTTCCTGCGCGAGCGAATCACCCGAGAGCGCCCACGCCGGCCCGCCGCCGATCTTCTGAACGAAGATGCGGAGGTGAGCCATGTTGCCCCTGGCGTACGCAACGAGCCGACCGTTCGGAGAGATCGCCGCCTCCACCTGCAGACCATCTTCCGTCGTCAATGGAGAAGATGTGCCGAGCGCTTGCGGTATGCTCCGGCGCGACGACACCCAACCAACGAAAGCGACGGCTCCGATGCCCGCGACTAGCGCCGACAGCGCGATTGCCCATCGCCGCCTGCGCTTCCGTTCGGGCGGACGAGCGACGATGGACGGAGCGGGGCCGGTGACCTCGCCGCCCCCCTGCTCCTGCTTCGTAGGTACGGACGGCGCGCTGACGACCGGCCGGGGTCGAGGTGAGCTGCGCAGGCGGGCCGCGAGTGCGGTCGTCTCGGAAGAAGGCTCGGCGTCGAAGTCCGCGGCGAGGCGAGCGCGAAACTTCTCGTAGGCGCGCAGCGCCCCGGCCGTGTCGCCGAGTGCCTGATGCAGCGTCATGACGCGCCGCACGAGCGTCTCATCGTCGGGCTGGATCTCGAGAATGTGGCGCACGATCGCGAGCGCCTGCGCGAAGCGCTCCTTGCTCTCCAGCTCGTTCAGCCGTCCGACCGCGGCCGATGACACGGCGACTTTCAGTCTGGTGCGCTCCGAATCGAGCCAGCGCTGAAAGCCTTCGCTGTCCGCGGGGAAGAGTCCCGGAAGCAGCTCACCGCCGTAGGCCGCGAGCGCATCGTCCACACGTCCTTCGCGGAGCGCAGCGAGAACCGCCGCGACATCGGTCCGGATGAGCTCCGGGTTGACGGAGATCTCTTCGTCACCCATGGAATGGATGGCATCGTCGCCGAGCGATTGCCGAAGGACGTACAGCGCGTTGCGCAGGGAAGTTCTGGCGTGCGCCGTGTCGAGATCCGGCCAGAAGAGCGCGAGCAGGACGTCGCGACGGTGCCGGGTTCCGGGGGTCGGAGTCGACAGATAGGCGAGAACCGCCAGCCGCTTGGGCTGGCGGAGAATGTTGTCGAGCTCGCTACCGTCCGCGGCTACGAGGCGGATCGCCCCCAGCATTCGGAACTCGATCATCGGGATAATGATGAGATTCCGATGAATTTCCGCAACTATTCCATCGACTCACGCACAGGAGACGCTCGAAGGACGGCTTGCTCACGGGGTCGGGCTACCCTCCCGCCATGCTTCACAACCCACACCCCAATGACGGAGGCGCCCCATGCATTGCCGCACACATCCCGGGTTCATCATTCCTGTGCTCGCCGTCGCTCTGGCGACCGCGTGCAGCCCGGACAGAATCGTGACGACGCCGGATGCTTCGGGTTCGATGGCGAGTCCGGTCTACAGTGCCGGAGGAGTCCCGAATGCGCGGCAGGCGGCCGCTCGCGATGCCGTACTGGCTGGAAACACCGAGGCGCTCGCCGCGACGCCCGCTCTCTTTCCGCCGGGCGCGCCGGTGGCTCCGTTCGTCGAAGCACGCCTGTTCGCGATCGCCAACGTAGCGATGCACGACGCGCTCAACTCGATCGTTCCCCGATTCGAGAGATACGCGGACACGGGCCCGCTCGACAGGAATGCGAATTTGGCTGCCGCGGTGCTGACCGCGGCGCACGATGCGATAGTGGGCGCCGCTCCGGGAGCTTCGAGCGAAGTCGATGCCTGGTATGCCGGAGCCATCGCGGCGGAGATGGGGCACCCAGGTTATGCCGAAGGCGTGGCGATCGGTCATCGTGCTGCGCATGCGATTCTCACGCTACGCGCTTCCGACGGGACAGCCGGAGGTGGTGTCGCTCCATACACTCCGGGTCCGAATCCTGGCGACTATCAGTTCACCTTTCCGTTCGACACGCCCGGCTTCGACATCTTCGGCACCGGTGGCTTTGCCGATGGCTCGATCTGGGGAGCGACGGTGACGCCGTTCGTGGTGACGAGCACTTCGCAGTTTCGCGCGCCGAGGCCCTACGGCGCGGCGTCGAATTCGGCGGCGGTGCTGACGAGCGAATATGCGGACGACTTCAACGAGGTCAGGAGACTCGGATGCGCGGGGTGCACGGAGCGGACAGCGGAGCAGACCGAGATCGCCCTCTTCTGGGTGGAGCAGTCACCCGAGGGCTGGAATCGCATCGCCCGAGTCATTGCGGGCCAGCGGAATCTCGATGCGTGGGAGACGGCGCGGCTACTGGCGGCGCTCCAGATGGGCGAGTTCGACTCGTACGCGACGAATTTCGACTCGAAGTATTACTACAACTTCTGGCGTCCGGTCTCGGCGATCGCGCTTGCCGAAGGCGATGGGAATCCGGGGACGAGCCCGGTCGCGGGTTGGGAGGTGCTGTCCTTTCCGACACCGCCGGTCCCCGACTATCCCAGCGCTCACTCGAGCGCCGGTGGAACGGCGGCC
>DATCXR010000076.1:0-1279 GCA_036565685.1 Gemmatimonadaceae bacterium
CTAGTCTTTTCTTTCACTGTGCGGCGGACGCGCCTGATCGAGGAGCGGCGGATGAAGGCTGAACGATGGCAGCGAATCGAGGAATTGTTTCAAGCGGCGCTTGAGCGCGAGGGCGCAGAGCGCGAGGTCTGGCTCGCCGCGGCTTGCGCCGGCGACGAAGGCATGCGGGGCGAGGTCGAGGCGCTGCTCGCCGCGCTCGACGAGGCGGGCAGCTTTATGGAAACGCCCGCTTTCGCGAGCGCCGTCCAGACGCCTCCGGACGCGCGCGCCGCGCAGCTCACGACTGCCGTCGGGATTTCAGCGTCTGCGACCGATCCGCGCGCGACAATGCCGGCCGGCTCCGCCGTCGGGCGGCGCATCGGTCATTATGACATCCTCTCTTTGCTCGGAGTGGGCGGGATGGGCGAGGTTTATCTGACCTACGACGCGCAACTCGACCGCCGCATTGCGCTCAAGCTCCTTCCCCTGCAGTTCACGTCGGACCCTGAGCTGGTCGAGCGCTTCAAACGCGAGGCGCGCGCCGCCTCGGCCACCAATCATCCCAACATCATCACCATTTATGAGATCGGGCAGGAGGCCGGCGTCCACTTCATCGCCACCGAGTTCGTGGCCGGCCAGACGCTGCGCCAGCAGTTGACAGGTGGAAGGATGGCGTTCAACGAGATCGTCGCCCTGGCCCTGCAAATCGCCAGCGCGCTCGAAGCCGCGCACGCAGCTGGAATCGCGCATCGCGACATCAAGCCCGAAAACATCATGCTGCGCCCCGACGGGCTGGTCAAAGTTCTGGACTTCGGCCTCGCCAAGCTCGTGGGGACGACCGGGGAAGTGGGAGACACGGAGACAAGAGAACCAGGAGACAAGGAGAATTCACCCCCTTCTGTCCTCCCTCCCCTCTCCCCATTGACCCCGCCGTCACTCGCTCTCGAGACCAACCCCGGCGTGTTGATGGGCACGTTAGCCTACCTGTCGCCGGAGCAGGTGCGGCGGGAAAAGATCGATCACCGCACGGACATCTTCAGCCTGGGAATAGTGCTTTATGAACTGGTCACGGGCGCGCGCCCTTTCACGGGCGGCGACGCGGCGGCGCTCTTCGACGCGATTTTGCTCCAGGAGCCAGCGTCCATCGCAGGACTGCGACCCGAAGCGCCTGCCGCGCTCGCTCGGCTCATCCACCGCGCGCTCGAGAAAGACCGCGCCATGCGCTATCAGACGGCGGCGGAACTGCGCGCCGATCTGCAACAACTCGCACGGGAGCGGGAGACCAAGCCTGCCGCTGCGC
>DATCXR010000082.1:0-2405 GCA_036565685.1 Gemmatimonadaceae bacterium
CTCGGCCGCCATGAAGACTTCCTTGGCTCCCGCGCCAAGCGCAGAGTCGCGCACGGCGCGCTTCTCCACCTCGGTGATCCCCGACGGAACGCACACTATCACGCGAGGCTTCACCTTGAAGATGTGATTCTCGATGATGAGCGTGAGGAAGTAGCGGAGCATCTTCTCGGTGACATCGAAGTCCGCTATCACGCCATCTTTCATGGGGCGTACGGCGAGAATTCCTTCCGGCGTGCGGCCGAGCATGCGCTTCGCCTCGAGGCCGACGCCCTTGATCTTCCCCGACGCGCGGTCGATGGCGACCACCGAGGGCTCGTTGAGCACGATCCCCTCGCCCTTCACATAGATTAGCGTGTTCGCCGTGCCAAGGTCCACAGCGATCGCGTTGGCGGGGAAGAAAGTCCCCGCTTTGAACAAGGGCCAGCGCATCAGAATTTCGGTGTCGCGTTCCGGGCGGAACGGTGTCGGCAGGATGAGAACACGTCGGTCGGGCGAACGCGGTTTAAGCTAGCCGTGAGGCAATGCTGCGACAAGGCATTCACTTGACGCATCACAGTGTCAACAGGTATCGTCGCGCGCATGAAGACCCCTTATCTCCCCGAGATCGCCGTGGTTGATGCACGGCTCTGTGATGCATGTGGGCTCTGCCTCCCGCTCTGCCCTCCGGCCGCCATCGGCATGCGGCGGGAGGGGCTCCTTATTGACGATTCAACCTGCACGGGGTGTCGGAAGTGCATCGACCCCTGCCCCGTGGGCGCGCTCTCCATGGTGCCCCGGCCGGTGGCCTCGATGAACGAGAGCGCCGACGCGCCCACCCCGGCCAGCGGTAGATGAGCGCCATTCACTGCGACGTCCTGGTGGTCGGCGGCGGGCCGGGCGGGCTCGTGGCCGCGCGCGAGCTGGCAGCCGCGAATCGTGGCCTCGACGTTCTTCTCATCGAGCGCGACCGCGCGATCGGCGCCCCGGTGCGCTGTGGCGAGGGAGTGGGAAGCGCGGGCGTCTCCGAGTTCATCGACCCCGTCGGCGCGTCGTGGCTCTCGCGGCGCATCACGCGGGTGATCTTCCGTTCGCCGAATGGCACCGAGGTGCGGGTAGCCGAAGGGGATGTGGGCTACATCCTCGACCGCACGCGCTTCGAGCCGGCGCTGGCCGCGGAGGCGGGGCGTGCAGGCGCCGAGATCGTCGTGGGGACGGAGGCCACCGGCATGCACCGGTCGAACGGCGGCTGGGACGTCGCCATCCGCGGGCCTAACGGCGAAGGGACCGTCTCGGCGCGCCTGGTGATCGGTGCCGATGGAGTGGACGGGATGGTGGGCCGCTGGGCCGGCCTCGATACGCGAGTCCCGTCGCGCGACATGGAGAGCTGCGCCCAGTACGTGGTGGCGGGAATAGACTTCGATCCGGACGCCATCTACCTCCACTTCGGAGAGCAGATCGCTCCTGGCGGTTACGCGTGGATCTTCCCCAAGGGAGTCGGGGTGGCGAACGTCGGGCTCGGTATCGTGGCGCTCCGCGCCGAGCCGGGCATCACCGCACGGCGGTACCTGGATCGTTACATGTCGTACTATTTCCCCACCGGCGTCCGGACCGGTTACACCGTGGGCGGTGTCATCGTGCACCCCACCGTGAAGCGCACCGTGACCGACGGCGTCATCCTCTGCGGAGATGCGGCCCATATGGTGAACCCGCTCTCCGGCGGTGGGATCGTGAACGCGATGAAAGCCGGCCGCCTGGCTGCCGGTGTGGCCGCCTCGGCGCTCGCCTCCGGCGACACGAGCGCCGCGCGCCTCCAGCGCTACCACGACGACTGGATGGCGCTACTCGGCGACGACCACATTCGCTTCCACAAGCTGAAAGACGCCCTGGGGAAGTTCGACGACGACTTCTTCGACCAGCTGGCGACCTCTGTGAACCGGATCTCCGAAGAGAAGCGCACGCTGAGGCGGATCTTCACCACTGCGCTCACGCGTCACCCGACGCTCCTGCCGGTGGTGGTGAAGTATTTCGTCTGAGCTCGCGGCGGGCGGCGGGAGAAGGCAGAAAGCAGAAAGCAGAAAGCAGGAACGGCAAGGGGACAGGAAACAGGAAACAGGAAACAGGTAAGAGCTCTTGGGGAGAGGGCTCTCTCCCCCGAGGCAGTTACCTGTTTCCCGTTTCCTGTTCCCTGTTTCCTTTCACCTCTTTCCCCTCACCCCCGAGGCAGTTCACTGCTTTCTGCTTTCTGCTCTCTCTCCCCCCTCCCCTCATCACCGTCGTCCCCACCGCACAGCGGTTCGCGATCGCGCCGGCTACACGCTCAGCGGGCGCCAGGATGCCCACGGCGGGGAGCGGCGGTGCCCAGAGGTAGATGGGGGTGCGGGGGACGAGCATCGCGTCGCCCTTCCAGCGGCGGGCGATGGTGAAGC
>DATCXR010000131.1:0-14620 GCA_036565685.1 Gemmatimonadaceae bacterium
GCTCGCGCGACCGCAAGGTCGCCGCCATCGGCGGAAAGCGATAGCACCCCCGGGAGCCGAGGAAGCCAATGCCAACATTCGCATACACTGCTCGAACGCTCGGCGGCGAGCTGAAGACCGCCACCATGGACGCCGCCTCCCGCGACGACGTGGTGGCTCAGCTCAAGCGCCAGCGGCTGATCATCGTGAAGGTCGACCAGGAGAAGGCGAAGCAGCGGCCCGGTCGCATCAAGACGCGCGACATCGTCATCTTCACGCGTCAGTTCTCGACGATGATCAACGCCGGCCTGCCGCTGGTGCAGGCGCTCGACATCCTTTCCAAGCAGAGCGAGAACAAGGCGCTGCAGGAAGTCACGCGTCAGGTCGTGTACGACGTGGAGTCGGGCAACACCGTGGCCGACGCGTTGCGCAAGCATCCGAAGGCGTTCACCGACCTGTACGTGAACATGGTGGCGGCCGGTGAGGCGGGCGGTATTCTCGATACCATCCTCATGCGACTCGCGACCTTCCTCGAGAAGAACGATGCGCTGGTGGGGAAGGTGAAGAGCGCGATGATCTACCCTGGCGTGATCATGAGCGTGGCCGCGATCGCGATCATGGTGCTGCTCATCTTCGTGATTCCGGTCTTCGAGAACATGTTCGCGAGCGTGAACATGGCTCTCCCGCTCCCGACGCGAATAGTGATTGGGGCCTCCGCGTTTCTCACCGGATACTGGTGGGCGGTGATCGCCGTGATCTTTTTCACCGTGACGAGCCTCAGGAAGTACTACAGGACGTCCGATGGTCAGCTCAAGATCGACACGCTCCTGCTCAAGATCCCCGTCCTCGGCGACCTGCTGAGGAAGTCGGCCGTGTCGCGCTTCACTCGTACGCTGGGCACGCTGATCAGCTCCGGCGTGAGCATCCTCGACGGCCTCGAGATCACGGCGAAGACCGCTGGCAACCGCGTGATCCACGACGCGATCATGGAGTCGCGTGCGAGCATCGCCGGTGGTGACACGATCTCGGCGCCGCTGCAGAAGTCGGCCGTATTCCCGCCCATGGTGATCTCGATGATCGCGGTGGGTGAGCAGACCGGTGGACTCGACGAGATGCTGACGAAGATCGCCGACTTCTACGACACCGAGGTGGACACGGCGGTGAGCGGGCTGCTGAGCCTCATGGAGCCCGTCATGATCGTGTTCCTCGGCGTGGTGGTGGGTGGTATGGTGGTGGCCATGTATCTGCCGATCTTCGACATGATCAACACGGTGCAGTAGGCGACGGGGCCCTCAGCTCTATCGCTAGTTGTCGCATTTCTCTACTGCTAGTTGTCGCACTTTTATAATGGGAGTTGTCGCACGTCGGAAGTTCACCTATACCAGCAGCTTACGCACGCAATGGCGGCCTTTCCTTGGGCCGCCATTGGCCATTCTGCGAGCGCCGGCACCCGAGGTTCCTCCCGAAGATGCGGCAGGTAGGTCGTGGCCACTATCGCTTCGAAGAACGGGAGATAGCTAGTCTGCAGCATGTCGCCAGTTCCCGGCTCTCGAGAGCCTATCCCGCAGGTGTAATTGGCCGATATCCGTGTCTCGTGTGATACTGTAACAGGTTCTAGCGGAATGGCTTAGCGGCCGTGTGCCCCACAACGGGACAGGTGCGTACAGCAGACAAAGCCCCCCTATTCTGGGGCTCCATGGTCATAGCGGCGCTCATGCCGCTCTTCCGGCGTCGCGAATGGCTAAGCCTCGACTGGGGACGTCTACTGTGGGCTGGATGTCTATGGAAGAGCATCGCGTTGAGCGTTCTAGCATGAAGGGCTGGAGTGGGCCACCCAACGTCAGCGCGAATAGGAGGCGCGTCGCCGTCCCCTGGGCCGACCTCGGAATTCGGTCGACCGGATGTCGGCGAGCGGTCGACTTCCGGGAGGGGATACATGCTTACAAGCGCCGTAACAGGATACCATCGCTCGCAGATTCTGCCCATCCTGCGGTGCGAGAAGTAGCCGCTCACACTGAAGCACGGTGTTCAGCGGACATACTCCCGCATACCTAGCATGGCCGACCGGTCTTCCTCGGCAACGCGCCCCGCATTCGGCGCCGCGGTGGCGTACGTTGTCGCGGTCTGCTCGGCTCTCCTCGCGTTCGCGCTCGGCGACCGTGAGACCACACATGAGTATCCCTTTCTGCTGCTATGGAGCGTCCCGCCGGCGCTGATCGTCTACCCGGTTGCGCGGCTGCTGCGAGGCGGAGTGGCTGCTCGTGCCGCTCTCGGCGTGGTACTCGGTATTGGAATCGGAGTGGCCTGGACCGCCGCGGCGTACGTCCAATCGGGCGGGTACCTCCTTGCCGCCGACTTCCCCGTCTTCTGGTGCTGGACCTGGGGTGCGGTTGCAGGGATCCTGACCGCTGGAGTCCCTCACACCCGGCGCGGCTCGATCGCCGCGGCGGTGGCCCTTATGGTCGTAGCGAGTTGGAGTGGCGCAGCGTGGTGGCGCGCCTCGCGCCCAACCTTGGCGGTAGACGTCCTCCTCCAGCCGTCGACGACGCCCGACGATGTGGAGCGCGTCTGGCAGGAGGTTCTGGGCCGGCCACACCCGGGCGGCGGCTACGCGCTGTTGGAGGGCGTCAGAAGCATCGCCCGGGCCGACACGGCGGATATACCGCGACTCCTCGTCGACATGGACACGTTTGCGTCGGAGGCGGATAGCGCGACGTTGGATGCGCGCCTTCGGCACTCGCCGCTCGTGGCTAGCGTCCGATGGCACCGGCGACCACGTTGAGTCGTTCCAGTCCGTGCCGCGGCTGAGTTCTGCATTAGATACAGCAGCCTGGGCAGCTTCTGCGCGAGTACACTGCCCGCAATATGGTGGCCGCCCGCAGTGCGGGGGCGGCATGCTGCCCGTCTCATTTTTGCGAGCCATCAGCATTACACAGCGACCATTCATCGTCCCAACGATATTCGCCCACATCTCGCTCCCCGTCGGGCAACTCCTTTTTCTTGCCGCGTTCAGATCGGGCGATCCGAGCGGCCTCCAGTACCCACTAATCTTCGTCGGCCTGGTGCCGATCGGGCTCGCTGCGGCGATCCTCGCCTACGTCGCGGTCTTTGGTACACGCCCAAGCCTCGCCCTGCCACTCAACATCGCAGCCTCCGTCGCGGTGGCAGTGCTGCCGGGCCTGCCCGGCGCGATTGCGGTCGCAATTCTCTTCCTCCGGCAACTGGTCGAACTCGGACTGTACGTGTGGCTCCGGCGCAAGCTGGCGTCTGATGCGACGTAGGACATCAATGCATGCCCCTGGCGAGTCCGGACTCGAGCCACCATCCTCGGCGGGTGGGGAGCAGAGGCCTCTTGGCTGAACAGGGGCGTTACGCGACCGCAACCTCTCGGGAGATAGATGAAGACTGCCGTTTGGAGTCTCGAGGTCGAGTTGAACCCGTGCTCGGAGGACATTCGAGTTGTCCGCGACGGACTACGTGCATTCACCGACAGTTACGCGGGCCCGGTTAACGCTCGGCCCTTCGCCGTTTTTGTTCGCGACCCGCACGGCCAGGTGCTCGGCGGATTGGAGGCGGAGCTTCGGTGGACGTGGTTGTTTGTTGGTCAGCTCTGGCTACCCGAGGTGCTACGCGGCCACGGCTTGGGCAGTGCACTCCTAGCGTGTGCCGAGGCGTTCGCGCGCGAGCACGGCGGCACAGGCGTGTATCTCGACACGCTCGAGTTCCAAGCTGTTGAGTTCTACCAGCACCGTGGGTACAGCGTATACGGTGTGCTGGAGGGGTTCCCGCCTGGCTCCCGACGCTTTTACCTGCAGAAGCGCTTGGACACGATCGCGGCTGCGGAGGCGCCTTAACGGAGCAACGCAGGACGTCGGATAACACCTCACAGCGCTACAGAAGGGGGATCAGCCTGGACTATCTCGAACTCATGACGCTGCACATCGCGGCACTGTTCACGCACGACTCCGAGGGGCGCATGCTGCGAATCAACGAGCCTGATGGACGGGGCGGCATCGCGCCCCGTTTTCTCCTGGGGCAGACACGTAAAGGCTCGATTCTCCGGTTTCGCGCAGATGTCGATGCAGACCGCCAGCGCGAGTTGCAGGAGGAATCCGCCCGTATGCCGCGCGGTGGCGACCCACTCGTGACGCCTCTGAGTTCTGAGCACTTCTGCTCGATTCTCGAACGCGACGCGCCAATCACTGCGCTCGCCCGCGGGCCTGCCTTCGTGTGTCCCGAGATGCGTGCGCACGGCCCCGAGGCGACGTTCATCACACCGGCCAATGCCGAGTACCTCCGGCCGCTCTTTCCGGGCTGGCTCGGCGACGTATCGCACTATCAGCCGATGGTTGCACTCGTCGACGGTGACCAAGCGGTGTCGCTCTGTTGTAGCGTGCGACGAACGGGGCTTGCCCATGAAGCGGGGCTTGAGACCGCTCAGGCGGCCCGTGGACGCGGCTATGCGCTAGTCGTCGTGGCGGCGTGGGTCGCCGCCGTTTACGCGACGGGTCGAGTCCCGCTGTACAGCACCTCGTGGGACAACATTGCCTCCCGTGTCGTCGCCAGGAAACTCGGACTGATCCAGTTCGGTAATGACCTGCACATCACCTAACGCGATGGTGGGCACCGTCCCGCGGGCACCTGACGAAATGCCGAATCGAACAAGCGCGACCAGGTCGCCGTGTGCGGATCTGGCGGAATCAACATCGACGAACGCATCCAGGGTGGTCCGTACAGGGCCATACACGCCGCTGCGTGGTACCTATGGGCCCCGACTCCCTTCTTATTCTCGGCTCTCACATTGGAGATCTGTCTGATCCGCGCCTGAAATCGCACGGACCTTGCCAGTGGATATGTCTGTTACTAGATTAGATACATACTATTCATACGCAGGGTGCCCCTTGAACAGCCGATTTGCCGTAGCCGTCCATATCCTGACGGTCATCGCTCACGAGGGCGGCAATCCGGTGACGTCGGATTACATCGCGGCGAGCGTGAACACGAATCCGTCGCTGATCCGGCGCATGCTCTCGCAGCTCACGCGCGCAGGGCTTACCAGGTGCCAGATGGGAACTGGGGGTGGCGCACTCCTCGCCAAGCCCGCTGCGCGCATCACTCTGCGCGACGTCTACCACGCGGTCGCGGATGGAAGGCTGTTGGGGCTTCCCCGCGAGCAGCCGGATCCGGCGTGCCCTGTGGGCCGCGGGATCCAGGCGCTCCTCACTGAGCGCTTCGATGGGGCGACGCGCGCACTCGAGGACGAGCTGGCACGGACTACGATCGCCGATATGCTGTACGAGGTGGTAGAGCGCCGAGAAAGGCGCGGCAGCAGGCGCATGGTCGGCTGACGCGTCGTGACCGGCAGAATCACCGCACGAGCGCCGTATCGCGAGGAGGTGTGTATCCACGCTGGATACGCAGCGTAATACCAGCCCCGCCGTCGGCAGGCAGGGCTCACACCTACATCAGGAAGAGCAGGGACGAAATGAAGAAGAGATTTGAGGGAGCGAAGAGGCTCTCCGACTTCATAGCGGGCGCGGAGCAGAACAGAGAAATGTGGCAGTCGATCTATGCGCGCGCTTCCGTCACCGAAGACATCCTGGACGTTGCGCGCCAGCTCCCCGCCAAGCGCTATCTCCTGGTGCTGGTAGAGGACTGGTGTGGCGACGCCTTCAACTCGGTGCCATGGCTCGC
This sequence comes from Gemmatimonadaceae bacterium, assembly GCA_036565685.1. GTDB lineage: Bacteria > Gemmatimonadota > Gemmatimonadetes > Gemmatimonadales > Gemmatimonadaceae > JADGGM01. The sequence continues at coordinate 5,674 of DATCXR010000131.1, forward strand.
GCGTCTGGCAGACGCCGTCGCGGACAAGTTGGAGCTGCGCGTGCTGCGGCGAGACGAGAACCTGGACCTGATGGACAAGCACCTCTCGCCCACGGGTGGGCGCGCCATCCCGGTCGTGATGGTTCTCGACGAGAACCTCCAGGAAATAGGCTGGTGGGGCTCGCGGCCAGCGGAGCTGCAGGCATGGATCGACGAGAGCGGAAAATCGCTCGACAAGGCCGAGCGCTATCACCAGATTCGGCTCTGGTACTCGCGTGACCGAGGTGTGTCCACGCTCACGGAGGTGCTGGCGGTCGCGGGTGCGCCAATCGGGGAGGCAGCCGCCAGCCCATCTTATCCGCCGAGCGAGGATTTATCGAGCGTCGCGAGTTGAACCGCGCTGCGTTCTCGCGACGCGGCACCAGAGATTATCACCGGCGCTCCATACTGCCTACAGCACTGTCTGCGAGGCGTGCAGCTCCGCGCTCCCGGAGCTCACCGGCCTCGCGCGCGAGTATCGCGGACGCGGGCTCCACGTACTGGCTGTCAATCTCGACCACTCGGGGAACGCGCCTCACGCCCGCGATTGTCTCGCGGACACGGGAGTACGGCTCGAGACGATCCACGCCGACTCCGGCGCACCGCGCATCGACCCTCGCCCCTTCACCGACGCACGGCCGGCTCTCGCCCACGTGATCGGCCCCCGGATCGATGACGAAACGCGGTGCGTGCGTTAGTCTACCCGCATGCCTACTCCCGATAAGCCGCTCCGCTCCGGGCGCCGTGCCGTGCGCTGGTTGTCCCTCGCGTGGTCGCTGTGCGCCACTCTATCGTGCGCCAGCATCCGGACGGCCGCGCCCCCAGCGCCTGCCGCCAGCACCACCGCCCGGGTGCTCGTCTACAACATCCATGCGGGCAAGGACGCAGCCGGCACGGATAACCTCTCCGGAGTGGCGGACCTCGTGCGTGCAACAGGCGCCGACCTCGTGCTTCTCCAGGAGGTGGACCAGGGTACGCGCCGCTCCGGCGGGGTGGACCAACCCGCCGTGCTCGAGGCGCGCACCGGGATGCACGTCGCCTTTGGCAGTGCGCTCGACTACGATGGCGGGGAGTACGGCGTAGCCATCCTGTCGCGTTGGCCGATCGTGCGCGATACGCTGATCCACTTGCCGGTGACGCCGCCCCAGGAGCGCGCCGGCGGATCGCACGAGCCGCGCGGCGCGCTGCGTGTGTTCATCGCCAGCCCGATGGGTCGGCTCACCGTGATCGACACGCACCTCGACCCGTCGAGCGACGACCACTGGCGTCGTCAGGAAGCGGACACGATCGCGAGTCTCATCGCGCGGGCTAGGCAACGCGGAGAGCTCGTCATCGCGGGCGGCGACTTCAACTCCACCCCCGAGAGCGCGGTGCAGGCCGCGCTTCGCGAGGGAATGCGCGACAGTTGGGAGGAGTGCGCGAAGGGCGACGGCTTCACCTATCCCGCCGACGCGCCCGTCAAGCGCATCGATTACCTCTACCTCGGCGACTCGATCCACTGCCGGTCCGCGCGCGTGGTCGAGACCCGCGTATCGGACCATCGCCCACTCCTGGTGGAGCTCTCGTTTCCCACCACCGTCGCGGGCACCGTTGACCCTCGCACCCAGCTGACAGCGGCGCAGCAAGACTGGATCGACAGCACGCTCGCTTCGCTCACCCTGCGTGAGCGCGTCGGCCAGATGGTCAATGTGTGGGTCCTGGGCGATTACACGAACATGCGCGACTCGAGCTTCGCCGAGGTGCTGCGCTGGATCGTCCGCGACAAGGTCGGTGGCGTGTCGATGTCGCTCGGCTCCCCGATAGAGGTGGCCGCGAAGATCAACGCGATGCAGCGCGCGGCGACGGTGCCGCTCCTCGTCGGCGCAGACCTCGAGCCGAATCTCGGGCGGCTCGAGGGTGGGGTATTCAACCACTACCTCATGGATGCTGGCAGTGCGACGGTCTTTCCGAACGCCATGGCCATCGGAGCGACCGGTCGCGAGCAGGATGCGTACGACGTGGGTCGCCTCATCGGGCGCGAGGCCAGGGCCGTAGGAATCACGATGAACTTCGCGCCGGTCGTGGACGTGAACAACAATCCGTCGAACCCGGTGATCAACACCCGCTCGTTCGGGGAGGATCCACGCCGGGTAGCCGCGCTCTCCGCTGCGTTCGTGAAGGGGACGCAGGACGCCGGCGTCGTCGCCACGCTCAAGCACTTCCCCGGCCACGGTGACACCGATGTCGACTCGCACCTGGGGCTGCCGCTCGTGAACGCCACGATGGCGCGGCTCGATTCGGTGGAGCTCGTACCCTTCGCGGCCGGCATCGGGGCGGGCGCCGCGATGGTGATGACGGCGCACATCGCGCTGCCTGCGGTGCAGGGAGACAGCACGACGCCGGCGACACTCGCGCCGCGCATCATCACAGGGCTGCTGCGCGACAGCCTGCACTTCGGCGGGCTCGCGATTACCGATGCGATGACGATGGGCGGAATCGGGAAGGGGTATTCTACGGAGGAAAGCTCGGTGCTCGCCGTGAAGGCGGGGGCCGACGTGCTGCTCAAGCCGAGCGATCCCACGAAGGCGATAGACGCCGTCGTCGCCGCGGTGGAGCGCGGCGAGATCTCGCGCGCGCGCATCGACTCCTCGGTGCGGCGCGTGCTCGAGCTCAAGGCGCGTACCGGCGTCGCCTTCCATCGGTTCGTTCCGCTCGACACGCTCCGCGAGATCGTCGGTGCGCCGGAGCATCGCGCCCTCGCCGCCGACATCGCCACGCGCGCCGTCACGCTGCTGCGCGACGAGGAGAACCTGATCCCCGTGCCGGCGGGTGGGCGCACGGTACTCGTGCAGTACATGCCCCGGACGGAGCTGCGCGCCGGACGCGCCTTCGCCGCCGAGGTTCGCCGGGATGCGCCGGGAAGCCGCGCCTTCGAGATCGGACCCGCCACGTCGCCGGTCACGCTCGACTCAATCGCGCGCGAGGCGCGGGGCGCGGACCGGGTGATCGTCGCGACCTACGTGCGGCGCATCGAGGGCGAGGGCAGGGTGGCGATTCCCACTCCCGTCGCGAGCTGGATCGACTCGCTCGCCGTGTGCGAGCGGGTGATCGTCGTGTCGCTCGGCAATCCGTATCTCATTCGCCAGTTCCCTCGCGTGGGTACGTATGCCGTGACGTACGGCGTGTCCGACGATCTGGAGCGCGCGGCCGCGCGCGCGGTGCTTGGCCGCGCGTCGATCACGGGCACAGTGCCGGTGTCGCTGCCGGGCTTCTTCACGCGTGGCGACGGGATCCAGCGGGACGTCGTGGCCGGAATACCCTAGCGGCGGTAATTACGCGGCCCTTCGCCGGACGAGCGGGAGAACCCGGACGCCGGTCACGGACCACTATCCGGTGAACTCGGCTGCACACGGTCGGTTCTCGCTCACGCGATCTGCGAGAGAAGCTCGCCCAGCTCGGCCGCACTACCTGGTCGGTCGTCCGGCATCTTTGCCAGCAAGCGGATGACCAGAGCCGACAGCGCAGGTGGTACTTCTGTGTTGAGTGCCAGGGGCGGGGGCGGATCTTCGTGGAGGAGCTTGGCAATCAGGGCGATGGGCGACCTGGCGACGAATGGGAGACGCCCGGTCAGGCACTCGTACAGGACGACGCCGGTGGAGTACAGATCACCGCGGGGGTCCACCGTCTCGGCCAGAAGTTGCTCGGGGGGCATGTAGTCGGGCGTGCCGAGCACGATACCCACCTGCGTTATCGCACTGGTGCGTTCAGCGAGGGTCGCGATGCCGAAGTCCATCACCTTGAGCACACCCGCTCCATCCAGCAGCAGGTTCGCCGGCTTGATGTCGCGATGGAGCACACCGTGCGCGTGCGCCGCATCGAGCGCGCTGGCGAGCTGTCTCGCGACGGCAAGGGTGGCCGAGACCCCAACGCGCCCGCGCGTGTCGATCAGATCACGCAGGGTGATGCCCTCCACGTGCTCCATCGTGACGAACGACACGCCACCCCACTCGCCCAGATCGTGGGTGCGCACGACGTTCTCGTGCGAGATGCGCCGCGCGAGTCGAATCTCGCTCTTGAAGCGCTCCCGGAGCGTGTCGTCGGCTGCGAGAAGTTGCGGACGGATGACTTTGATGGCGATCTCCTCGCCGAGCTCGCGGTCGCGCGCTCTGTACACCGTGCCCATCCCGCCGCTCCCAACGATCTGTAGAATCTCGAAGCGCCCTGCGAAGAGCTGGCCGGCTACGAGGTTGGACGAACCGCTATCATCGGCGCCTGCGGCCGCCGCCGATACTCGAGCGCGCGGAGCTGGCGGGGCACCCTCGCCGCCGGACACGTTCGCTTCATTCTCGGGCTCACGATGGAGCGCCTGATAGATCTCCAGGGAGAGATCGCTCACCTGTTTTCGGAGTCGCTCCTCGCGGGCCCGGACCCCGGCGACCATTGCATCGAACACCCGCGCGAGCCGCCCGAGCTCGTCGGCCCGTCTCGCTACGGCGACCAGTGATCCGGGCTCGTAGCGCCCCGCCTCGACAGCCGTCGCTGCATCGATCACCCGCTCCACCTGCCGGAGGTATTCGACCTCTGCGTCGCGCAGCCGCTTCTTCTCGAGGCAGGCGCCAACCCTTGCTCTCAAGAGCACCGGTTCGAACGGCTTGGTGAGGTAGTCCTCCGCGCCCATCTCGATGCACCGGACGACGCTCTCCAGCTCATCCAGGGCCGATGTCACGATGAACGGAATGTCACGGAGGCGCGGAGTGCCGTGCCGGTGCTCCAGCACCTGGTACCCGTCCACTTCGGGCATCATGATGTCGAGCAGCACCAGATCGATGTTCGTCGTCTCCAACACTTCGAGCGCCCGACGACCGTTTTCAGCCTGGGTCACGCCGTAGCCGAGGCGCTCGAGCATGCGGGTGAGTACGTCGCGGTTCTGCTCGATGTCATCCACTACGAGCAGAGACCCGTGTACGGGGACGGAATAGACGGGGCGTCCCGCTGCGGTCCCAGGCGCTGGGCTCGCGCCCAGGCCGTCGACCGCCGGGCTCGCGACGCTGGCAGCGCGCTCGGCAGGACTGGAGCTGATCGGAGCGCGAGTCTGAACTTCGCCGATCAGCACGCGTAGAAGTGCGGCAGCGCCTTCGATGCGCTTCAGATCGGGGATCAAACGCTCGTGCCCACGCGTTCTGGCGCTCGCCTGAAGCCTTGCAGTCCGCTCGACGATGCCCTTCAGCCGGTCATCGATCGAGTGGGCCAGCTCAGGGGGGATCACTGCATCGGCTTCAGGCCTCGTCGGATGCAGGATGTCGCTGATGAGTGTGAGTGTCTGCCTGCCGGCGAGGATGATTTCCTCCAGGGCGACCACCAGCTCCGTCAGTCCTGAATCTTGCGCCTCCTCCCGTAGCAGTTCGGCGTAGCTGAGGATGTGGTTGACCGGCGTCCTGAGATCGTGTCGCAACTGCCGGAGGACGTCGCGCTCGGACAGGCTGCCAGCGGCTCCGCGCCCCGGATCGCCACGTTCCGGCACCGTCAGCTTTCCTTCCTCAAGAGAGCTTCGATTTTGGGCAGGAGGCGCCCGAGCTCGATCGGCTTGCTGTCGTAGTCGTCACAGCCGGCCGCCAGGGCCCGATTGCGATCGGCCGACATGGCGTGCGCGGTCAGGGCGATGATCGGGATGTCCTGGGTCTCGGCCGCCGACTTGAGCCGTCGGGTAGCCTCCCAGCCATCCAGCGTCGGCAAGCTCATGTCCATCAGGATCAGATCGGGCATCTCCGACTGGCCCATCGACACGCCTTCGGCGCCGTCGTGCGCCACCAATAGCTCGTAGCCCCGGCGCCGCAGAAGGCGTGTCAACGAGTCTCGATTCATCTCGTCGTCTTCGACCAGCAGGATTCTTGACAGCGCGTCCTCCCGCGGTCATTCGCGGTTCTACCTGTGCTTCTACGCCTTCCGGCGCGTGGCGTGATGGTGGACTGACCTCGCCAGCAAATCACGAACCTCGGCCAGCAGCTCCTCGCGGTTGTAAGCCGATTTCTGGACGATGCTGGCGACGTAGCCGTTCAGGCGCCGGTGGTCTTCTGCAGTGAGATCCTTGGCGGTGATGACCGCGACCGGGATACTGCGCCACTGCTCATGTCGACGCAGCTCGGTGATGAATTCGAAACCATCCATCTCCGGCATCATCAGGTCGAGCAGGATTACCCCGGGTCGGCTCTTCTCGACGCGCGCCAATCCGATCTGGCCGTTCTCTGCTTCATCGATAGCCCAGCCATCCTGCTCGAGCGCTCGCCGCAGAGAGTCACGCGTGGCCTCATCATCCTCGACGATCAGGATGCTTCGAGCTTGATTCTCGCGCCGGTAGCGTTCGAGCACGGCAGTCAGGCGGCTCCGGTCGATCGGCTTCGTCAGGTACTCCGACGCACCGAGCGCATAGGCCATGCTTTTCTCTTCGACGATAGTCAGCATGATGACGGGGATATCCGCGAGCTCAGGGTCACCCTTGAGCGCGGTCAGGACAGCCCAGCCGTCCATGCCCGGCATGAGCACGTCCAGGGTGATCGCGTCAGGCAGCAGCTCCTTAGCCAACCGCAAGCCATCCGCGCCACTCGAGGATGTCACGATGTGAAACCCATCCGTTACCAGGAAGCGCTGCATCAGCTCGCGGGCCGTCGCATCGTCGTCGATGACCAGGAGCGTGGGGCCGCTATCGGAAGTGGGGCCGGATGTCGGCTCCACGCCCGGATCGGACGTCGTGGGAGGGCCGGCTACCTCGGCGGGCAGTCTCACCGTGAAGGTAGAGCCCTCGCCGATCTCGCTCTCGACCGTGATGTCACCACCCATCATCCTGCAGAAGTGGCGGCTTATAGCCAGCCCGAGTCCGGTCCCGCCGTACCTGCGGGTCGTCGACGAGTCGGCCTGGGAGAACGCCTGAAAGAGCCTGGCCGTCTGCTCGGGACTCATGCCGATACCGCTGTCGCTCACCGCGAACTCGACCGAATCGACGCCGTCGATGAGCCCTCGGGTGACGGACAGCGATACGGTGCCTTGCTCGGTGAACTTGGTTGCGTTGCTCAGAAGATTGAACAGCGCCTGTCGCACCTTCGTCACGTCCGCTCGCATCGCGCCTATGTCGTCGGAGCACCGCACATCCAACGTGTTGGCGTTCCTCTCGACCAGCGGCCGGACCAGAGCGACGACGTCCCCGACGAGCGTCGGCACGTCGAACGTCTCCAGGTAGAGTTCCATCTTGCCGGCCTCGATCTTGGAGAGATCGAGGATGTCGTTGATCAGCTCCAGCAGATGTGCTCCGGCTGTGTGGATCTTTTTCACATCGGGTGTGAAATCGTGGTGTCCGCGCTCCTCGAGCTCTTCCAGCAGAAGCTGACTATAGCTCAGGATCGCGTTCAGCGGTGTGCGGAGCTCGTGACTCACGTTGGCCAGGAACTGAGACTTGGCGTTGCTCGCTGCCTGGAGCTCCCGGCTCTTCTCCGCGAGCGCCTCCTCCGCGCGCTTGCGTTCGGTGATGTCCAGCCACGCCCCGACGGCCTCAAGGGTCTCACCGTGTTCCCCTTGCGTCAGGCGCAGCTCGTCGCGGATCCAGCGATAGCTTCCGTCCCTGTGCTGGAAGCGGTATTCGCTGGCGGCCTCGCCCTCGGCGAGCAGGGCGGCGTGGGTGGCGTAGGCGCTCGCGCGGTCGTCGGGATGAAGGTGTGCGGGCCACCAGGCGGGCATCACGGCATCGTCGACGCTGTAACCCATGACGCGCGAGATGTTGTCACCGACCCAGACCGGGGTGACTTCCTTCCTCGTGACTTCCAGCGCGTAGAGCACTGCCGGGCTCGCGGCGAGCAGGTGTTGCAGCCGAGCTTGCGTCTCACGTAGTGCGTCTTCTGCGCGCTTCCGCTCGGTGACATCGGACCACGCAACGACACCGGCCACGATGCGGCCCTCGCGGTCGCGTACCGGGGCGGCGCTGAACAAACCGACGCCGATCGTGCCGTCACCGCGCAGCATCCGAATCTCCTCGTCGGTGATCACCTCGCCGTTTTTTATCGCGCGCGCGAGGGGCCACTCCTCCGGCCGGAGCTGGCGCCCGTCGGGATGAAAGCCCGTGTAGTCGGTGTACTCCTCGATCCTGGTCGACGGCCGGAACGGGTAGCGCAGGAAACGCTCGAGCTGGTCGTTGGCGAGGAGGAGCCTGCCGGAAGGGGCCTCGGCGATGACAACCGCGCTCGGCATCTGCTGCAGCACGGCCTCGAAGAGCGCCCGCTGCCCTACCAGCTCCTCGACCTTCGCGGACGCCTCCTCACCTGGCTTCCCGAACTCGACCGCCTGCTCCTCTGACCGCGCGGCGTCCAACCGCTCGGCGTCCAACCGCTCGGCGTCTAACCGCTCGGCGTCTGAATGCTCGACGTCTAACCGCTCGGCGTCGCCGACTCGAGCTCGCCGCCCACGCTCGGGACGTCGTCTGCCGCGGCCCGGTCTTGCATGCTCGGCATCGCCAGTGCGGTCCATGGTCAACCTCCGGGCGAACGTGAGTCGGCGGTCGGATCGAGGACGCAGGTAGCTCCGACGAGCCGCACCTTCATGGCTCCCAGAGGCGGCAAGCTGACAGAGCGCCGGAGCTTGGAGAAGAGGGGACTACCGTGACATAGCACCGTCACGCGGAAGCACCATGGAAAAACCACCACGCCGAATGCTGCATCTAGCGCGCCATGCAGTGCGATGGCTCGCAGACGTGTGTATTGAGGTCGCTATCGGCGCAGTCGGGGGCGCGTCGCGGCTAGCGCTGCGTCGAGTGTGAGCGCTGCGAGAGAGGGATCTCCCGCTGCCCCGCTGCAGGCAGACCGCCAAGGTCGTCCCCATCCTCGAGCTGGCCAGGATGCGTCCCTCGCGGCAGCGCGTCGGCACGACGGGCCAGCAGTATGGAACCGGCGGCAACAGCGGCGCCGAACAC
>DATCXR010000099.1:0-9691 GCA_036565685.1 Gemmatimonadaceae bacterium
ACAACTTCCCGAACGCTCTTCTTTGTCTTGGTGGGCGCGAACTCCAAGGGCAGGCCATTCTTATCGGTCAACGTGCGCTTGATGGTAACGGCCTTGTTCCGGTAATCCTCCCATCTCAGCGCAAGTGCCTCCGATGGCCTCAGTCCACCGAACAACAGGACCATCCAGTAGGCCGCAAGGCGGTCGTTGGAGGCCGCTTCAACCACGTCACGCATCTTGTCTACGGGAACGGTCGTGCGCTCCGTGCTCGGCTTCTCTGGCAGCACCTCTAGCACGACTTCGCTCTTCGCGGGATTGCTCGGGATCAGCTTCTTATTGGTGGCGCTCTGGAGGGCATTTCGCAGCACTTCATGCGCTTTCCGAATGCTGCGCGGTCCTAGCCCCTGCTTCCGTAGCTTGGTGAGCATGCCGCATATGGCCTGCTCATCAATCTGGGTCAGGTGCAGGGCACCAAGATGAGGCCGCACGTACAGGTCTAGCACCTGCCGATAGGAATGGAGCGTGCGCGCTCTGCGCTTGATGGCTTTCTCTTCCAGCCAGGTATCTAGGAAGTCATCCAACACGACGCGCGGCCTTACTGCGAGCGTTCCGCTCTGGCGCTTGCCGAGTAGATCCGTCAGCACGGCATCGGCATCCCCTTTCTTGCCGCGCACGGTCTGATTGATGTACTGCCGCTTGCCCTTCGCATCGCGTCCGACGTAGACGCGTACCCGATACCGATCCTTTCCCCGCTTCTGGATGGTGCCCACCCTTCGCGGCCTCGGTTCCTTCGTGTCTGCCATAGCTTGCCCCCTTAGTGAATGTTGACATCCACTACCTGCCGAAGTGGGCACCCAGAACGATTTGGCACCCATTTGGCACCCAGGGGCCAAAAAAACGGCCCCCTAGTTGGAGGCCGGAAAGCTGTAAGTTGTTGATTTATAAGGCGGAGGGCACAGGATTCGAACCTGTATGGGATTGCTCCCGGCGGTTTTCAAGACCGCTGCCTTACCAATTAGGTCTAGCCCTCCCTATCCCCGTAAGATGGTCGAGGTCGAGCTCGATGGCAACGGCGCTGCCCGAATGATATGCTTTCCCGGGAGCCATTCCGGCGCGCGTCCCGTGCGCACGGAGCGTGCATCAGGTGGGCCGCGACGGATGTCGGTCCATACCGACATGCACTGGCCGTGTTTCGGAGTCGGAGCCTAGCCTCGCGGCCTTGCCGCCGAGCATACATTATACCGGACCATGGAAACCGATCATCGCGCGCCGAGCGAAGCCAGGCCGATGGCGAACCAGAACGATTCGCTGTACAGACTGCTCGTCGAGAGCGTGGTCGACTACGCGATCTTCCTGCTCGACACGCGCGGGAACGTGGCGAGCTGGAACGAGGGCGCGCAGCGGATCAATGGGTATCTTCCCGACGAGATCATCGGGCGGCACTTCTCGACGTTCTACACCGCCGAGGACAAGGCGCGCCACAAGCCCGAGTGGGAGCTCGAGACCGCGATCCGGGAGGGGCGCGTCGAGGATGAGGCGTGGCGCGTGCGCAAGGACGGATCGCTCTTGTGGGCGAACGTCGTGATCACCGCGCTGCGCGATGAGTCGGGTGAGTTGATCGGATTCGCCAAGGTTACCCGCGACCTCAGCGAGCGGAGGGCAGCCGAGCAGCGAGCGGTGGCCGACGCCAAGCGCGTAGCGGAATCGGAGGCGGCGAATCGCGCGAAGTCCGAGTTCCTCGCGGTCATGTCGCACGAGCTGCGCACGCCGCTCAACGCGATCGCCGGCTACACCCAACTCCTGGAGTTGGAGATCCCCGGCCTCGTCAACGACCGGCAGCGCGAGATCCTCTCGAGGATCTCGCGCAGCCACCGGCACCTGCTCGGGCTCATCAACGACATTCTCAACCTCGCGCGCATCGAGGCGGGGCGGGTGGAGTATCAGATCGAAGATGTCCCGGTCGTGGAGCTGGTGAACGAGATCCTGCCGATGATCCATCCGCAGCTCTCGCGAAAGCAGTTGGGCTACGCGGAGCACATCCCGCCGGAGCTCATCGTGCGTGCCGACCGTGAGAAGGCGCAGCAGATCTTCATCAACCTGTTGAGCAACGCCGTCAAGTTCACGCCGTCGAACGGGCAGATAAGAATCGACGCGTCGGCAGCCGCCGACCATCCCTGCATGGTCGCCGTCTCGGTCCACGACACCGGGGTGGGGATACCGGTCGACAAGCGCGAAACGATCTTCGACCCCTTCGTGCAGGTGGACCCCAGCCACACGCGCACGACGGAGGGCTCGGGCCTCGGGCTTTCCATCAGCCGCGACCTCGCCCGCGGGATGGGCGGCGATCTCACCGTGGTGAGCGCGGTGGGCGAGGGCTCCACGTTCACCCTGACCCTTCCAGTGGGAGAGTCAGGGTGAACGGGCGGCTGAAGGCGCGCTAGCCCGCCGCGCCGCTACGGTCTGGAAGAGTCGGAATCCCCCAGCGGCACGGCGCCGCTCTCGCCGGTGAGCGGCACCGCCGGCTGCGTCTCGAGAGGCGGCGGCGTGAAGAGATCCTCGAGTCCGGTGGCCTTGGCGATCGCCTTGGCGTCAGCCACCAGTGAATCGGCCTCCGCGCTCTTCCCCAGCCGCTGCTCCGCCTCGGCGAGCGTGGCCGCGGTCGCGATGTAGAGATACGGGATTCCCACCGAAGCGCGGTCCACCCAGCCGTTGCGCGCGGCGAGCGAAGCCGGCGCCTCGAAGTCGTTCTCCCAGAGCCATTCGGTGCGCTTCACGTCCAGGAATCCCTCGCCGGGGATCAGCAGCGTGTCGCGGCCCGAAGCAGGCGCTTCGGGCATCAGCTTGCGCGCGAGCCCCTGACTCAGCATGTAGCGCCCGAGGCCGAGTGTCTGCGGGTAGTTGCCCGATGTGCGACTGAAGTAGATCGGGCGATCGGGGAAGGCATCGTGGATCATCCTGAGCACCACGAGGTCCGCCTTCACGAGCATCTGCGGCTGCACGGTGGCCTCGATTCCCGCCTTCTTGAAGAGCTGCGGCTGGCGGATCTCCATGCTGGGCGGGAGCGCGTCGGCCTCCTCGATGGTCATGTTCAGTGGCGGGCCGCTCGGCTTCTTCCACTCCTTGCCGCGGTAGATCGCGGGTCCCTTGGCCGCATCATACTCGTACACGGGACGGCGGATGAGCTGCCGCACGTACCAGTCGGTGTTGAGCAGCGACGTGTTGGCGATCACGACATCCTTTCGGATTCCCTCCACCTCCTGCGCGTACCAGAGCGGGAAGGTGTCGTTGTCACCCACGGTGATGAGCACGCCGTACGGCTCCACGGAATCGAGCAGGTCGTGCGCGAAGTCGCGCGTGTCGGTCTGCCCCGCGCGCGACGCCGCCGTCCAGTTGGCGAAGAGCGGAATGAGGGCGAGAACCAGGATCCACGAAGCGAATATCCAGCTCTTGCGCTTCGGGAGCTGCACGAACTCTCTCCCGATCTTCACGCTCTGCGACCCGAAGAGCGACGCCAGCTCCTCCCACAGGTACACGAGCCCGAGCCCCGCCCACACTCCCCAGGCGGAGAAGCTGACGATGAAGAAGTAGTCGCGGTCGCGCACCTCGCACGGGACGCCTGGCGGATTCCCCATGTTGGCGCACTGGCTGTGACCGTACTTGAAGTTCAGGTACCAGATCAGCAGGAGCGTGAGCGTGAACATGAACGTTCCGAAGTACCAGAACGAACGACGGTCACGCTTGAAGTGCACCCAGCCACCGAGCAGACCGAGCACCATGAACACCGCGGCAAGCAGCGACTGTAGCCGCACCCACTCCCCCGTCATGTCGCGGAACCACTGCCAGCTGAAGTACAGCCAGTACATCCCCACCTGTCCCACGAAGGGCACCTGCCGATCGAAGACCGATGGCTTGCCGTACTGCCCGCGGTTGAAGTTGTACCAGAAGGCGCTCCAAGTCGTCGGTTCGCCCTCGTTGATCGCCGGGTAGTGTGCCGCGCGGATGGGTTGCGTGAGGAATGGTGTATTCCCCAGAAGGAAGACACCAAACAGGACGAGCAGCAGCTGCCAGCGGAGCAGCGTGTCGGGACGCCGCACGAGAACCGCGACCACCACGGCGGGGAGCGCGAGGAGCCCCATCATGTGGTTCGCGTTGCCGAGGCCGAGGAGGTAGGCGATCAGGATGAGCGTGCGGTCGGCTCCCGGGCCTTCAGGATCATCCGACCAGCGGACCGTGAGCCAGGAGACGATCGCCAGCCCCATGAGCGAGACGGTGTAGACCTTCTCGTTCACGACGGACTGATTCCACACCGTGAAAGCGGTGGCGCCGATGACGGTGGCTACCACGCCACCCACGATGCGCTGCCAGCGCTCGGGGAGCCACGAAACGAGCACGCGCTCGGCGATCAGGAACCACATCCCCGCCGCGACCGCGCTGGTGAGTGCCGCGAGGATGTTGATCTTCACCGCCACGCTCAACCCGCCGAGCGGCAGGATGGCGAAGACGCGCCCGAGTAGGACGAAGAGCGGATTCCCCGGCGGGTGCGGAAGCCCGACTACGTACGCCGCCGCGATGTACTCGCTGGTGTCCCACATCGCCGTCGACGGCGACAGGGTCACGAGATACAGGACGAAGACCGCAGCAGCAGTGATCGTCGCTGCCAGATACGACGGTCTGTAGTCGAGCTCTGAGCTGTTGTTGAGGGCCATAAGGGGGAAAAGATGGCGGGGGGTGGGGGAAAGGACCAGAGGGTTCAGCAACCAAAGCGTTCAGGGTTCAGCAACTGCCAGGATACAGGAAACAGGGAACAGGTACCGGCTCGTGGATGGAGGATCCTCACCCCGGGAGCACTTTCCTGTTTCCTGTTTCCTGTTTCCTTCAGCCTTCAGTTACTGAACCCTGAACCCTGCTTCCTGAACCCTGCCGTAATCAGGGCGCCGTCTCGTTCGTGAAGGCCGGGCCCCGCGGGGCGGGGAGGGCGCGGTCGGCGGTGAGGGTCGAGATTCGCGTGAGCACGGCGCCCAGAGGGAGGCGCTCGCGGGCGAGGTGCCAGACGTAGGCAGTTCCCTCGTAGCTGGCGCCGGAGTACCAGAGGGTCACCTCGTCGGAGGTGGCGTCGTAGTCGATGGTGGAGCGGTAGACGACGTCCATCATCTCGGGGATCGCGCCGCGGGAGCGGAGCGGAGAAGCGTAGGTCGTCCAGTGGATGCCGTCGGGGCTCGTCGCGAAGTAGAGGGCGCGCGTCGTGCAGTCGCCGGCGGTCTTGAGCGGGTAGACGGCCCAGTACTCGTTGCGCGAGGGAATCCACTCCACATCCAGGTGCCAGGCGAAACCCTCCGGCTGATCCAGCGATACCGGCTCCGCGGTGGACCAGTGTACGCCGTCGGTGGAGCGTCGAAGCTCGACGGTCGTCGAGGCGCTCGTGCACCCCTCTGATCCCGCGTTCACGCTCCACATGAGCCAATCCGTTGGGGCGCGGCGCACCACGGTGGGCGAGATGATCTCGTGGTTGGGCGCCGACGCAACGAGCTCCGGCTCGTCCCATCTCACGCCGTCGCTGGAGCGAGTCAGCCAGATGCGATTTTCGCTCGCCACCTGGCGGTAGTAGACGAGAATCTTGCCCGACGCGGGATCGTAAAGCGCGTCGGGATCGGAGAGATATCCCGAGCTGGGCCGCACGATCGGGTTCGTGAGCCCGGTTGGGACGAACCAGCTGTCGCCGTCCACTCCCGCGTAGAACGACGGATTCTCGAAGCTGGCATTGCCGAACGGGTACGGGGTCGCGAGGAGCGCTTGCGTGGCATCCTTCCAGCCGGTGGGGAGCCACACGTGATCAGGGTGCACTGCCTGTCCGGATCCGTCGTAAGTCTCGACAGCGAGGGCTATGACTCCGTCCTTCGCCGACTCGTCCACCTGCGCCGCGAACTGGACGGTAGCGCTCTTCACGCTCTTCGCGAATGCCGTGTCGCGTCCAGCCCGGTCCCCCACCTTCCAGCGAGCGGTCGAGAGGCCCTTGTCGTTGGTGACCTCCTCGATCGGCGTGACTACTCCGTTGGTCGCTCCCCACTCCACCCGCTCACCCCTGACCGGCCGCCCACGCCCGTCGACCATCTTCACCGTCAGCAGCTCGGGCAACACTCTCCCCGGTGCCGCCCGCTGCCCATCTCCGCTCACCCGCTGTAGCTGTATCGTCCCCGGCCCGGTACCACCATCATCGGTGCACGCACCGACACTCGCTCCCGCGACGACCAACACCAACCCCAGGGCATAGCGCGCACTCTGCGCTCCCGGTCGCCATCTCCGCCACCGATCTCCAGGCATCAGCGCCCCCCACTCGCTCACCATTTCCCCCACCATCGGGTCACGGCCCACCACTATCCGAGCCGCGCACTTCCATTAGCGATGAGACACCGTTGCCCGGCGGGAAGTTTCCGGGCGAGGGGGAGGGGAGGGGAGGGGGAGAAAGCAGAGAGCAGCGAAACCCTGGGGTTCAGGGGGCAGGGTTCAGGGGGCAGGTACTACCCGGCGATCGGGATCTCTTCCCCGAGGCAGTTCCTGAACCCTGCCCCCTGAACCCTGAACCCTCCAGCCGTTCACTGCTCTCTGCTTTCTGCTTCCTTCCGCCTCCTCCCCCTCTAGTGCCTGAACAACCGCCTCCCCGTAAAGACCATCGCGATACCGCGCTCGTTGGCGGCGGCGATTACCTCCTGGTCGCGCACGGAGCCGCCGGGTTGGACTATGGCGGTGATGCCGGCCTCGGCGGCCTGGTCGACGCCGTCGCGGAAGGGGAAGAAGGCATCCGATCCGAGGACGGCGCCGGCGGTTTCGTGGCCGGCGCCGGTGGCCTTGTGAACGGCGAGGAAGGCGGCGTCGACGCGTGACATCTGGCCGGCGCCGATGCCGATGGTGGCGCCGCCGCGGGCGAGGACGATCGCGTTCGACTTCACGCTTGCCACGGCGCGCCAGGCGAAGTTGAGATCGACGGTCTCGGCGTCGCTCGGTGCGCGCTCCGTCACCACCTCCCAGCGAGCGTTGTCCTCATCCACGACGCTGCGCTCCTCGGCGAGGAAGCCGCCGCGCACGCGCTTCATGTCGAAGGCGCCGGGCCTCCAGCGCGCGCGGCCCTCGAGGACACGGAGGTTCTTCTTGCGGCCGAGGATCTCGATCGCGCCGGGCTCGAATTCGGGAGCGACCAGACACTCGACGAAGAGACTCGAGATCGCCTCTGCGGTGGGCTCGTCTACCGGGACGTTGATCGAGATCACCGAGCCGAAGGCAGACACGGGATCACACGCGAGTGCCTTCTGGTACGCCTCGAGCGGGTTGTCCGATACGGCGAGACCGCACGGCGTGGTGTGCTTGATTATCGCGCAGCAGGGGCGGTCGCCGAAAGCGTCCGTGGCGGTGAGCGCGCCCTCGAGGTCGAGAAGGTTGTTGAAGCTCAACTCCTTTCCGCCGTGCTGGCGCAGACCGGCGAGCCCCCTCCCTTGTCGCTCGGCGTAGAACGCGGCGCGTTGGTCCGGGTTTTCGCCGTAGCGGAGCCGCTGTTCCATCTCGAGCGAGATCACCATTCGATCGGGGAAGAGCTCCGAGCCGCTCGAGGCAAACCACGACGTGATCGCGGCGTCGTACGCCGACGTGTGCGCGAAGGTCCTCTCGGCGAGCACCCGTCGCAGGTCGCGGTCGTCGTCGCCGGCGCGAAGCGCATCGAGGACGCGGCCGTAATCCGCCGGGTCCACGATCACGTAGACTGAGTCGAAGTTCTTCGCGGCCGAGCGGAGCATCGATGGGCCGCCGATGTCGATGTTCTCGATCACCTCTTCGGGCGAGACGCCCGCGCGCGCGGCGGTCTCGCGAAAGGGATAGAGGTTCACCGCCACCAGATCGATAGGCGTGATCCCGTGCTCCGAGAGCGTGGCCATGTGCTCGGGAACGTCACGTCGTGCGAGGAGCGCGCCGTGCACGGCGGGGTGCAGAGTCTTCACGCGGCCGTCGAGCATCTCGGGCACGCCGGTCACGGTACCCACGTCCGTCGGAGAGAGCCCCGCCTCGCGCAGCGCGCGCGCGGTGCCGCCGGTGGAGAGAAGCTCCCAGCCGAGCTCGGAGAGCCCGCGGGCAAAGTCTACCAGACCGGTCTTGTCGGAGACGGAGAGCAGGGCACGTGGCATTTGTATGTAGATCCTCCAATGCGTGGAGAAATGAATTAGTCAGTGAGTGGCGAGTTCCGCCACCAGCCGTCCGAGCTGCGCGATGTCCGCGAGGTCCACCAGCTCGGCCGGCGAATGAGAGTAACGTAGCGGCCAGGAGATCGGGACGTCGCGTACGCCGTAGCGGACGAACTCGCTCCCGTCGTTCCCGCCGTTGGTGGTGCCAATCTGGATCGGGATGCCCGCCGCGCCTGCCGCCACACGAACTCGCTCCACCTCGGCGGGCGGCGTGGCACTCGAGTTGTCGAGCGCGCGGGCGACCGGCCCCGCGCCAATTGGCGTGAAGGCGAAGCGGTGATCGTCGAGCGGCGACTCGGACGACACGAAGGTGTCCACCGCGTACACGCGTGCGACGCTCCCGCGCAGCGAGGAAGCGAGAGCAGCCGCGCCCTCGAGGCCGATCTCCTCGCGCACTACCCAAGCGAAGATCACCTTTCGTGTGAGTGCGTCCGGCTGGATGGCTCGCACCGCCTCGATGAGCGCCGTGCAACCGGCGCGGTCGTCGATCGAGCGCGCGGTGAATCGCGTGCGGCCCAGCCTCGTGGCGGTCTTGAGACTCGTCAAGCTCGTTCCCACGGTGACTCCTCTCGCCGCGAGCGCGGCGGAGTCCACGCCGAACCACGCGACCAGATCGCTCGGCTGCCTCGTGGTGACCGAATCGCGCGGGATGAAGATGCCGCGGATCTCCGATCGACGGCCGTTGCGCTCCACGTGGAGGATGGCTGTCTGCCCCTCCCAGAGCGAAGGGTAGAAGCCGCCGCGGCGGCGGAGCGACACGGTGCCGTCGGGCGCGATTGACGAGACATCCCAGCCCACTTCATCCATGTGCGCGACGAAGACCACCGTGTCACGCTCGGGGCCGAGCGCGAGGAGGAGGTTACCGGCGCTGTCGGTGGTAGTGCGCGATTGGGCCCATGCGGGGAGCGCGGCGAGGATCTCGTCGCGCACGGGCGTCTCGTGTCCGGAGACCCCGTACGTCTCGGTGAGAGTCGAGAGAAGGCGCGCGGTAGTCGCCAGTGAATCGTCGCGCTGGCGCGAGGGCACGGAGGCCGTCGTAAAGGAGAGCGGCGGGAGCGGGAGTGCGGCGCTCTGCGACGGGCGGACGCCGGCCGCCGCGGCGACGGCCGAAGCGTAGCGTCTGGCGTCCTCCGCGCGCACACTCTCCACCAGCGTTCCACCGAACCTGGATCGCGGAGCGAGTGCGATGGTGGCGTGGATCCTCAGGCCGGGCACCGGCTCGAAGGGGGTATGGATCACTGCTCGCGTGAAAGGCCGTCCGTTTGCCATCGAATCGAGTCTCGCTACCAAGTCACGC
The DNA here is from genome assembly GCA_036565685.1 of Gemmatimonadaceae bacterium. GTDB lineage: Bacteria > Gemmatimonadota > Gemmatimonadetes > Gemmatimonadales > Gemmatimonadaceae > JADGGM01. The sequence goes on from DATCXR010000099.1 coordinate 9,499, forward strand.
GGGATCACCCGGGTGGTGGCGATGACGAGCGTGTCGACCTCGCCGAGCGGTGCGAGCACGCCGCTCAGACCCGCCCAGCGAAATGCGCTCTGTGCGGAGATCACGAAGATCGTGCGGCCGCTTTGCGGTGTGGACCGCGACGCCGCGGCCACGGCGGCGCATCCCGCGCGATCGGCCGCTGCCGGCCCGGCCA
>DATCXR010000107.1:0-5386 GCA_036565685.1 Gemmatimonadaceae bacterium
GGCTGCGATCGGCGAGCCGGCGACAGACCCGCATGGCGCTCCGATCCCGACACGCTGGGGTGAGATAGACGAGGGGCCGCACCTCCGCACGATCGCCGAGCTCGCGCCGGGCGGCCACTGTCGCGTGGTGCGTGTGAGCGACGACGACGCGCGGCGGCTGCGCTACCTGGGAGAGGTGGGGCTCGTCCCGGGCGCGGAGGTAACGCTCGTTTCGCGTGCTCCCTTCGGGGGACCGCTCGCCCTGCTGGTGGACGGGGAGGAGCGCGTGATAGGACCGGCGCTCGCCTCGCATGTGATGATCGAAACTTCGGGATGACGAGACCGTAGTCCCGTGCGGGTCGCGCGGCCGCCCGCCCGCTCGAGCGCGACAGCCAACTTCCATCTTCCAGCGAGTACCGTCATGCGCAAAGTACGCCGCACGACCTTCGTCGCAGCAGCACTGCTCGCCCTCTCCTTCGCGTCCGCGCCGGCTCAGTCGACCACGAATGGGCGCGACTCCTCCGGCGCTTCCACTGCGGCGCCGTCACGCGCCGCAGTGAAATCGCGAGTGGACTCGCTCGCGAAGGCGTTCCTCGCCGATCCGCAATCGCCGGGGCTCTCGATAGCGGTGATACGCGCGGGGCGCGATACCCTGATCTACGAGGGATACGGGAAGGCAGATCTCGAGAACGATGTACCGGCCACTGCAGCCACGGTGTATCGCATCGGGTCGATCACCAAACAGTTCACGGCGGCCGCGGTCATGCGCCTGGTGGAGAAGGGGTCGGTGCGCCTTGGTGATTCCATCGGGAAGTACCTGCCAGACCTTCCGAAGGCGTGGCGCCCGGTGAAGGTGCGTCAGCTGCTGAACCACACCTCCGGGATCCCGAGCTACACCGACCTCGGCGATAGCTGGGCGAAGCGCTGGGGAGAGTACATGCCTCCCGACACCCTGGTGGCGCTCACCGCCAACAAGCCGATGGACTTCGCGCCCGGTACGGGGTGGCGCTACGACAACACCGGCTACGTGCTCCTGGGCATGCTCCTCGAAAAGGTTTCCGGCGAGCCGTACGCGGCGTACCTCGATTCCACTCTGTTCCAGCCGTTGGGACTCACGCACACGCTCTATTGCGACCGCGCTCCGCTCATCCCGCACAGGGCGAACGGCTACCAGCGTAAGGGAAGCGACTTCACCAATGCACCGTACCTCGACATGTCCCAGCCGTTTGCGGCGGGCGCGCTCTGTTCCACGGTCGGCGACCTCGCGCGGTGGAACCGACTACTGGCGACCGGGAAGGTGGTGAGCCGTGCATCGTACGCGCGGATGACCACCCCCGAGGGGAACGCGGGCCTCAGTCACTACGGCTTCGGGCTGGTGCGCGGCGCGGTGGGCTCGCACATCATGATCGGGCACGGAGGCGGGATTCACGGCTTCATCACGGCGAACGCGTACTTCCCTAGCGACAGTCTCTCGATCACGGTGCTCGCCAACGCCTCTCCGAGCGACCCCGATGCACTGCTCGACAATGTCGCGCGCGCGGTGTTCGGGATACCGCTGGTGCAGCCGATGCATGCCGCGAAGGAAGTACCGCTTCCCGACAGCGTGCGCAGCGCGGTGCAGGGGAAGTACGACGTGGACATGGGTGCGAAGAAGATGCTGATGACCTTCGTCGCCGACAGCGCGGGGCTGCGAGCCCAGGCCGAAGGCCAGTCGTCGTTCCCGATCTACTACGCCGGCGATCTCACCTTCGCGGCGCAGATGGATCCCTCGCTCCGGATCCACTTCGAGCTCGAGAACGCACGCGCATCGCGCGTGACAGTGGAGCAGGGAGGGGTGAAGCACGCCGGCCCGCGGGTTCCCTGACCCCGCCGCTCAGCTGTATCGATTCACGATTCCAGACCTGACCCCGTTCGCTGCTCGGGAACGTTCCTTGCGCGGCTCGGCTGTCGAGCAACGTCAGCGGTGGTGAATCGAGCAACGCAGGAGATGTAGCAGTGGCGACGCAGGGGATCAGAATAGAGCCGGAGCCGACGATCGGTGATCTCATCGGCAGGCTGACCGACGACTCGAAGCGTCTGGCGAACAACGAGGTGCGCCTGGCGCGCCTGGAGATGGGCGAGAGCATCCACCACGCGGTGCAGGGCGGCATCCGCTTCGCGCTCGCCTTCGGGATCGCGATTCTCGCTCTGGTGGCTCTGAGCGTGCTCCTCACGGCGGTGATAGGCACCGTGCTCATCGGAAAGGCGTGGGCTGGCGCACTCATCACCGGCGCCCTCGAGATGATCGTGGGCGCTCTACTCCTCTGGGCCGGAATGAACGTGATGAAGAAGGCCGACTTCACCCTGGGCGAATCCCGCGCCGAGCTGAAGACCACGGTGAACCGACTGTCGGATACGGCATCGAGGGTGAGGGTGAGAATGGAGTAGGGAGGGGGAGAGAGCAGAAAGCAGTGAACTGCATGGAGACAGGAAACAGGAAACAGGAAACAGATACCTGCTCCTGGCGGTAGAGCCCTCTCCCCAGGAGTTCTTACCTGTTTCCTGTTTCCTGTTTCCTGTTTCCTGTTTCCTGTTTCCTGTTCCCTGTCTCCTTTCACCTCCTCCCCTCACCCCCGAGGTAGTTCACTGCTCTCTGCTCTCTTCTACCCCCCATCCATGCTCCTCCACACGCTTACCCTCCTCTTCGCCCTGCAGGGGCAGGCCAGGACGATGGCGATAGGGGCGGATCTGGCGGCGGACGCGGGGATACGGGTGGGAGATACGGTGGTGGTGAGCGCGCGGCCGGGTGAAGGACGGGAAGCGGCGAGCTCCGGGGGCAGAGCGGGAGACGGGCGCGAGGCCGATACCGTCGTGGTGAGCGCGATCGTACAACGCAGAGCCGATCCGAGCGAGATCTCGCGGAACGATTACGGAGTGCGGTTGCATCTCGATCAGCTCCAGGCACTCATCGGGTACGGCGATCGGGTGGATCGCTTCGCGGTGGGTACCGTCGACAGCGCTGCTACCGAGCGCGCGCTGCGCGCTATCGACGACGCGGCCTTCGGCTTCCAGGCGTATCGGTCACGTGACATCGCGGTGGAGACCTCCACCACCTTCGAGGTGGTAAGTCGCTTCCATCGCGCGATCGGCGTCATCACCATCGTGGCGAGCGCGGTTTTCCTCCTCTGCATCCTCCTGCTCAAGGTGGAGGAACGGCGACGCGACGTGGGCGCGCTGCGACTCATCGGCCTCTCGCGCTGGACGGTGTTCAGATCCGTGGTGATCGAGGCCGCTTTCGTGTCGGTACTCGGGAGTGGGCTCGGCGTGTTGGTGGGCTGGATAACGTCCGCTGCCGTGAACGCGTATTACCAGGCGTTCTACAGGACTCCGCTCCGCTTTTCGATCGTCACGGGTGACATAGTCATCTTCTCGGTGCTCCTCTCTCTCGCACTCGGTGTGGTGGCCGGAGCGCTGGCGGCGCTCCGTCTGGTGCGTACCGCTCCACTCACGCTCATCGGGCGCTGATGCGCTCACTCCTCGCGATGGCGGCGTTGCGCCGGCACGGGGCGCGCACGCTGCTGGCCATACTCGGCGTAGCTGTGGCCGCCGCGATGCTCCTGTGCATGGTCATGCTTTCGGCCGGACTACGCGAGTCGTTCAGGGAGCTCCTTCTCTCTCGCGGCTTCCAGCTGCGTCTCTCGCCACGAGGGACACTCCCCTTCGACACCGAGGCGACCATCACGGGCGCTTCCGAGATAGCACGCGTGCTGCGCACGCTCCCCGACGTCACGGTGGTGAGCGCGGTGCTCGGCGGCCAGCTTCACCTGGAGAGAGGCGATGCCAGCATCACTTCCTTCGCGCTGGGCGTGAATCCCGCGGCGCAGGGCGACTACGAGCTGCTTTCGGGTCACGACGCGCTCGCTCCCGATGCCATGGTAGTGAACGATGCGTTCCTTCAGGCCACCGGCGCTCACGTGGGCGACACTCTGCAGGTCGCGGCCGGATACAACCCGCAGCTCCGCAGCTACTCGGGCGAGCGGCGGCTGGTGGTGAGCGGGCGCGCGCGCTTCCTCTACCTCGCGGCTGGGCAGAGCGCTGCCGCGTTGCGAATCGGTACCCTCCAGGCGATGACCGGCCGCGTGCGCGATGATGAGGCATCCCTCTTCATGGTTCGACTGAGAGAAGGAGCGGACGTAGAGGCCGTTCGGCGATGGATCCAGGAGCACGTTCCGAGGGTGGATGCGATCTCGACCGCCGAGGCCATGCAGCGAGTGGACGAACGGCTGAGCTACTTCCGGCAGCTCGGCTTCATCCTGGGTGCGGTGAGCCTCATCGTCGGCTTCCTCCTCGTGACCACACTGGTAACGGTCTCGGTGAACGAGCGAGTGGGGGAGATAGCCGTGATGCGCGCCATGGGAATCTCGCGTACCCACGTGGTGCAGCAGATCCTCCTCGAGGGGCTGGCGATCAGCCTCGCTGGTGCGGTGATCGGCCTCGGGCTCGGCCTCGTGACCGCGCGCTATCTCAATTCGATCCTCTCGGCGTTTCCTGGTCTCCCGGCGGCGATAGACTTCTTCCTCTTTCAGCCGCGGTCAGCGTGGACGGCGCTGGGGCTCCTCGTGATCGTCGGGATCGCCGCTGGACTCTACCCGTCGTGGCGCGCGGCCACGCTACCCATCGCCACCGCGCTCCACGAGGAGGCCGTCGCGTGACCCTGCTGCTCGGCGCACACAACTTGCGGCGCGACTACGAGCTGGGGAGGGGCGGCGAGGTGGTGCACGCGGTGCGAGGCGTGTCGCTGGAGGTAGAGCAGGGGGAATATGTGGCGATCGTCGGTCCTTCGGGCTCCGGCAAGTCGTCGCTGCTCAATTTGCTCGGTGCGATAGACACCCCTGACGAGGGCGATCTGACCATCGCGGGGCGAAGGATAGAGAACATGAGCGACCGCGAGCTCACCGGCTTCCGGTTGCGCAACATCGGCTTCGTCTTCCAGCGATTCTACCTTCTCCCCGTGCTCACGGCACGGGAGAACGTGGAGCTCCCGATGGCGGAAGCGGGGGTGTCGCGCGCGGATCGGCGCGCGCGGGCCTCGGAGTTGCTGAGATACGTGGGGCTGGAGCGGCGCGAGCGTCATCGGCCCACGCAGCTCTCGGGCGGGGAGCAGCAGCGGGTGGCCATAGCGCGAGCCCTGGCCAACCGGCCGGCACTCCTTTTGGCCGACGAGCCGACCGGTGAGCTCGATGCGCGGACGGGGGAAGAGATCATAGCGCTCTTCGAGCGGCTCAACGCGGACGGCACCACTCTCATAGTGGTGACGCACGACGAGGGTCTCGCGAGCGCCGCCCGACGAGTTGTACACATGAGGGATGGTACTATCGCTCGGGGTCAGGTCTTGGCTTGATGCATCTTCCGGCGACTGCCGGAAGAT
>DATCXR010000111.1:0-12629 GCA_036565685.1 Gemmatimonadaceae bacterium
CTCTTCCGCGTCGTATCGAGCCCCGCTGCATCGCTCTCGCGAGCCGCATCGTCGGGGTAGACATATATCTCGAGCTGCCCGCCGCTCACCCCCAGCTCCTCCCCCTCGAGATCCAGCGCACTGTTGTGCACCTTCTTCCCCGAGTCGGTGACCACGAGCCCCGCCTCCTCGAGGCGCCGCACCACCTCGGCCTTGTTCCACAGGTCGCGTGCGACCGCAGCGCTCTCCGCCGCCGCAGCACTCGATGGATTCGCGCCGGGCCCCGGCCCGTCCGACGCAACCGCGCCGCTCCGAGCACCCTCCCGCGATCCGCTCCCCTCACCGCCTCCGCACGCCGCGACGGTAAAAGCCACCGCCGCGAGCGCGAGACTCACTCGCGCTCCTCTCATATCTCCGTGCTCATCATCGCGTGGTCAGGTTACCGTTCTCCCCGGATCATCCGTACGGCGCACGATGACCATCACGCATTCTCTCCCCCAACCTCCGAACGCCGTTCAATCTCGCCGCACTCGCTCGGTGTCTTCGATCGGGGGCCAGCGAAAGGCGCTGTCCGGTACGCGTACACCGCTCTTTCTCTCGCCACCCACACTGCCGCGCATACAGGCCGCCTTCACCATGCGCACGGCATCGCCGTCGTTCAGCAACGGAAGGTACAGGAAGCCCGCGATTCCGTTGGTGTTCACCAGGTGCGCCTCCTCGGGACGGCGCGTGAGGCTCACGGCGATGATGGGAACTTCGGAGAGTATCGGATCGCGCTCCCAGTCAGCCAGAGGCGCGGCGACGAGGAGATCGTAATCGCATATCACCACGTCGGGGAACGACGAACGGGTGATGGTCATCCCTTCCTGGAAACCGACGACCGGCTGGCACTCCACACCGGTGTCGCGAAAGATCGAGCAGACGTGATCGCTGAGGATGCGATGTCGTGAAATGCAAACAGCTCGCATAGGTCTCGCTCGTAGACAGTCAACATCAGGCGTCCGCACGAAAACGCGGAACGCAGCGAGGGACGCGCAATATATCCCCGGGCCGCGCCACGCTCCATAGTGCGACGTCGGAACATTTCCCGCCAGCAAGCTGCCGGTTACTCGCTACGGGAAATGTTCGCTGACGCAGGTCACTGCGTGCCGGCGTCCCACTACCATGACACCGGCACGCGCTTAGCATCTCACCCCGCGTACGCGTAACTGCACCCGTGCTCCTGCGCGTTGTTCACCGCCCAGATTCCCGACGGTACGAAAGTGAATCCAGGTATGAGTGCCGCCGCCCACTCCTTGTACGCTTCGTCCTTGGGTACGCCGATCGCCTCCGCGCGCATCCCGCTGTAAACGGTCGTCGCCAGGTTGCACACGCCGAAGATCACCCCGCGGCCGAGCAGCGTCTCCACTTCCATTCCCGGAAGAAACAGCTCGCCCTTTTTCGGGTGGAAGAAGGGATTACGCTCCGCCGGCTGCTTCGTCGCGGGGTCGTCCACGTGGAACGCCTCTCCCAACTTGTACTTCTTCCAGATCTCGTCCGTGAACGCGATGGGGATCGCCTCGTGCCGCAGCACCGTCACGGCGCTGAGATCCTTGTCCGAGAGTTTGCTGGCCTGGTTGTGCGTGTTCAGAAACACCATCGACCAGATCAGCGACATCCCGTTGTTCACGGATACCGCATCGAGCACCTGACGATGCTTCCCATCCACGCCATTCAGCCAATCGTCTGGCCCCTTCCCCCCGCGACCGTTTCCGAGAGTCGCGTTCGGGGTCGCCGCGCGCAACTGCGAGGGGATCGCGCTCAGACCCAGCGCCACCGATCCGGCCGCGATCCGCGCCAGGAAGCCGCGTCGATGAGTGGGGTAGTCGTTGGCGTTCAGCATTGTCGAACCCTCCGTGATGTGGGAACGGGCTACTCTCGCACGTTGACTACGAAGTCATCTGCTCCTCTGCTACCTCTCCATCGCTACCGTGCCCCTTCTCGTCGAGGCACGCGTGGGATACGCCGCGTCGGGCGGCGCATCGCCGTTGGGCCAGTCGTTCTCCTTGCCGGCGAGATCGGGACGCGAATGCGAGTTCACGTACGCCGCCACGTCGAACGCCTGCTGATCGGTGAGCGTACCGGGTAGATCGTACGGCATGTTGTATCGGATGAAACTCGCTGCGGTGCGAAGGCGCGCCATCCCGGCGCCGATGCTGAAGGAACCGGTCCCCCAGAGCGGAGGCGCGAACGGCCTTCCCTCGCCGTTCTCGCCATGGCAGCGCGCGCACGTGGACGCATAGGTCACCCGCCCGCGCGCGGTGTCCGGGTCGAGCGGCTCCATCTTCGGGAAGCCGCGCCCCTCGACCTCGCTACCCGCGGTGACCCCGCGCGAGAGGAACGCGAGGTACGAAATCATGTCGCGCATGTCCGCGCTCGCGACCGGGAGTGGTCGGCCCGCCATGCTGCGGCGGAAGCAGCCGTTGATGCGATCCTCGATCGTGATGACTCTCCCGGCGCGTGCGCTGTACGCGGGATAGGCCAGGAGCGACCCTACCAGCGGCGATGAATTCGCGCGCCGGCCGCCGTCGAGATGACAGCTCAGGCAACGCAACCGGTTCCCGACGTTCGCGGGAAGACTGTCGCGGGTCGCCTCCAGGAGCGCACGCCCTCGGCGAATCGACGCTCCGAGCGGATCAGCGGGGATCTCCGAGTCGGGAGAAACCGGGAGGAAGACGCGCTCGACACCCGCCGCGCCCGCCGGGGAAGCTTCTCCCTGGACGCCGGACTCTAACTGCACGCTGTCGCCGGGCGACGCCTCCGGGGCGCGCATGCACGCACCGAGCACCACCGTCAGCGCCGCCATGAAAGGGAGCGCTTTCATGGGGCACTATGGGTACAAGCTTTCGGCCCGACGCGCAATAGAGCACGCCAGACTTCGGCGTGCTCCGGTGTGCGTCAAACGTTCGCCGCGACCTTACCCTCGGCGCTCAGCTCCGCCGCCTTCGACGGCTGCTCCCACGAGAACGTTCCGCTCCCGTCCGGCTCGCGGCCGAAGTGACCGTACGCCGCGGTGGGATAGTAGATGGGCTGCAGAAGGCAGAGATCGCGAATGATTCCGTACGGCGTGAGATCGAAGACCTCGGCAACTCGCTCCTCGAGCTCGCGCCGCGTGGCGCGCGAGGTGCCGAACGTCTCCACCATGATGCTCACCGGCTCGGCGACGCCGATCGCATACGCCACCTGCACCTCGCAGCGCTCGGCGAGCCCCGCCGCCACGATGTTCTTCGCAACCCACCGCGCCGCGTAGGCGGCGGAGCGGTCCACCTTGGATGGATCCTTCCCGCTGAAGGCGCCGCCGCCGTGGCGCGCCATACCACCGTAAGTGTCCACGATGATCTTCCGACCGGTGAGACCGGTGTCGGTGGCCGGCCCCCCCTCCGTGAACGCGCCGGATGGATTCACGAGCACCCTGTCCTCCCAGCCACTGGTGAGGAGCTCCGCGGGTACGACAGCGGGGATCGTCGTGCCGATGATGTAATCGCGGATATCCGGCTGGCGCGCCGAAGGCGAGTGCTGAGTGGAGATCACGATGCGCGTCGCTTCGACCGGCTTGTCATCCACATAGCGGACGGACACCTGCGACTTGGCATCCGGACGGAGCCAGGCGACGTCTTCCGCCTTGCGCGAGCGCGCGAGCTCGCACACCAGACCATGAGCGTAGGTGATCGGCGCCGGCATCAGCGACGGAGTCTCGTTGGTCGCGTAGCCGAACATCAGCCCCTGGTCGCCCGCACCCTGCAGCTCCGCAGTGACCTTCTCATCCACCGCGCAGCCTATCTCGTTCGATTGCGGCTGTAGCCGCACGTCGATCACCGCGCTCTCGTAGCCGAAGCGTGGATCGAAGCCCGTGTAGCCCGTGTCGAGGATCACCTTGCGAGCCGCGAGCTCCACCTCCTCCTTCGTCACCCTGTTGCTGGATCGCGTCTCGCCGGCGATGCAGACGAAGTTGTTGCTCACCAGCACCTCGCACGCTACGCGCGAGCGCGGATCGTAACGGAGGTGCAGGTCCAGCACGGCATCGCTGATGCGATCGGCGAGCTTGTCGGGATGTCCTTCGGACACCGACTCGCTGGAGAAGATGAAGGAATCGGCAGACGGGTGAGTCATGGAAGCAAGCCCTTGAGGTTGAGCCCACCGGGCACGACAAGAAAGCCCGGTGAGCGACTACCGCTCCCGGGCTGTTTGCACAGATCACGCGAACGGTTTAGCGGAATTTTTAACGCGGTCGCAATCGCTACAAATCACCGCGGAACGTGTTTCCGGAATGTGGGAGGGGTTGGGGTGAATGTCAACGGACAGGAACTCTTCTGCGCCCCGGGCGGTATGTTACCGACCAGCCCCGAAAAAGGACACCCGCCATGCTCATCAAGAAGCCCAGCGACGTACATGCGTCGGAGATAACGGACGAGAAGGACTACGTGGACCGGCGCAAGTTCCTCGAGAAGGTCGGCGGGGTCGGGCTGGCCGCGCTTGCCGGGTCATCGCTGCTCGGCGGGGCGACGCTCGCCGGGTGCGATGCGTCGTCCGCCCGGGCCGACTCGTTGAGCGAGTCCGACAACGAGCCGCTCGACGACAAGCTGACGCCCTACGAGGACGTCACGACCTACAACAACTTCTACGAGTTCGGCACCGACAAGAGCGACCCGGCGGCCAATGCGAAAAACTTCCGCACCCAGCCGTGGACGCTCGAAGTCGATGGTCTCGTGAACAAACCGGCGACGTACCACCTCGAGGATTTCATCAAGCCCTACAAGCTGGAGGAGCGGGTTTACCGGCACCGCTGCGTGGAAGGGTGGTCGATGGTCATCCCCTGGCTCGGCTTCCCGATGGCAAGCGTGATCAAGACAGTGGAGCCGCTCGGTTCCGCGAAGTACATCCAGCTTACCACGCTCCTCGATCCCAGGCAGATGCCGGGACAGCGGCGGCCGATCCTCGAGTGGCCGTACACGGAGGGGCTGCGTCTCGATGAAGCGATGAATCCGCTCGCGATCTTCGCCGTGGGGCTCTACGGGAAGACGCTTCCCAACCAGAACGGCGCCCCGCTCCGCCACGTCATGCCGTGGAAGTACGGCTTCAAGGGCGCGAAGTCGATCGTGAAGATCACATTCACCGAGAAGCAGCCCGCGACCACCTGGAACATCGCCGCACCCAACGAATACGGCTTCTACGCGAACGTGAACCCCAAAGTGGATCATCCGCGCTGGAGCCAGGCGAAGGAACGTCGCATCGGCGAGTTCCGCCGCCGCCCCACGCTCATGTTCAACGGCTACGGCGACCAGGTAGCGAGTCTCTACTCCGGAATGGATCTGAGGAAGAATTTTTGAGCGAGGCAGCGGTACGCGCCGATCACGGAGAAAGGGCCGCGAAGGTACTTGGCACCGGTGTGCGCCAGCGAAAGGCGCGCGCCGTCCGGGCGCCGCGCTGGCTCAAGCCGGCGCTGTTCGTCCTGTGCCTGGTCCCCGCGGCGTGGGTCGTCTGGGCGCTCTACTCGGACTTCGTCCGCGTCACGAGCTACCTCGGCGCCAACCCGATCAACGAGGCCGAGCACTTCACCGGGAAGTGGACGCTCCGCTTCCTCATCGTCACGCTCTCGATCACTCCCCTCAGACGGATCACGGGCTGGAACTGGCTGGTGCGCTACCGCCGCATGTTCGGCCTCTTCGCCTTCGCGTACGCGGCGCTGCACCTCTCGATGTACATCGGCGTCGACATGTACGGCGACTTCGGAGACATCGTGCACGATGTGGTGAAGCACCCGTACATCACCATCGGCATGGCGGCGTTCATCCTTCTCATCCCACTCGCCATCACTTCCACCAACGCGATGGTCCGCCGACTGGGCGGCGCCCGCTGGCGATCGCTGCACCGACTCGTGTACGTAGTGGCCGTACTCGGCGTTATCCACTTCTGGTGGGCCGTGAAGAAGGACATCACCGAGCCGTTGATCTACGCAGCCGTCCTGGGAGGGCTCTTCGCAGCGCGGCTCATCTGGATGGCCGGAGGCAGGCGCGCCAGGCAGGGTGCGTCATAGGTCCGGGCCCATCGCGCGGACCTGCGCACGCGGAGGTCGCGGAGGGGAACGAAACCAGCCACCCGCCCCGCCACCCATTAGCTTTAGCCCTCGCGCTCTCACGGCCTGAGGTATGCTCGGGATCGGCAGAGCGCGCCGGAAGTCGCGCGCGGGGATACATCACTACGAATCGCTGTCGAACGAGGGCCTCGAACGATGATGATCCAGGGACGTGGGTTGGCGATGGTGCTGGCGGCGCTGCTGGCGGCGTGCGGTGGGAAGAGTACGAGCAACGCATCCGGATCCGATAGAAGCGCTACCACTGATAGCGCGAATGGTGCGGTTGCGAGTGCCTGTCCCGATGACAACGGAGGGATCACGCTCCCCGACGGCTTCTGCGCCACGTTGTTCGCCGACCTGTCGGGTGGGCCGCGGCACATAGCGGTGGCGCCGAACGGAGACGTCTTCGTGCAGTTGCTCGAGTCGGGAAGCGGACTCGAGAACGGAACTGGAAAGGGCGGGATCCTCGCGCTGCGTGACGCGAACCACGACGGCCGCGCGGACACGAGCGTCAGCTTCGGGAGTGCTGGCGGCACGGGGATCGGGCTGCACGGTGGCTTCCTCTACGCCGATGCGAAGAGCCGCATCGTCCGGTATCCGCTCACCGCAGGGAGTCTCGCTCCGTCCGGCGAGGCGCAAACGATCGTCACCGATCTCCCCACCGGCGGGCATGGCGCGCGCAACTTCACCTTCGACAACTCGGGTGCCATCTACGTGAACATCGGATCGCGAACCAACTCCTGCCAGGTAAAGGATCGCCAGAAGGGGTCGCCCGGTCACGATCCGTGCACCGAGCTCCAGACGCGCGCGGGGATCTGGAAGTTCGATGCGAACAAGCAGGGGCAGAAGCCGTCGGCTGAGACCCACTTCGCCACTGGCATTCGCAACGGGATGGGGCTCACCATCAACCCGGTGGACGGGAAGCTCTACGCGACCCAGCACGGTCGCGATCAGCTCTTCCAGAACTGGCCGCAGCACTTCAACGCGAAGCAGAGCGCGGAGAATCCCGCGGAGGAGCTGGTGCAGGTGAACAAGGGCGACGACTTCGGTTGGCCGTACTGCTTCTACAGCCTCGATGAGAAGCGCCTCGTCCTCGCGCCGGAGTACGGCGGCGATGGCAAGAAGGTAGGGCGCTGCGCGGACAAGAAGGAACCGGCAACCGTCTTCCCCGGCCACTGGGCACCGCAGTCGGCGCTCTTCTACACCGGCACCGAGTTCCCCGAACGCTACCGCGGCGGCGTGTTCGTCGCCTTCCACGGCTCGTGGAACCGCTCGCCGGAGCCACAGGCCGGCTTCAAGGTGGTGTTCGTCCCGATGAAGAACGGCGCGCCCGGCTCCGAGTACGAGACCTTCGCCGACGGCTTTGCGGGACCGGGGAAGGCGCGAGGCAGCGTCGACTACCGTCCCATGGGCCTCGCGCAGGGGCCCGACGGTGCGCTCTTCATCACCGACGACAAGGGCGGCCGCATCTGGAAGGTGAGCTACGCGGGGAACGCCGCGCACTGATGCACCGCGGCCGGCGATCGAACGCGTCGCCGGCCGCCTCTCACACCGACACGGAGCTCCGCGATGCGCTTCCTCATCCGGCTGATCATCACCGCCGCCGCGCTCTGGGTGGCGGTGGCGCTCGTGAACGGCATCACCTTCACAGGCGGCTGGATCTCGCTCCTCTTCGTGGCGCTGATCTTCGGCCTGGTCAACGCGATCGTCCGCCCGCTCCTGAAGCTGCTCACCTGCCCGCTCGTCCTGCTCACGCTCGGCCTCTTCATCTTCGTCATCAACGCGTTGATGCTCTGGCTAACGAGCGCACTGTCCGGCTCCCTCGGACTCGGCTTCCACGTCGCCGGCTTCGCCAGCGCCTTCTGGGGCGCCCTCGTCGTCAGCATCGTGAGCGTGCTGCTGTCGATCTTCGTGCCCGACGAGAGGGAGGAGTGAAACCCTAGGGTTCAGGGGGCAGGGTTCAGGGTTCAGGTACTACCTCGGAGTCGAGACCTCGACCGTCGGGCAGTTCCTGAACCCTGCCCCCTGAACCCTGAACCCTCTAGTACTTCACTGCTTTCTGCTCTCTGCTGTCTTTCCCTTCGCCCTTCAGCTGGAGCTCTTCTTCGAGGAGCTCTTTTTCTTCGGCACCTTCTCGCCTGCCTCTCGTGCTTCCGAGAGCCCGATCGCGATCGCCTGCTTACGGCTCTTCACCTTGCCGCCATGCCCACTCTTGCCGCTGCGGAGGGTGCCGTGCTTCTGCTTCCTCACAGCACGCGCGACCTTCTTGCTCGCTCCCTTGCTGTACTTCCGCCCACTCGACTTCTTGCTGGACCTCTTGGTCGTAGCCATGGTCTCTCTCCGAGAGGATGGTTGCCCTCGCGGGATGCAACAGGTGAGCCAGGGGGGGTGAGGGAGAGCAGAGAGCAGAAAGCAGGAACGGCAGGGAGATAGGGAACAGGAAACAGGGAACAGGTAACTGCCTCGGAGCCGAGGGCCTTACTCGCGGGAGCTCTTACCTGTTTCCTGTTCCCTGTTCCCTGTTTCCTTTTCCCTCTCACCCTCCACCACCCCCACCGCCGCACGTACGGCTATCCCGCCATTGCGCGTCTTCAGGACCGTCTCGAAGGGGATGCCGAGGCGGGAGTCGAGGCGGGAGTCGGCGGAGAGCAGGGCGACTGTCCAGCCGGCGCACTTCGCTCCGAGCACCTTGCCGAGCTGCGAGTAGAGATTTCGCAGGCGGTCGTGCTCTCCCACGCGCGCGCCGTATGGGGGGTTGGTCACGACCCATCCCGGTTCCGGCGGCGGCTCGATCGCGGAAACCGCTCGCCTGCTGAAGTCGACGTCACCACTCACCCCCGCACGCTCGGCGTTGGCGAGGGCGGCTTCGATCGCGCCGGCATCGCGGTCGGACGCCTGGATCACGGCCGGTGCACGCGGGAGAACGAGCGCGCGCGCTTCATCGAGCACGCGCTCCCACAGCTCGCGATCGACCTCGGGCCATTCGACGAAGGCAAAGCTCCGCGCGAGCCCCGGCGCGATCCGCCGCGCCAACAGCGCACCCTCTATCGCGATCGTGCCGGATCCGCACATGGGATCGAGGAGCGGTGCGCGTGAATCCCACCCGCTCGCGAGGAGAAGCGCCGCGGCGAGCGTCTCACGTAGCGGCGCCTTCGCGATCGCGAGCCGATAACCGCGCCGGTGCAGGAGCGCGCCGGATGAGTCGACGCTCATGGTGCAGCGGTCGTGAAGGACGCGCACCACTACGAGCTGATTCTCGTTGTCGTCCACGTCATCGTCGTCCGGCGGACCGCCGGCTCGCTCGGCGCGACTCCCAACGGCATTCCCGGTGGTGCTCCGGTCCGTGATGCCGCCGCTCCGTGCCGTCATCGCGTTCGCGACGCGCTCCGCCACGGCGCCGCTGTGGTAGAGCCGCGATTTCCGGCATGTCACGCGCAGCCGCACCGCGCGACCCGGGCCGATGAAGCGCTCCCAAGGCAGCTCCTTCGCCCGCCGCTCCAACTCGCCCAGCGCGCGCACGTGGAACTGGCCGAGCCGCACGAGCACTCGACTCGCGGTTCGAAGATGAAGGTTGGCTCGATAGAGCTCAGCGGCGGTCGCATCGAACGCCACGCCGCCCGGCTCCTCTTCGAGAACGCGCGCGTCGATGTCCAGCGAACGAAGCTCGGCGGTCACCAGCGTCTCGAGCCCCAGCGCGCATACGGCGAAGCAGCGGTAAGTTGGTGCACTGTCGCCGCCGAGGGAGCGCTCCTGGCGTGCCGAAGCGGCGCGTCGTTCGCCGGCCTCGCTCACTTCGCCCGGGCCGCCCTGGCCAGCGGCGCGGACTGACGCGGCACCGGTTTCGCCTCCTTCATGTCGATGCTCTCCCAGAGATACCAGCTCGCGATGGTACGGTATGGCGCCCAGCACTTGCCTATCTTGTGCACGCGCTCCGTGGATGGGAGGCCGCGTGTACGGTACGCGAGCTGGATCGCCTTTCGTACTCCGAGATCGAGTTCGGGGAGGACGTCGGGGCGACCGAGCCGGAACATCAAGAACATCTGCGCGGTCCAGCGTCCCACACCCTTGATCCGCGTCAGCGCTTCGATCACCGCATCGTCGTCCAGCTGGTGGATCGAATCGAGCGGGACGTCGCCCGCCTCGACGCGCTCGGCGAGGTCTCTCAGATAGGAAATCTTCTGCCGCGAGAGCCCCGCACCCCGAAGCATCTCGTCGGTCATCGCGAGAAGCAGCGCGGGCGCGGGAGTAGAGCCGCCGTAGAGGGCGACCAGCCGCGAGTGGATCGTGGCCGCCGCGCTCCCGGAGAGTTGCTGGTAGACTATGGACCTCACCACCGCGTCGAAATGCGAGCCGCCATCGCTGACTCGAAAGCGGCACGGACCAACGCGCTCGATCACCCCAGCCATCACGGGGTCTACCTGACGAAGATGGCTCACGGCTTTACGGTTCATGCGCTAAACTTAGCTGGTGCCATGGCTGCCGAACCGAAGCATGGATCGGTGATCGTGGAACTTCCGGAGGAGTCCGGCGAAGAAACTAGCACGCTCCCTGCATCCTTGCGCGCCCATTCTATGAACTTCCTTCGGACGTCCTCAGTGGCCGCCGTCCTGGCCCTCTGCGCCTGTGGCGGTGGCGATAGCGTCGGTCCGCCGAGCGGGGGGCTGAACCCCTGCGGCGCCGGTGAATCTCCAACAGTCGTGACGCTTCCAGTGGGCGGCGTGAGGGTGATCAGCGATCCCTCCGCGATAGGCTGTACGGAGCTCGTCACGAGCGACGGCGGCGCCGGAACGTTCCTGGTCGTAGCAGCCAACGCCAACACCAAGCCCGACAGCATCCCCAGCTTCGTGCTCGCCGACTCCGCCGCCTCCGGCGACGTGGTCGCGAACGTGGCACCACTCAGGACTACGCTGAGAGCGGATGTCGCGTCAATCGAGCCTACGGCGCTCGTTACCGAAGCGAGAGCGAGCGTCGCGGCAGAGGCGCGCTTCCGCGCCATGGAACGCCGCGTCCTCCGGCTCGGAGATGCCGCGAGCCTGAACACCGCCGCATCGCTCCTCCGTTCGACCGGAACGATGGGCGGCGTGAGCGCGGCGGCGGTGCCTAGTGTGGGCGACACGCTCACCTACAAGGTTCCGGATCCCAACGCGTCTAACGCCTGCACCGACTTCACGAGTGTGAAGGCCGTCGTGAAAGCGGTGGGAACTCACGGCATCCTCGCTCAGGATGTCGACGCGCCCTCGGGCGGCTTCACTTCGTCGGACTTCTCGGCGATCGCCACCGAGTTCGACGACAAGATCTACGCCACCGACATCGCGCACTTCGGGAATCCCTCGGACATCGACGCGAACGCGCACGTGGTGTTGCTCTATACGCCGATCGTGAACGCGGCTACCAAGCGCGGCTCGGAGTCGGTCACGCAGGGCTTTTTCTTCGGCGGCGACCTCTTTCCCACCGCTCAGTGTGCGCAGAGCAATCTCGGAGAGGTCTTCTATCTGATCGTCCCCGATCCCGACGCCAAGTTCAGCGACGAGCGCACGTCCGCGGACGTGCGCGAGAACACGCGCGGCACCATCGCCCACGAGTTCCAGCACATGATCAACCTCGGTGTGCGTATCAGGGAGAACGCGCCCGACGAGGAGACCTGGCTCAACGAGGGTCTGTCGCACTTCGCCGAGGAAATCGTCGGGCGCGCCGAGCACAACTTCAGTGACAATCAGGAGTTGACGATCAGCGATGTGGCCGATCAGGCGAACGGTCTGAAGGACTTCAACGCCTTCTTCGGTCAGAATCTCGTGCGCTTCCGCAACTGGCTGCGCGCGCCGGGGAAGCTCGGCGCCACCAGTGAGCACGCCGACACATCGCTCGCCGTCCGCGGAGCCGCGTGGGCGCTCCTGCGCTGGAGCGCCGATCACTACGCGAACGGCGACCTTCCCGCGTTCACGCGCGCCCTCGTAGCCGGCCCGCAGACCGGCGTCGCGAACCTCACCGCACGCGCGGGCGCGCCGTTCGATTCGCTCATGGCCGGCTGGATGGTGGCGAACTTCGCGGACAACGGCGGGGTACCGGATCTGTCGAACCGTTACAGCTACGTGAGCTGGAACATGCGGAACGTCGAGGCCGCGGTGAACCAGGGCGTCTACCCGCTGGTGGCGACACAAGTACCCTCCGGTCAGAGCGCCTCCGGCACGGCCCCCTCGGCCGGTGGCTCGTACTACCTCCTCAGTACCTCCGCGGCCAACCGCACGATCATCGGCGAGCTGGATACCGACGGCGGCACCGTCACATACACCGGGGCAAGGCTGTACATCGTTCGGTTGGAGTGATCAGAGCTCTCGGCTGGTCGGGGTCATAGTGCAGGTGGGGTTCATCGCGCGGACCTGCGCACGCGGAGGTCGCGGAGAGATAAAGAGAGGACGCGGAGAACTTCCTTACAGGCCGGACCTCCGCGCTCCGTTCCGACATCGCTTCCAGTGAAAGTCTGGTGAGTCTTGGGGGAACCGCTCCCGCATCCAGAGTCCTGCCCGGGTGGGCAGAACCC
>DATCXR010000135.1:0-11941 GCA_036565685.1 Gemmatimonadaceae bacterium
AGTAGACCGAGGGAGTCAGGTCTGGAATCGTGAATCTCCACGAGCGCTTCGCCGCTCGTATCGATTCACGATTCCAGGTCTGACCCCGCCGGCGCGCCCCTTCTTCCCGCCTGTACTCAGCGGACTTCAGGCGAATATCGAGGACGGCTTCCATGAGCGACGAACTGGTGGCGGGCTTCCTCCGCAAGGCGTGCATGGACTGGTGCGTGGGCGGATCGCAGCGCGCGATG
The DNA here is from genome assembly GCA_036565685.1 of Gemmatimonadaceae bacterium. Lineage (GTDB taxonomy): Bacteria > Gemmatimonadota > Gemmatimonadetes > Gemmatimonadales > Gemmatimonadaceae > JADGGM01. The sequence continues at coordinate 231 of DATCXR010000135.1, forward strand.
TGGACGCAGGACGCGGGGCGAATTCTCGACCGCCACCCCGAGCTGGCGCGCGCGAACGTCCACACCGCCGTAGCGTGCGGCGAGCTCGAGGAGGTTCGCCGCATTCTCGACGAGCGCTCCGGCGCCATGAACGAGATCGGAGGCCCGCGATCCTGGCCGCCGCTCCTCTACCTCTGCGCCGCGCGGCTCCCGCAGCCGGGATCGAGCGAGAACGCGGTGGCCATCGCGCGCATCCTCCTCGACCGCGGCGCCGACCCCAACGCCTTCTACCTCGGCGGCAACGCCGACATTCACTACACGGCGTTCACCTGCGTCATGGGTCGCGGCGAGGAGCTCGCGGTGATGCACCCGCGCGCACGGGAGCTCGTGGCGCTCCTCCTCGAGCGCGGCGCCGATCCGTACGACAACCAGGTTCTCTACAACGTCTTCGCCGACAATACGTCGCGACACCTCCTGGATGACGACATGGTCTGGCTCCTGGAGCTGATGTACGAGCACTCCGTGCTCCGCGGGCACAGGGCCGACTGGGCCGATCCGCTCTGGCGGATGCTCGACATGCGCGGCGCGCCCTCGCTCGGAGACGAGGATCGCGTGCACCACGGCGCGCGCTTCATGCTCGACGCCGCGGTCGACCGCAACCTGCTCGGCATGGCGGAGTGGCTGCTTCGGCATGGAGCCGACCCGAACGCGCCCCCGGGTCGGCTCTGGAAGGGGAGCACGCGCACGCTGTACCAGGAGGCGGTGGCGAGGGGCCACGATGAGATGGCTGCGCTGCTCGTGCGCTACGGCGCCATTCCACTCCTGTCGAAGGTCGAGGGGTACGAGGAGCTGGTCGACGCGTGCATCCGCGGCGATCGCGCGAAGATCATCGCGATGGCGGAGCGGCATCCCGAGTACCTCGCGGACTCGCGAGCGATGCACGCCGCGCTGAAGCGCGATCGCGTGGAGGTCGTGGAGCTCCTCCTCGATCACGGCGTGTCGCCCGGAATTGCCGATCCGCATGGCGGAGCGAGCGCGTTGCACGTTGCCGCGAGCGCGAACGCACTGCGGTCCGCGGAGCTGCTCCTGGAGCGCGGCGCAGAGGTCGACGCGCGCGACCACGCCTACGACTCGCCCCCGCTCGGCTGGGCGGCGTACTACCAGCACGTGCGCATGGTGGAGCTGCTCGGCGCGCGCAGCCGGGATGTCTGGTATCTCACGTACACGGGCCGGGTGGAGCGGCTGCGTGAAGTACTGGCCGAGCAACCGGAGCTCGCGCGCATGGTCGGGAGAGAGGGCGACACGCCGCTGATGTGGCTCCCCGGCGATGCGGCGAGCGCGCTGGACATCGCGACGCTATTGCTGGAGCGCGGCGCCGATGCCGCCCTGCTGAACGCGAAGGGAGAGTCGGCCTCGGTGATCGCCGAGCGACGCGGCCTCTATGATGTGGCCGCGCTACTCCGGTAGCGACCCCGTCGTTCCCTCGAGCATCCGGCTGGCGATCTCCTTCACCAGCTTCGCCGCCACGTACGCGGTACTGCCCAGCGGGTCGCGGCGCGGGTTGTACTCCACGATGTCCGCGCCGATCAGAAGGCCCGGTATGCCTTGTATCAGTGCGATCACGTCGCGCACGGCGAGTCCGCCTGGCTCCCAGTGCGACACGCCCGGTGCGAACGCCGGATCGAGCACATCGATATCGAGCGAGAGGTAGACGGGGCCGCTCACTTCCGGGCGGGCACCGGATGCCCAGGCGCGCATGTCGATGATCTCGACCCCGAAGCGATCGGCCTGCGAGCGCTGGTGCTCGTTGAGCGTCCTGATGCCTACCTGCACCAGCCGGTCGGCCAGCTTCTCCTCCATCACGCGCGCGAACTGGCAGGCGTGCGAGTAGCGGTCGCCCTCGAACTCATCGTACAGGTCGCCGTGCGCGTCGAGCTGCAGGACCGTGAGTCGCGGATGCGCCGGGCGGATCGCGCGAAGCAGAGGGTACGATATGGAGTGATCGCCGCCGAGCGACAGCGGGAGACCGTGGTCAGCGACGACTTCGCGTGCCGCGCGCTCGATCGCGGCGCGCGGATCGTTGCCGGAGAGGTCCACGTCTCCGGCATCCAGGAGCACGCCGGGCGCGCCGATGTCCCTCAGCGACTCGGTCCAGCTGTTCGACGACGGTGAGATCAGAGCGCGCCGGATGAGGGGCGGCGCTTCCGCGGCGCCGCGCAGATACGACGAGGAGGCGTCGTATGGAATTCCGATGAGAGTTGGCTGCGGCGGTGTCATCTACTTCAGTGCGTCCGCGCCTCCCACCACCGGGATGGTGAACGAGCTGGCATCGAGGTCCATGGTAAGCTCGGTGCCGGGAGCTGGCCAGAGCGTGAACTCGCGGTCGCTCGACATGATCATCACACCGATCCGCTTCCCCGGCGGGATGATCTCATCGCTCGGCTGCAGGTCGAAGGTCAGATCGTAGAACTTTCCCGGCACGAGCTTCTCGCCCGGAAGCTCCGAGTCGTAGTTGCCCCCGTCCGTGAGCGATCGGTAGTTCTGCGGATCGGCCCAGCCGCGGGTGATCAGACTCTCCTGTATGTCGGTGCCGATCGTAGTGGAGTCGAAGGGAAGCTGCACCAGCCAGACCGTGAGGTTGGCGGCCGGCTTGCTCGATGCGAGACGCAGCCGGACGCGCGGCGTCCCGGAGATGTGCACCGAGTCCGGGAGAACCGCGGTAGCGTAGAGCAGGCGGTGCGGCGAGCTCTCCGACGCGGCGAGCGCGCTTCCGCTGAACGACACGTCGTCGACCAGCTTCTCCTTTCCCTCCTTCCCGGACGTCGGGAGTGCGAGTGCGCCTACTGCGCTCCCTCCGGCTACCGGGTGAAGGACTACGGGAGCCGAGCCCGGTACGGGGAAGTCGGCGTACGGTGTGGGGCGCGTACGCTCGGGGCGGTTGCGACGCCCGCGAGCACGGTTGGCGCGCATACCGTCGGGGCCACGTCCGGCGGTCGAGTCCCCCGCCGCCCGCGCCGCCGCGAGTCTCGCCTCACGTTCGGCGATCGTCTTCGCCATCGCGGCCTGCACCGCTTCCTCGTGAACTATCCAGGCGCGCGGATCCTTCTCCACTCCGTTGTCGATGCCGTACAGGTAGTGAGTGAACCAGCGGTTCACCATGTCGGCCGGCGGGTTGCCACCGTGCCCGCCCTGATGCAGGTAGATCGAGACCGGAAGCCCGTGCGCCTTCATCTCCTCGTAGACACGGAGGCTGTGCTCGGGCACGACGTTCCAGTCGTTGAAGCCGTGCGCTAGGAGCACCGCTGCCTTGATGTTCTGTACGTGGGGGAGGAGGTCGCGCGAGGCCCAGAAATCGTTGTAGTCGCCGGTCGTCCGATCGCGGTGTCCTGCCGCCGCGAACAGGCCGTCGCGGTAGGTGCGGTTGCAGTACGCGCGCGTCGCCGTATCGCCGCTGTGAATGAAGTCGTAGAGGAAGTCGACGTCCTCACCCAGCCAGCCACCGGGGTGACGTACCAGGCCGTTCGTGCGGTAGTAGTGATAGTACGAGGTGTTCGGCGAGACCGGGATCACGACCTCGAGCCCTTCGACGCCGGTGGTCGCGGCCGCGAGCGGAAGAGTTCCGTTGTACGACGTGCCGATCATCCCGACCTTCCCCGTCGACCAGGTCGCCTTGATCTCGTCGTTCCCCGTCCTCGAGGTGAAGCCGCGGGCGCGTCCGTTCAACCAGTCTACCACTGCCTTGGGTGCGAGGCGCTCGGGAGAGTCGCCCACCGTGGGGCACCCCTGTGAGAGACCAGTTCCCGGCGCCTCGGAGTGCACGACCGCGAAGCCGCGCGGTACCCACTCCGAGATGAGATCGTTCGAGATCCTCGGCCGCACCGGCTCGAAGGGGATCTCCGGCTGGTGGACGCGCGGCGTGGGCTTGGCACCCAGCTCCTGCTTCACATCCCAGAGATTCGAGCGCGGACCGGAGGTACCGGCGAAGTAAGGGCTCGATTCGTAGATCACCGAGACCTTCAGTCCTTCGGTACTCGTCTGGCGAGGGCGCGTCACGTCGACGTGCATCCGGTCCCTCTTCCCGTCGCCGTCGGTGTCGAACTCCGTCTCGACCCAGAGCTCCTCTCTGACCCACGCCGTGCTGTCCTGGAAGCCCGGGACGACCTGCGCCTGCCCGGCCGCGAAAACAGGGACCGTCTTCTGCTGGGCGGTTGCTGCGGTGGTGAGTGCGGCGCCCAAGGCACCGGCGCACGCCAGCACCGCCGCGGTGCCGCGTGCGAGATGGCCAACTCGATTATGCATTGTTCCGTCTACTTGTTGACCTGCGCGCCCGCCAGCTCGGCGATGGCGCCGAGGGTCGTCTGCGCGGCGTTGAGGCCGAGCCGGAAGTCGTCGTCGCTGTAGGTGGAGAAGAGATCGGTGGGCTGGTGCCAGTTCGGATTCCATCCCGCGCCGATCTGCATCCCGCGCTCGTTCTCGCGCAGGCTGATCGCGGGGATGAGATCCATGAAGGGTGACGAGTCGGTGTTCGTCATGTGCGGGCCGACCGCGGCCGGGTAGTCGGTGGCGTACCGCTCGTTCGCGCCGCGGAAGTGCCAGGCGAGCTTCGCCGCCTGGTCGGCGAACTTCGACTGCGACTGGAACTCGATGTTGACGTCCGCCTCGGGGCGCTGCTTCGCGGGTAGCGTGCTGTCGGCAAGCGGCATCCCATGGTCGAACATCATCATGTCGTGCTGGATCATCCCCAGCCACTTCGGCTCCGGGTACTTCCCCGAGCCGGCGGGGGATTCCTTCCCCTGCAGCGGGGCGCGCTGCTCGACGTAGGCGCGCGCGCCGTTGAGGCCAGTCTCCTCGTTGTTCCAGAGGATGAAGCGGATCGAGACGTCGGTCTTCACGTCGGGCATGCTGAAGACTCGCGCCAGCTCCATCACGAGCGCCGTCCCCGAGCCGTCGTCGTTGGCGGCTTCGCCCCATCCGAGACCATCCATGTGGCCGCCGATGATGTACATCTGATCGGGGTGCTTGGTGCCGACCTTGGTGCAGTAGACTTCCTGGCGCTCGCCATCCACGGGCTGCTGCGTGTTGAGTGCGCGGAGCCTGGGATCTGGCTGACGGAGCGAGTCGCGGTTGACGCCCGTGGGCGCGCGGTTGCCGCGCATGCGCGAGCCGCCCACGCTCCATCCCTCCTCGCGAGCGCGACGGAACTCGGCCAGCTGTTCGGGGGTGGGCCGCTGGCGCTCCCCGCGCCGCCGGGACTCGTAGTTGTAGGTAATCCGCTGGGTGGGCGTGCAGCCGTAGCTCTGAAGCTGCTTCTCGATCCAGTCCACCGCGGCGCGGTTGCGGTCAGTGCCCTGCTGTCGGTCGCCGAATTGCGTGAGCCCCTTGATCGTCGCCTTGTAGCGGTCGAGCGAGAGGCGGGAGACCAGGTCGGTGATCTGCGGGTTCGCGGTATCCGGACGTATCGTCTGGGCCGCGAGGGCGGAAAGAGGAACTGCCGGAACGGCGAACGCGAGGAGCGCGAAGCCGGTTGCAAGTCGGTTGGACGGTCTGACCATGCGGGTGCTCGCGGTGGTGGGGTTGCTGGAAGCGGAGTGGTGCGGTGGGATACAGGATACAGTAGATACGGACAGATGGCGCCGGGCGCTGAGGAACGTCTTACTTCTTCGGTGGCCCTGGCTTTTTCCTGGTGGACTTCCTGGTCTTCTTCGGCTTCGGCTCGGGGAGCTCGCGCTCGGTAGCTCGAAAGAGCTCCGCGAGCAGGTCGCGATCGTCGAGCGCGGAGTCTATCAGAAAATAGGGCTTGGCGCCGGGATAGGGCGGTGCCTCAGTGGGATGGTCGAGGAGCGCGCGCGCCGCCGACGTGGGCTTGAGGAAAAGCTGGTTGTCGCACACCAGAGCGACGACCTTGCGGTCCATGTAGAGCGCGTACTCGCCGAACATCTTCCGGTGGGACAGGCCGTAAACGCCGGAGAGCTGCTCGGTAATGTACTGGAGGAAGTCGGGATCGGATGCCATACATCGCTCCGCGTTGGTCGGCGTTGGTCGGGTCGTGCAACGGTTCTGCGCGTCATGGGCGCGCCGCCGGAAGGGATTTGACTCGCTCGCTGACCCGGGTCGACGCACGAGGCGGCGCTCCGCACTGCACCATCGCAGAGCGACTCGGCGCTCCATGGATTATCCGTATCTGTGCTGCTGCATAATCCGGAGTCCTGCTAACGAACCGGCCCCGGTAAGAGCTTTCCAGAGAAAGCGTTGCGACGGTTCCCACGAGCGGCCGCGGTGTGGTGTTAGGCGGCGGGAGAATGCCGTATAACGCGGCTCTTGCAGTGGATTACTGGTTTATGTAGAACTGGCGAAGTGACAGTTGGGTGTCAATACAGCGCTGGGGCCGTTTTGACTCCTGAAGTTTCGTTGACCTCGAGGGTACTCATGCGCGTAACTATCCGCCGTTGCAGCTACTGAGTGTCAGGGATTCAGGCCACCCGTGCGGCGGCACATCTACGGAAAGAGCTCGGCATCGATGCCGTTCTTGTAGAGGGGCACTACGGCGAGTTGTCCGTTGAAGTTGATGGGGAGGAAGTGATCAACGGTGGAGCGCTTGCGTTCCTGGGCGTGCTCCCCTCGCTCCGTCGTATCCGCGATGCAGTGGCGGCGAGAGTGGGTCTACAGGGGAACCGCTCGACAAGCTCCCAATCGCCTGACTCCTAGCGTGCGCGAGCACGTGGCCACGCATCCTCGAGCGCGGCAAGCGCTTGTTCGGCGACGATGCACAGGCGTCGGCCTTCACCCTGGCGCGCTCGACCAGCACGCCCGGCGGCGTGCTGATCACCCGCTACGTGCGCAACGGCGAGGTGCGAACGGGAACGTTCCAGGAACGAAGAAGTTGAGATGGAGAAGCCAGCGACGCCTAGCGGCGCGATGCCAGGCGACGCACTCGCGCTGCGCACCCGCGCTGCGCACTCGCGCTGCGCACCCGCGCTGCGCACCCGCGCTGCGCACTCGGGCACGCCTGGCTCCGCGCCGGTACTTCGACAGGGAGGTAGGAGGAGCGAATGAGCGAAGTCGACCGATTGGAGGAGCAGCTCAGGCGAGCGCTCGAGGGCGAGGCGTGGCACGGACCCTCGGTGCTCGAGTTGCTGGCCGACGTTTCCGCGGCGCAAGCAGCCAGCCACCCGATCGCTGGCGCGCACAGCATCTGGGAGCTCGTGCTTCATATCAGCACTGACTACGGCCTGGTACTCCGGAGGTTGGCGGGTGATGGGCGTCAGCTTTCTGCGGCCGAGGGTTGGCCCGCATGTCCGGCACCGACCGAGGAGAACTGGCGGCAGACGGTGCAGGAGCTCGAGCTACTGAACGGGAAACTGCGGCAGGCGGTGCGGGACTTCCCCGATGAACGGCTCGATGACTTCCTCGTACCCGAGTCTCCCTTCACCGCGTACACCCAGTTCGCCGGCGTCACGCAGCACAACTTGTATCATGCTGGTCAGATCGCGCTGCTCAAACGCGCGTTCGCCGCGACTACGACTGCGTAAGAGGTGGCTTCACAGTGTCGCCAACATCTACGCGGCTGCCGTCGAGCCGAGCAACGGCGCGCGCTAGGGATCGCATCGATCCCTCACACCAGCGGAGCGATGCCGCTCATCGCTCATCCCAGGGTGTGCGGCGCGGTGTCCAGCGAGGCACTGCCGCCTTGTATGCACGATACCGCGCGCCGTAGCGCCGCTCGAGGCGGGGCTCTTCGGACAGCATGAAGTAGAGCTGATTGACAGCGATGAACGTGAGGGCCCAGAGTGCCAGCGGGATCGAGGTGAAGAAGAGCGCCTCGCCGATGAGCATCACGGCGACGCCGCTGATCATGGGGTTCCGCGTGTACCGGTATGGACCCACGGCCACGAAGCGCCGCGGCGGATCCCACGGTGCGAGTGTGCCTTCGCCAACGCGGCCGAAGAGCCAGACACACCAGGCGAACAACACGAAGCCGGCGGCGAAGAGAAGGGCGCCCGCGATCTGCAGCAGCGTGACGTTCACGCTGCGATCGCCCGGCCACGCGCCGCCGAATCGATGCAGCAGCCAGAGCGGCATCAGCACCACGACCGAGGTGGGCAGAATGAGGATCGACACCAGGTGACGTAGCAACTGCACCGACTGCTCCGGGGTTGATGATGTCACCTGAACTGTCGCGAGGCGCCGTGGCAGCCGCAAGAACGCACCTCATCGACAGCGCCTCACCTGATGGAAAGCCCCGTTGCGGTCGCTGCGCGTGAGCGCAACGCTCTTTCGACCCGCCGCGCCGTTCCCCATTATTAGCACCCACTCCCGGACCCGCGGTCATGGAACAGCGCATCCGACTCTGCCTCGCACCCGATGGCGTGCGGCTCGCATACGCCGTCTCGGGGCACGGCCCGCCGCTGGTGAAGGCGGCCAACTGGCTCAGCCACCTCGACCACGACTGGCGCAGTCCGTTGTGGCGGCACTGGATGCGCGAGCTGTCCACCGGTCACACGTTCATCCGCTACGATGAGCGCGGCTGCGGTCTCTCCGACTGGGACGTGTCCGACTTCTCCTTCGAAGCGTGGGTGCGCGACCTCGAGACGATCGTCGACGCGCGCGGGCTGGACCGCTTCCCGCTACTCGGCATTTCGCAGGGGGCAGCGGTCGCCGTGGCGTTCGCGGCGCGACACCCCGAGCGCGTGAGCGCGCTCGTGCTGTACGGTGGCTACGCGCGCGGCCGACTCCGCCGCGACCCGACGCCGGAGCAGATCGAGGAAGCGGAGTTGCTGCTGCGTCTCACGCACCTGGGATGGGGACAGCGGCGATCGGCGTACTGCCAGATCTATTCGCGCCTGTTCATGCCGGACGCCTCACCCGAACGAATGCAGTGGCTCGACGAGCTGCAGGCGCGGACGACCTCCGCCGAAAACGCGGTGCGCTTCGAGTCGACATTCTTCCAGATTGACGTCACCGCTGCCGCGCGGCTCGTCCGCGCACCGACGCTCGTGTTGCACGCGCGTGACGACGAGATGATCCCGTTCGACGAAGGGCGCGTTCTCTCGTCGCTGATCCCCGATGCCCGCTTCGTTCCGCTCGAAGGGCGGAACCACGTTATCCAGGAAGACGAGCCATCCTGGCCGGTCTTCGTCGAAGAAGTGCGCGACTTCCTCCGAACGGCTGGAAGCGAAGCCGAGCCCATCGCGATACACGATCCATTCCCCGAGCTCACCGACCGCGAGCGCGCGGTGCTCGAGCTCATCGCGCAGGGTGCCGACAACGCGTGGATCGCCGATCGTCTCTTCATATCGCCGAAGACGGTACGCAACCACATCACCAGCATCTTCCGGAAGCTCGGCGTGGAGACGCGGCCGCAGGCCATTGTCGCAGCACGCACGGTGGGTTTCGGCCGCATTGTCGCCGAGCACGACCGCCGCTCGCTGGGAGCGTAGTCCCAGGCCCGCTCGCGGCTCAGCTACACTCTCCGTCGAAAATCGGGACCGGTGCCTCATGTGCGAGGCGCGCGGTCTGGCGCAACATCCCGACGTTCCACGCGTTGCCCGCACGCCCGCCTCCCGGCGCGCCGGGCCGAGCGCGTACGCCAGCCGACGAGCAACCCGCACGCCGAGGTGAGTATGAGCGCCACTCTTTCGCCCCCACGCCAGACGATGCTTCCGGATCCGACGTTCTACCCGTCGCCTCGCGCCGCGGCAGCGGCACCGCCGGAGACGCTCGCGTACGTCATGCTGATCAATGCTACTCCGGAGGACGGCCGCCCCGATGCGATAGGCGTGGTCGACTGCAATCCGAAGTCCGAGACGCACGGCGAGGTCGTCACTCGACTCGACCTCCCATACGCCGGCGATGAGCTGCACCACTTCGGCTGGAACGCGTGCAGTGCGGCGCTCTGCCCGTACGCGCCGCATCCGCACGTGCGCAGACGCTACCTCGTGGTGCCCGGGCTGCGTTCGTCTCGCATCTACATTGTCGACACGCAGCCCAACCCGCTCGAGCCGACCATCGCGCGCATCATCGAGCCCGACGAGCTGATAGCGAAGACGGGTTACACGCGCCCGCACACCGTACACTGCGGCCCCGACGGCATCTACATGAGCGCGCTCGGCAACGCCAACGGCGACGAGCCCGGCGGAGTCTTCATCCTCGACCACGACACCTTCGAGCCGCTCGGCGCCTGGGAGATCGATCGCGGCCCGCAACGGCTTGCGTACGACTTCTGGTGGCACCTGGGCTACGACACGATGGTCACCAGCGAGTGGGGCACGCCGAAGATGGTGGAAAACGGGCTCGTGCCCGAGCTGCTCATGCAGAAGAAGTACGGCCAGCACCTCAACTTCTGGGATCTGCGCAAGCGCCGCCACACCAAGGCGATGACGCTCGGCGAGGAGAACCAGATGGTGCTCGAGCTGCGCCCCGCGCACGACCCCACGCGCGCGTACGGCTTTGCGGGCGTGGTCGTTTCGGTGGAGAATCTCTCCAGCTCCGTCTGGCTCTGGTTCGACCGCGACGGCGAGTGGCAGGTTCAGAAGGTGATCGAGATCCCCGCGGAGCCCGCCGATCCGGACGAGCTGCCGCCCGCGCTCAAGGACTTCAAGGCCGTGCCGCCGCTCGTGAGCGACATCGCACTCTCGCTCGACGACCGCTCGCTGTACGTATCGTGCTGGGGGACGGGCGAGCTGCGCCGCTACGATGTCTCCGATCCCTTCCAGCCGAAGCACACCGGTTCGGTGCATCTGGGCGGGATCGTGCGACACACCCAGTACAACGGTTCCGGCCCGCTCAACGGCGGCCCTCAGATGATCGAGGTGAGCCGCGACGGGAAGCGCGTGTACCTCACCAACTCGCTCTACACGTCGTGGGACACGCAGTTCTACCCTGAAGGGGTTCGCGGCTGGATGACGAGATTGAACGTGGGATCCGACGGACAGATCGCGGTGGATCCGGATTTCTTCGTGACCACCGAAGGCTACCGCACGCACCAGGTGCACCTGCAGGGCGGCGACGCTTCATCCGACTCGTACTGCTTCGCGTGAGGCGGCCGTGAGCTGGACGATACCGGCGCTGCTCGGCGCTTACCACGGACTCAACCCGGCGATGGGTTGGCTCTTCGCGGTTGCGCTAGGCGTGCAGCATCATCGCGCGACCAGCGTGCTGAGCGCGCTGCCGCCGATCGCGCTGGGGCATGCCGTGAGCGTGGCACTGGCGATCGGTGTGTTCGTAGCGGGCGGGATGTTCGTTCCCGTAGAAGTTCTACGGGTAGCCGCGGCGGCGATGCTCTTCGCCTTCGGTATCTGGCTCGTCGTGCGGCGGAGGTCGCATCCGCGCTGGGTCGGGATGCGGCTCGGCTTCCGCGATCTCACCGTCTGGTCGTTCCTGATGTCGACGGCGCACGGGGCGGGGCTCATGCTCCTCCCTGTGCTCGTGGGCGGAGCGGCCTCGAACGCCGACATGCGGCGTCACGCGCATCACACGCTTGAGGGCGGCTCGATGGCGCTCGTTGCGCACACCGGAGCGATGTTCATCGTGATGGCCGTGATCGCGCTCGCGGTGTACCGGGTGCTCGGTGTGGGCTTCCTCAGGAAGGCGTGGTTCAACTTCGACGTCGTATGGACCGCGGCCATCTTCATCGCGGCGGTGAGCACGCTGGTGGTATGAGGCGGGGTCAGGTATGAAACCGTGAACTGGTACGACGGCCTTGGCCGTCGTACCAGTTCACGGTTTCATACCTG
>DATCXR010000156.1:0-1529 GCA_036565685.1 Gemmatimonadaceae bacterium
CGATCGTGATGCCTGCTGCCGCAGGACGTTCTCCGCGTCCTCTCTTTACCCCTCCGCGACCTCCGCGTCCGCGGGTCCGCGCGATGAGCCACGCCCTGACGATGCGCCCGACCAGCCGAGATGAACGAAACCAGCTACACACCCGGCGGCCGGATGACGTCGTTCCCGAAGCGCGCACGGAGTTCGTCCACTGCGCGGGAGAGTGCTCGATCTCGCGGCGTCTCGATTGGCGGCTCGGCGCCGGCGTTGCCATCGAAGAGGGCGAGTTGTGACGGTGAGGGGTCGGCGACGAGGGAGGAGAGCGACACACCGAGCAGCCGCGCGGGGCAGCGGCGGTTCGCGCGCAGGCGGCGGAGGATGGCGCGGGCGGTCTCGAAGACCACCCGGTCGGACACCACCGGCTCGGGTAGCGTACGGCTCCCTTGCCGCGTACGGAAGTCGGCATCGCGGAGCTTCACGGTGACCGTGCGCGCCGCGAGACCATCGGCTCGGAGATCAGCGGCGGCGCGGCCGGCGAGGCGGAGGAGGACGCGCTCCAACTCCGTGTCATCGGAGAGGTCGCGCGGGAAGGTGTCTTCGCGGCTGATGCTCCGCTGTTCCTCGCGCGGTGCGACGTGGCCGCGATCTATACCGCGCACCCGATCGTAAAGCCAGCGTCCCTCGCGCTCTCCGAACCACTGGATGAGCGACGAGAGCTCCTGCTCGAGCACGTGCTGCACCGTGCGCAGCCCCGCGCGGTGGAGGCGCTCCTGGAACCTGGGTCCGATGAGCGGGATGTCGGCGAGGTTGAAGCGGAGCATGAACTCCGCTTCCATCCCCGGCTCCACGATGTGCACGCCCGTGGCATCGTTCCCCGGCTTCGGCTTCGCCAGCTCCACCGCGAGCTTTGCGACGAGCTTGTTCGTCCCACCGCCCACCGAGATCGTGAGCCCCACCTTCTCGCGCACCGCCGTGCGTATCCTCTGCGCGGTCTCCGCCAGCGACTCCCCCTTGTACAGCGCCTCTGTCCCGCCGAGGTCCAGGTACCACTCGTCGATGCTCGCCCCCTCCACGACCGGCGAGAACCTCTGCAGCACCCCGCGAATCTCCGCACTTTTCCTGGAGCACTCCTTCCTCGGCACCGGCACGCACATCGCCCCCGGGCACAGCCTGAGCGCCCGCGCTATCGGCATCGCCGATCTCACCCCGTACTTCCTGGTCTCGTACGACGCCGAGCACACCACCCCCCTGCTCTCCGCCGTCCCTCCAACTATGAGCAGCTTCGCCTGCCCCGCCCCCTCCGGATCCACCATCCGCGCCACCGCCACATAAAACGCGTCCGCGTCGGCCAGGAGGACTCGAGGGGGAGGGGGAGGAGGCATGGGGGGAATGTAGTGTAAAGAGGGGAGAAAGCAGAAAGCAGACAGCAGAAAGCAGTGAACTACGAGGGTTCAGGAGGCAGGGCGGGAGCTACAGGGTTCAGGAGGCAGGGTTCAGGGTTCAGCGACTGCCCTGAAAGCCGTCATCCCCTTGGCAAGCGGGGATCCAGG
>DATCXR010000162.1:0-2649 GCA_036565685.1 Gemmatimonadaceae bacterium
CAGAGACCACCGCGACCACGGGGCCCGACGCCGCCGCACTCGCGGCGGCCGACTCGACCGCCTCCGCTGCTGGCGCGCCCTCCGACAGCGCGGCCGCATACGCGGTGGACTCGAGCGCAACCGTACCGTTCGGTGTAGCGCTCGCGCAGTACAACGACGTGACAGCAGCGCTCACGCGCATCGCGCAGGAGTCCGCGCGCGGCATCCCGGCCAGCACGTACGCACCCTTCTACGACCCGAATCTCCGCAGACAGGTATTCCTGGTGATAGCAGGCGCTTTCCACGACCGTGGCGATGCCACTTCCCTCCTCCGGTCGCTACGGCGGCAGCGCGTTCTGGCCACCGGGCAGGGCCACGTGATCGACGCACCGTTCGCCGTGCTCGTACGCTCGCGACTCGCCCCCGGCGAGGCCAGCTCGCAGCTCGGTGCTTACCGGGTGAAGGGGATGCCGGTCTACTCACTCGTCCAGCCGGACGGCACCGTGAACATCTACGCGGGCGCCTTCCGCACTGCCGACGAAGCGGAGTTGCTGATGAAAGAGCTCGATGTGGGTGGCGCCGCGCTGCGCATCGCGCAGCGAGCCGGGAGACCTGCCCAGTGAGACTGACCAGGCTGGAGCTGCACGGTTTCAAGTCGTTCGCGGATCAGACACAACTGCTGTTCGAGCCCGGAGTCACGGCGATCGTAGGCCCGAACGGCTGCGGCAAATCGAATGTCTCCGACGCGGTGCGCTGGGTGCTCGGCGAGCAGCGCGCGCGTGCGCTGCGCGGCGCGAAGATGGAGGAAGTGATCTTCCAGGGCTCGTCGGCGCGGCGCCCGGTGAACGTGGCCGAGGTCTCGCTCCACTTCGAGAACGACGACGGCGCGCTCGCGGTACCCTTCCGTGAAGTGGTGATCACGCGCCGGCTCTCCCGCTCGGGCGAGAGCACATACCTGCTGAACGGCTCCCCCTGCCGACTGCGCGACATCCACGACATGATGCGCGGCACCGGCCTCGGCGCCGACTCCGGCGTGGTGATCGAGTCGAAGATGGTGGATGCGCTCCTCTCCGACCGCCCCGACGACCGACGAGAGCTCTTCGAGGAGGCCGCGGGAGTGGGGCTCTACCGCGACCGTCGGCGCACCACGGAGCGGCGTCTCGAGGAGACCACCGTGGATCTCTCACGCCTCGACGATCTTCTCGCCGAGGTGCAGAGCCAGGTCCGTTCGCTCGCGCGGCAGCGCAAGCGGGCGGAGCGCTATACCGAGCTTCGCGACCGTCGCTTCGACGTGGAGCTCACGCTCGCCTCGCGCGAGATGGCGGCGTGGAGCGATGAGCTGGTGCAGCTGGAAGTGCGCCTCGTCGAGCTGCGCGAGGGGCTTCCCGCCGCGGAGGAGCGCGTGCGCGCCGCTCAGGCCGCGCGCGAGGAAGCGCACGCCGCGCGCATAGCGGCCGAGACGCAGCGGACGGAGCTCTCACGCATGGTGAGTGCACAGCGCGAAGAGGTGATGCGGCTCGAGAGCGAGCTTCGCGTGGCGGAGGAGCGTCAGCGGAGCGCCAGCACGCGGCGGCAGCGGGCGGAGGAGGAGCGGCGCGTTGGCGAGGAGCTCGGAAGCCAACTCGCGCGCGAGGGCGAGATCGCGCGTGCGGAGCGCGAGCGGCTCGCCGCGGAGCTCGACGCCGCGCGCGCGCGACTAGCGGAGCGGATGGAGGCGGAGAACGAGGCGCGCCGCGCGCTGGCTACGGCGCGAGGAGAGCTGGATCAGCTCGAACGTCGCGTCCGCGAGCTGCGTGAACAGCTCGGGCGCGCCCAGCTCGACGGGCAGAGCGCCGAGCGTGAGCTGGGTGAGCTCGGAGAGCGGATGGATTCGCTCAGCGCGGAGCGCGAGCACATCTCGTCTTCGTTCGAGACCGCGCGCAGCGAGCTCGCGCTCGCGCGCAACTCGCGCGACGAGTGCGCCGCGCGCGCCGAGCAGGCCGCCGAATCGCTGGCCGCGAGCAGGGCAGCCGCGGAGGAGGCGCGAGCGCGCGACGTGGGCGCCAGGAAGGATCTGCTGGGCGCCGATGAGCGACTCACCGCGCTGGAAGTGAAGGCGCGCGCGTTGGAGTCGTTCGAGCGAGAGCGCGTTGGACTGGCGCCAGCGGCCGCGCGGCTCCTGGAGGAGCGCGAGCGCTTCGGCGATGGAGCCGTGCTCGGACCGCTCTCCGATTTCATCTCCGCCGGTGCCGCACCGGCAGCGATGGTCGAGAAGTTCCTCGGCGCCACCGTGCACGCCGTCGTGATACGCGACCGCGCGACCGCCGAGGCGATCGGTGCCTGGCACGCCGAGGCGGATCCTGGTCCTCTCCTCCTGCTCCCGCTCGACGCGCGACAGGCGGCCGA
Source organism: Gemmatimonadaceae bacterium (assembly GCA_036565685.1). GTDB lineage: Bacteria > Gemmatimonadota > Gemmatimonadetes > Gemmatimonadales > Gemmatimonadaceae > JADGGM01. The sequence continues at coordinate 2,365 of DATCXR010000162.1, forward strand.
CAGCGGCGCGCGCTCCGGTGCGCTCGCGGAGCTGGTCGAAGCGGCCGAGCCGGCGCGCAGCTGGGTGATCGAGCTCCTCGGGCAGGTGCATTCGCTGGACGAAGGCGGCGCGTTCGTGGACGCGCGCGGTGCGGTGTGGCTCCCCGGCAGCGCCGAGGGCCCGGGACCGCTGCGCAGACGCGCCGAGCTCCAGGCGATCCGCGAAGAGTCGATGAGCGCACGCGAGGCGCGTCTCGTAGCCGAGCGCGCGGCCGAGGCGGCGCGTGCGGCGCTGGGCGACGCCGA
>DATCXR010000167.1:0-2302 GCA_036565685.1 Gemmatimonadaceae bacterium
ACGGTCGGCGACGAAGCGCGACAACGCGCGCTGGGTGTACCTGCCCGACTGGCTGATGGAGGCGATCGAGGCAACCTGCCCGCTGGAGGATCGCGTCCCCGAGCGACGTGTGTTTCAGGGGATCAGCGAGGCGTCCGCCTACCAAGCGATGACACGGGCGTGCCGCAACGCGAAGGTGCCGCACTACCACCCGCATGATCTTCGCCACCGCCGCATCACGATCTGGCACCAAGCGGGTGTCCCCGCGCGGGAAACTCGCCGAGCGCGCCGGCCACGCGCGGCCGAGCATGTCGCTCGACGTCTACTCGCACGTGATGCCTCCGGACGAGATCGCGGCCGAGCGGCTTCTGTCGCTGCTCACTGACCACAATTCCGAGGCATCACCGGTGCACCACCAGCACAGCATTTGACAGCGTCTACGGACTTGGCAACCGCTTGAACATGCGGAAACGGCTACGCTGCGGCCCGTGGAGGACTACACGAACAAGTACAAGGGCGAGCAGGTCGAGCTGGCGCTGTTCGGCGGCGAGTACCAGGAAGGAACGCTCACCGCGTACTGCTCCATCGAGGACGTTCCCCACGTCGAGCTCAACGGGCACATTCTCGTGCCCCTCCAGAACGTCGCGAGTCTCCACTGCTCCAGTCGCTGCGACGCCCCCGAGCCTGACTGGCCGCCGCGGGGGCTCGAGGAGCTCGACCGCGACGACCGTCCGGACGACGAGGACGACGAGGCCTGAACCGCCGCGGTGCGCGGGGCGGCGGCACGCAACTTCCTCAAGGCGTGGCACCTGGTCGCCGTTCTCGCGGCGATCTTTGCCGGGCTCGGCTGGCTGCTCGCGGACACCCGGGGCGCGCTCCTGTTCGCCTTCTGTTCGCTCCTCGGTGCGACCGGTGCGTACGCCGTCGGCGATCGCGCGCTGCTCGGAATGCTGCGAGCCAGGCCGTTCGCGCTCGCGGAGGACCCGCTCCTCCGCTCGACCGTCGACCGCCTTTCGGCGCAGCTCGGCATCCTGCCACCGAAGCTGCACCTGATCGACGACACCTTTCCGCGCGCGTTCGCCGTCGGCCGCGGGCCTCGTGGGTCGACCATCGCGGTCAGTGCGGGCCTTCTCTCGGGGCTGCCGCCGGCGGAGGTCGAGGCCGTCCTCGCGCACGAGTTGGCGCACGTCCGCTCGCGGGACGTGCTCACGCAGACCTACGCGGTGCTGCTCTCGACGACGCTCCTCGAGCTGACGCGAATCGGAGGGTTCCTGTCGCGGTTCCTCGTTGCGGTGCTCGCGCCGCTCGCGGCCGCGTTCACCCATCTCATGCTGTCGCCGAAGCGCGAGCTCGCCGCGGACACTGCGGCGGCGCGCCTCGTCGACCCCCACGACCTGGCAGATGCGCTGATCCGCCTCGATCGTGCAGCCGAGCTCGTGGAGTTCACCGCGTCACCGACGACGGAGCCGCTCTACACCGTCAGTCCCTTCGACCACACGGAACGCGTCGCGCGGATGTTCGTCACGCATCCGCCGCTCGCCGAGCGGGTCTCGCGGCTGCGTGGGCTTGCGGGCAACGAGGCGTAGCCCGAACGGGCGGCTCGAAGCCTCGCCCGTCTGCGTGCTCCGACGCAAGGAAACGCGGCGCGGCCGAAGCCACGCCCCCCGATCTGGCTCTACCTGAACGACGAAGGGCCGCCCAGCGGCGGCCCTTCGTCGTTCGAGAAAACCGGCGGCATCCTACTCTCCCGGGGGCTTGCGCCCCAAGTACCATCGGCGCGAGCGGGCTTGACTTCTCTGTTCGGAATGGGAAGAGGTATTTCCCCGTCGCTATGACCGCCGAAGTGTCAAAGGGGCGCGCCGTGCCGGCTCCGCTCACCTTCAAAACTCCATAGCAACCCAACGTGTTCAAAATCAAGACCTCGGGCAATTAGTACGGGTCAGCTGAACGCATTGCTGCGCTTGCACCGCCCGCCTATCGACGTGGTGGTCTTCCACGGCCCTTACTCACTCGAAGTGATGGGGAACCTCATCTCGAGGTGGGCTTCCCGCTTAGATGCTTTCAGCGGTTATCCCATCCAGACGTGGCTAATCAGCAGTGCCCTTGGCAGGACAACTGATACACCAGAGGTCTGTTCATCTCGGTCCTCTCGTACTAGAGACGACTCCTCTCAAGTTCCCAGCGCCCATGGCGGATAGGGACCGAACTGTCTCACGACGTTCTGAACCCAGCTCGCGTGCCGCTTTAATGGGCGAACAGCCCAACCCTTGGGACCTGCTTCAGCCCCAGGATGCGACGAGCCGACATCGAGGTGCCAAACCCT
>DATCXR010000178.1:0-7887 GCA_036565685.1 Gemmatimonadaceae bacterium
CCGCGACTACGGCTCGGCGGTGATGTACGACGCCGGGAAGATTCTCATCGTGGGCGGCGGCACGCCTACCAATACCGCCGAGGTGATAGACATCAGCGCGGGCGCCGGCACATGGAGGTCGGTCGCCTCGCTCGCTGTTGCGCGTCGTCAGACGAACGCCACGCTCCTGGCGGACGGCAAGGTGCTCGTGACGGGAGGCACCAACAGCTCCGGCTTCAACACCGCTCCCACCGACACGCGGGTGCTGGCCGCCGAAGTCTGGGATCCCGCAACCGAGAAGTGGACCACGCTCGGAAGGATGACGCACAACCGCCTCTACCACTCCAGCGCTCTCCTCCTCCCGGATGCGCGGGTGCTCTCGGTGGGGAGCGGTCAGCCCGCCGCGAGCGGTCTCACGGACGACTACACCGCCGAGGTATTCTCACCGCCGTACCTGTTCAACGCCGACGGTACGGCGGCGTCGAGACCCGCGATCTCCGCGGCGCCATCCAGCGTGGGATACGGACAGAGCTTCACGGTGCAGTCGGCGAGCGCCGCCAGCATCGCGAAGGTGACGTGGATCCGCCTCGGCTCCGTGACGCACGCGTTCAATCAGAACCAGCGGATGAATTACCTGCCGTTCAGCGTATCGGGTACTGGAACACTCACGGTCACGGCGCCGGCGAACGCCAACCTCGCGCCTCCCGGCCACTACATGCTCTTCATCGTGGACGGGCGTGGCGTCCCGTCGGTGGCGAAAATAGTTCAGATAAGCTGAGCGTCAGCACCGCTCAGCCGAACGGGCCACACAGGAAGACGAAAGCCCAGCCGTCACTTCGGCTGGGCTTTTATCTCTCCCGTCACGTTGACGTCCACGGCGTAGCCCTCGATCGAGTCTGGGAGCGCTCGTCGGAGCGAGTCCGTCATGCGCTCCACCATCACGTAGATCGTGGGGGCGCCGCCCTTCTCTCCGCGCCCCACTCCGACCACGCCGGGGATGGACATGAGCGAATCGGTGTGGCGTTTCAGGACGTCCGTAATGGATGGCATGGCGCTTCCCCTGGCGTCGCCGCCCGACGACCCGGACGGGCCGCAGGCGGCGAACGCCACGAGCAGAATAGTCAGTGCGGAAACTCGAATCACTTCCCGTCGATGGTCACACCGAGTGCGGAGAGGACCGCGCCGATCGGATTGCCGATGGTCGAGGTCTGGCCGCCGGCGAAGAGGAGCGCCACGGGATTGGCGTTGGAGTCGTCGGTGACGATCAGCGAGCCGGAGTCACCCGCCTTGCTGAACGCGCCTCTCTTCCCCGTCACCACCACCTGATTGACGAAGGTCGCGACTCCACTCTCGTACTGCACTCTCACGGTGGCGTCTATGGATGCGACCGACCCGTGCGTGCACGAGGTGGTACGCCCGCACTTCTGCACGAGCATCCCTATGGTGGCCGCCTTCGTCGTGCTGCTCGGTACCCCGTAGCCGCCTGTGAAGGTCGCGTTGCCCACCATGCTCGTGGTCGTGCTGGCGATCGCAGCGTCGACCGTGTTGTTACCACTGAAGTCGATCCTGACGAACTGAGCGAGCGTGCCGATGGAGCTGTTGGCGGGGATGCTGCACTGCGGGCTCGTATCGTAGCGGCCGGGCTGGAGGATGTCCTCTCCGAGGCTCGCCGCGTTCTGGCGCGCGAGCACATGGTTGTTGCTGAGGATGTAGACGTTCCCACCCTTCGTCACGCGCGCGCCGAGCGTGCCAGCGGCGCACTCGTTTTCGTTCCCGATCGACACGCCGGTCGGCACCGGGCGCGAGAAGGTAGCCGTGGGATCGGCGCTTCCGCCGCCGGGTTTCCCCTTTCCGTCGGGCTTCGCACGCGGGAGGATGGCGGAGAAGGGACCTGTAGGCATCAGCTTCACCGGGATCCCATCGAGCGTGCGCGGCAGACCACCCACTGCGCCGTTCGCGGTCATGATCACCACCGCTGGCGTCCCATCTTCGACCAGCCCCACCCCGATCCCCTCCACTCCACTCCTTGCCATGATGCGCGCTTCGTACTTCGCGCGAGCCGCCATCGCCGCGTGGAGATCCGGTCCCTGCTGGCCCCCCCGCGCCAGGCTGGGTGTGAGATCTCTGGGAGCGGATGGACTGGTGCTGTCGTTACATCCGGCAGCGACTGCGAGCGTGAGAACGAGCGCGAATCGGAGCGTGAGCGCGGCGCTACTGCGAGACCTTGGCATTGTACGCACCTCTGCTGATGTGAGCTCGGTGTCGCCCGCGGGCGGCACATCCGACATGAGCGCTAGCTTACCGCAGCGAGGGTCGATGCACCAGAAGCAAGTTCGTCATCGGTCGAGCCCGCCGACCGCAACTCCAGAGTTGCACCTGCCGCATCGCTCGAGGCGCGGCGCGGAGGCGCCGCGGACCGCAAGAGAGGGCGGTTACCGAAGGCAAGAGCCACTGCCGCAAGAGGATGGAGAAAGCGATCGTGCGTGCGAGGCGTGCGTCCTCACCGGGCACGGCTGTTGCCATCCTGCGCGGCTCCTCAACACCGCGGCTCCTCTCCACCAGGGAGACATCGCACGATGCTTCGAGTACGAGTGGTCCTCGCCTGCCTCCTGATTCCCTGCTTCGCTCTCCCGGCGCAGGCGCCCGAGATTCACCCGGTTCCGGCCACCAGCTCGAGCGCGGCCGGGACGCGCGTGCTCACACACAGGGAGCAGAACGCTCGCATTCACGAGCGGCTCGAGCATCGCTTCGTGACGGTGCTCCCAGAGCTGATGCGCCGCACGGGAATCGACATGTGGCTCGTGATCTCGCGTGAGTACGACGACGATCCGGTCTTCCGCTCGCTCGCGCCCTTCACGACGTACTCTTCCCGGCGGCGCACTATTCTCGTATTCCACGATCGCGGCCCCGATCGCGGAGTGGATCGCATCTCGGTGGGTCGCTTCGACTACGACGACCTGTACACCGTGTTCCCCACCCACAACGACAGTCAGTGGGTGGGCCTGCGCAAGCTGGTGGAGGAGCGCAAGCCGAAGGTGATCGGCGTGAATGTGTCGGAAACGTGGAGCCACGCGGACGGCCTCTCCGCCAACGAGCGCGACAACCTCCTTCGCGCCCTCGGTCCGGAATGGTCGAAGCGAGTCCGCTCCGCGGAAAAGCTCAGCGTGGGCTGGCTCGAGACCAAGCTCCCCGAGGAGGCCTCCGACTACCGCCACGTGATGCGCTTCGCGCACCAGATCATAGCCGAGGCATTTTCCAACGAGGTCATCGTCCCCGGCATCACCACCACCGAGGACGTGGTCTGGTGGATGCGTCAGCGCGTGGCGGACTACGGCTTCGGCCAGTGGTTCCAGCCTTCCGTCACGATTTGGCGTCGGACAGGAGTCGTGTCGGATACCGTGCCTCCCGAACGACGGGTCATCCAGCGCGGCGACATGCTGCACTGCGACTTCGGACTCGTCTACCTGAATCTCTTCACCGACACGCAGCATCTCGCGTACGTGCTCCTTCCCGGCGAGAGCGAAGCGCCCGCCGGCTTGCGCGCCGGCCTGGGGGCGGCCAACAGACTGCAGGACATCGCCATGACCGAAGCGCGGAGCGGGATCACCGGCAACGCCGCACTCGCCGCTGCGCGCAAGCGCGCGATCGCCGAGGGGATCACCCCGTCCATCTACACGCATCCGATCGGCTATCACGGCCACGGCGCGGGTACCACGCTGGGGATGACCGACTATCAGCAGGGTGTGCCGGGCGCCGGTGACTACCCGTTCCATGCGAACACGTGGTACTCGATCGAGCTGAACGCTACGCACCGCGTTCCGGAGTGGGGCGGAATCCCGGTGCGCTTCGCGCTCGAGGAGGACGCCATGCTCACCGAGGATGGCTGGGAGTGGGCGCTGGGGAGGCAGAGCAGCTTCTACCTCATCAGGTAGCCGGGTGCCCCGCACTATTGCCGTTCCGCGAAATAAAGTGAAGAGTAGGACGTCGGATGCATCCGACGATGCGGAGAGATGGCGGTAGGGACGTAAGAGAGCTGTGGTGGCTACACCCGCCGCCTCGCGGGATCCGCGGGAGGGTGGTGTATGTCAGGAAACCGCGCCGCTGGCTTCGCCAGAGTGCTGCTCTCGCTTCTCACGGTCGTGGCCTGCTCCGGCCTCGACTCACCTACCGAAGGCCCAGGCGGGCCGCCCCAGCCCCATGGCGCCAGGAGTTTCTTCGCGTCACCGTCGGGCACGACACGCTCCGCCGGAACCATCGCGGACCCGTGGGATCTCCCGACTGCGCTGAGCGGCGCCGGCGGACGGATCCAGCCAGGCGACACGCTCTGGTTGCTCGGGGGAACGTACTCCGGGCGCTTCACGAGTACCCTCGCGGGCGCGGAAGACGCTCCCATCATCGTTCGCCAGTACTTTGACGAGCGGGCCACCGTCGACGGCTCCATCGGCGTGAACGGTAGGTACACCTGGTACTGGGGTTTCGAGGTAGCGAACACCAATACCGGCAGCAGGGACGTCATGGGAATAGACTCCCACTGCCCCGGCTGTCGGTTCATCAACCTCGTCGTCCACGACCACTCGGGCAACGGGCTCGGCATGTGGAGCGAGGGTCCCGACCAGGAAGCCTACGGCAACATCATCTACAACAACGGCTTCCACGGCCACACCGCCGATCACTCCGCGCACGGGATCTACGGCCAGAACCGCACGGGTACCCAGCGCATCCTGGACAACATTCTGTTCAACCAGTTCGGGTACGGCGTCCACGTGTACGGCTCCGACAAAGCGGCCCTCAACAACTACATCATCGAACGCAATACCTCGTTCAACAATGGAGTCGGGGAGCAGTTCGGCATGTCGGGTGGGATGGACTATCAGGTCGGAGGCAAATCACCTCTCCGAAATCTGGTATTCACGAATAACAACAGCTATCGGAACTCTTCGTTGCGTGGCGAGCACACCGCCCGACTCGGCTACGACTGGGGCCCCATCAACTACGACGGTACGGTCACTGACAACTACTTCGTCGGCGAGCTGCTCATCGTCAAATGGGCGAGCCTCAATGCGGCGCGCAACGTGGTGATCGATGGCTCCGTGCCCACGCAGTCGCGTGTGCTGGTACATCCGAATCGCTACGAGCCCGGGCGCGCGAATGTCATTGTCTACAACTGGGCGGAGCAGAGCGGTGTAGAGGTGGATCTCTCCGACGTGCTCGAGCCAGGGCGGCGCTACGAAGTGCGCGACGTGCAGGACTTCTACGGCCCGCCCGTGATCACCGGAACGTACGCCGGAGGCAGCGTCACCATTCCGATAAGGGGAGGCCGGTCCGTCCCCTCGATCACCGGCAAGCGCACGGCGGCCACAGGGACGGAGTTCGCGGTGTTCGTGATGGTGGCGAAGTAGCGAGGCAGCGATCACCGCGAGACGCAGAGACCCCCGCACGCTATTCGGTTCGTGCGGGGGTCTTCCGTTGCGGGAGTGGGCCTGAGAGGAGTTGAACCTCTGACCTCACGCTTATCAGGCGTGCGCTCTAACCAACTGAGCTACAGGCCCCTTTTATCTCTGAGCCTCGGAATTTACCCAAGCAGCGAAATCGAGTCAACGTTGTCCTGGCATCGCGCTGAAGACACGGATCGGTCAGCGCCTGAGTGCAGCTTCGCGCATGCACGGGTTGCGAGGCACGGCGGTAGTGGGACACTTTATCGGGACGACCCGGTCGCCATGACCACGCCATTGCCGAGCGATCTTCGGCGCCTCTCAGACCGCGCGCCGCGCTCCCCGCCGGCCGAACGCTCCCACCCCCGCCACGAGCATCTCGAACATGCGCCGATCCAAATCCACCACGCCTGCCGGGTCTCCGTCCGGGCGTCGCCACCTTCTGGCCGTCGCCGTATTCGCTCTGGGCGCCGCGCTCCCTGCCTCCAATGCGCTCGGCGCCCAGGGCGCAAGCCCGGAGCGCCCTGCCCGCGACGGGGAGCGTGCCGCGCGCTTCACCCGTGCACAGCCCGATACATCGAACGTCGAGCCAAGCGATCGCTCACGAACGCCCAATACATCGACTGTCGATGTATCCCCTCCCGACGCCAGGCGCCCACTCACGCAGGCGGCCTTCGATTCGTGGCGCTCCATCCGCGATGTGACGCTCTCGAACGACGGACGCTGGGCCGCATGGTCGCTCGTGCCGCAGGTGGGCGATGGCGACGTCGTGCTGCGCGATCTCGGGAGCGGCAAGGAGGTGCGCCACACGCGCGGCTACATCGGCCGGCCGCAGATGAAGCCGGGCGCGAGTCGCGACGATGCCATTCGCTTCCCCGCCCCGCGCTTCACCGCGGACGGCAAGTTCCTCGTCTTCACCATCGAGCCGAGTCGAGAAGAGTACGAGAACACACTACACGAGAAGCGCGGGAAGGACGCGAGCCGCCCCCGGTCGTCGCTCGGCATCCTGCGGACGTCCGACGGACATGTGGATGAGATTCCGCGGGTGAAGTCGTTCAAGCTTGCGAGCGGCTCGTCCCGCTGGCTCGCCTACCTGCTCGCCTCGAACGACTCGGCCGCCGCCGACTCCACCGCACCTGATTCGGCAGCGCCCAGCGCCGCGGCGACCCCCGGCGGCGTGGCGCGTCCGGTGGGCGCGGACTCCACCGGGAAGCACGCGAAGAAGCAGTACGGCTCCACGCTCGTGCTCCGAGACCTGGAGTCGGGCGAGGAACTTCGCATCGCGGATGTAACCGCGTACGACTTCGATGAGCCCGGACACTGGCTCGCATGGACCGTGGCTTCGCGCAACGAGAGCACCAACGGCGCGTACGCCCGCTCGCTTGCGGACGGCCGCACGCTCACACTTCTGAGCGGCGTTGGCGCGTATCGCTCCCTCGCGATCGATTCGGCGGGCACCGTCGCGGCGTTCGTCTCGGATCGCGCCGAGCAGGGTCGTGAGGAGCCGCGATTCGCGCTCTACGCAGCCGCGCTCGGCGATCGCGCGGCGAGCTCGAAGAAGGGTGGCAAGGGTGCAAAGGATGTACCGGCAGCGGCGGACGGCAGCGCTGCTCAGGCGCTGGTGACTTCGGCGATGCTCGGCGATTCGCTGCTCGTCTCGACCGAGTCACCTATCGAGTTCTCGTCCGACGGCGCCGCGCTCCGCTTCGGGGTCGCGCCCATGGTTCCCGATTCCATCCCCGCCGACTCGCTGGCCGACAAGGCGGTGTTCAACCTCTGGCACTACAGGGACGGCCGCCTCCAGCCGGAGCAGCGCATCGAGGCGGCGAAGGATCGCAAGCGCTCCTTCACCTCCGTGTACGACCTGCGCTCGCGCGACTTTCGCATCCTCGGAAGCGACTCGCTCCCGGAGATCCAGCTCTCGCCCGACTTCCGCACGGCGCTCGGCGAGACCGAGGTGCCGTATCGCGTCGAGGCGATGTGGGGCGAGGGCGGTCGCGATCTCTACGCGATCGATGTAGCGACCGGCAAGCGCACCCAGATCGCCAGCCGCGTGCCATTCCGTGCGTCGCTCTCTCCTGCCGGCGGCTACATCCTCTGGTTCGGGGAGAACGGGCACTGGTACTCGTACTCCACGGCCACGAAGCGGAGCGCGGACATCACCGGCTCCATTGCGGGCGTCCGCTTCGACCAGGAGACCTGGGACACGCCGAGCACCGCTGCCGCGTGGGGAATCGCGGGGTGGACGGAGGGCGAGAAGTCCGTCCTCGTGTACGACCGCTACGATGTGTGGGAGGTGGATCCCAGCGGGCGCAACCCGGCACGTGTGCTCACCGACTCGGTCGGACAGCGTGAGCAGATCATCTTCCGCCTCGCGGAAGCGGATACCGCCGAGCGCTTCCTGACTGCCGACCGTCCACTCCTGCTCGAGGCGGTGGATGACTCCACCAAGGCGAGCGGCTACTGGAGCGACCGC
>DATCXR010000204.1:0-3337 GCA_036565685.1 Gemmatimonadaceae bacterium
CCTCTGCCGCACCTGGCGCAGGAACTTCGGTCCCCGGTCGCCGCGACGAGAAGCGCGGTGGGAAGAGAAAGAAGGGGAAGCGCGGCACGGTGGATCGCGAGGCGGTGACTGCCAACATCTCGCGCACCATGACCGCGATGCGCGGCGCGCCGTCGCGTCGCGGCCCGCGGCGCTCCGACGAGCCGACGTACCGTGAGGAGATGGAGGCACAGCGCGCGGCCGAGGCCGAGCGCGAGAAGACTACGGTGCACGTCAACGAGTTCATCACCGTGAGCGAGTTGGCGCAGATCCTCAAGATCCCGCCCACGCAGATCGTCGCCTTTGCCTTCAAGAACCTCGGCCTCATGGTGACGATCAACCAGCGCCTGGACTTCGACCAGATCGAGCTGATCGCCGGCGAGTTCGGCTTCCAGGCAGTGCGCGAGGCGGAATACGCCGCCGTGCCCGCAGAGATCGAGGAAGACCGTCCCGAAGATCTCGTCTCGCGGCCGCCGGTGGTCACCATCATGGGCCACGTCGACCACGGTAAGACCTCGCTCCTCGATTACATCCGGAACGAGACCGTGGTAGCCGGCGAGTCGGGCGGGATCACGCAGCACATCGGTGCGTACCACGTGACGCTCCCCGACGAGCGCGAGATCACCTTCCTCGACACCCCGGGCCACGAGGCGTTCACCGCCATGCGTGCCCGCGGCGCGCAGGCCACGGACATCGTCGTGCTGGTGGTGGCGGCAGACGACCAGGTCATGCCGCAGACGGTGGAGGCAATCTCGCACGCGAAGAACGCGGGCGTGCCCATCGTCGTCGCGATCAACAAGATCGACCTCCCATCGGCCGACGTGCAGAAGGTGAAGCAGGATCTCCTGCAGCACGACGTGGTGCTCGAGGAGTTCGGAGGCAACACGCTCGCCACCCCGATATCCGCGAAGAAGGGGACGAACGTCTCCGACCTGCTCGACCAGATCCTGCTGCAGGCCGAGATCCTCGATCTCAAGGCCAACCCGGATCGCGCCGGCGTGGGCACAGTGGTGGAAGCACAGCTCGATCCGGGGAAGGGCCCGGTGGCCACGGTTCTGATGCAGAACGGCACGCTGCGGGTAGGTGATGACTTCATCTGCGGCATGTACTCCGGCCGCGTGCGCGCGATGCTCGACGAGCGCGGCAAGCCGGTAGAGGAGGCCGGGCCGGCGATTCCGGTGCAGGTTCTCGGCATCGAGGGTGTGCCAATGGCCGGCGACCAGTTCCTCGTGGTAGCCGAGGCGACAGAAGCGCGCGACATCGCGCAGCGGCGCCAGCGGCTCGACCGCGAGGCGAGGAGCCGTCGCACGTCGCGTGGTGCTACCGTGTCGCTCGAGGACTTCATGTCCCAGGCGGCGGCCGGCGAAGTGCGCACGCTGCAGCTGCTCATCAAGGCCGACCAGGGCGGTCCCGCCGAGGCGCTCGCCGACGCGCTGGGCCAGCTCTCGAACGCCGAGGTGAAGGTGGACGTCGTACACCGCGGCGTGGGCGCGATCACGGAGAGCGACATCCTTCTCGCTCGCGCATCCGGTGCGATCATCATCGGCTTCCATGTACGCCCCGACAACAACGCGCGCTCTGCCGCGGAGCGCGAGGGCGTGGACATCCGCCTCTACCGCGTGATCTACGAAGCGGTGGACGATGTGCGCGCGGCGCTCGAGGGGATGCTTCGTCCCGAGGAGCGCGAGGTCACCCTCGGCGAGGCCGAGGTGCGCGAGCTCTTCCGCGTACCGCGCGTCGGTGTCGTTGCCGGCTGCCTGGTGCGGAGCGGCGTGATCAACCGTCAGGGTCAGGTCCGCGTCGTCCGCGATGGCGTGGAGGTCTACCAGGGCACCATCGGCTCGCTCCGCCGCTTCAAGGACGACGTCCGCGAAGTCCGCGAAGGTTTCGAGTGCGGCATCGGGATCGAGAACTTCAACGACCTCAAAGTCGGCGACATCATCGAGTGCTACCGGACGGAAGAGGTAGCACGGACCCTTTAGTCGAAGGGTGAAAGGAAACAGGAAACAGGGAACAGGAAACAGGAACTGCTCCTCGGTAGAGGGTTTCCCCCGCGGGAGCCGGTACCTGTCTCCTGTTCCCTGTTTCCTGTCCCTTTCACCGCTACTTCCTGGTTACATCATGGCATCAACCAATCGTCGTGCAGTCCGGGTCGCGGAGGCGGTGCGTGAAGAAGTGGCTAGCTTCCTCACCGAGGGGGCGAAGGATCCGCGCATCGTTGGCTTCGTGACCGTAACCGGTGTGGACGTCACGAACGATCTGCGGCACGCTCGCGTGTACGTGAGCATCATGGGCTCTGACGAGGAAAGGACGACGACCCTCGAAGGGCTCGAAAGTCTCGCGGCGCACCTGCGGGCGCGCGTGGCGCGAGCGGTTCGGCTGCGCATCGCGCCGGAGCTCGAGTTCCGGCTCGACAGGACGGTGGAGCGCGCGGCGCGCATCGAGAGCCTCCTCTCCGACCTGCGCCGTGACGAGGATGGGAAGGGGCCTCCCGCCGATGGGGAAGCGACCGATTGACGGCCTGCTGCTGGTGGACAAGCCCTCTGGCCCCACCTCGCACGACGTGGTGTCAGTGGTGCGGCGCGCGCTCGGCATCAGGCGCGTGGGGCACGCTGGTACCCTCGATCCGTTCGCCACGGGGCTACTCGTCGTCCTCGTGGGTCGAGCCACGCGGCTCCTGCCGTACATGGATGCCGAGCCCAAAGAGTACGAGGCCACCGTGCGCTTCGGCGTAGCCACCGATACCGACGATGTCACGGGTAGCGCGGTCGCCGAGGCCGCGCTCCCCTCACGCGCGGCGGTCGAGCGAGCGCTCGAAGAGCTCACCGGCGACATCCTCCAGCGGCCGCCGGCTTTTTCGGCGAAGCAGGTTGGAGGGCGTCGATCGTACGCCGCCGCGCGGTGCGGCATTCAGTTGGAGCTGCAGCCGGCGAGGGTGCGCGTGCACGGCTGGACGGTGCGCGCATGGCGCGACGATGAGCTGGACGCGACCGTCGTGTGCAGCGGCGGCACCTACGTGCGCGCCCTCGCTCGCGATCTGGGCGAGTCGAGCGGGAGTGCCGCGCACCTCGCGGCGCTGCGCCGCGTGCGCAGCGGGCCATTCGCCGTGACCGCGGCGTCCACCCTCGACGAAGTCGCGTCCGGCGCTGCCACCGTCCTCCCGCCCATCGAGGCGGTGCGCTCCATGCCGGCGGAGTGGCTGGGCGAAGGAGCCGTCGCCCGGGTGGTGAACGGTCGGCCGGTGGAAGCCACGGTCGCGGGCGATCGTGCGGCGCTGGTGGATTCCGCCGGCGCGCTCGTGGCGGTGGCCGCGCGCGGG
>DATCXR010000205.1:0-5878 GCA_036565685.1 Gemmatimonadaceae bacterium
GAAGCCGGGCGCCTGGATCTCGTAGCGCCAGCTTCCGCCCTTCTCGTAGCGCCGCAGAGCATCGCGCGTCATCCCGTGCAGCGAAACCGGCCGCGCGCGCTCGAGAAACTCGACGCTCCCCGTGAGCATCCCACCCTCGCCGGTGGTGAGGTTCTTGGTGGCGTAGAAGCTGAACGCCGTGGGATTGTCGCCGGAGCCGATCATCCGCCCGCGATACCAGGCCGGCACCGCGTGAGCGGCGTCTTCGATAACCGTGATGCCGTGGGCGCGCGCGATCTCCTCGATCGGATCCATGTCCGCGGGGTGCCCCGCGTAGTGGACCACGGTGATCGCCCGGGTGCGCGGCGTGATGGCGGCTTCGATGCACGCCGGGTCGATGTTCAGCGTGTCGGGTTCCACATCGACCAGGACCGGCCTCGCGCCCACGTGCTCGATCACGTTCACCGTGGCGGCGAAGGTCATCGTCGTGGTGATCACCTCGTCGCCCGGGCCGATCCCGAGCGCCACGAGCGCGGTGTGCAGCCCGGCCGTGCAGGAGTTCAGCGCGAGCGCGCCAGGCGCGCCCACATAGCGGGCGAAAGCCTTCTCGAAGCGCAGCGTCTTGGGGCCGGTAGTGAGCCAGTCCGAGCGAAGGGCATCGACTACCTCTTCGACTTCCTCCTCTCCGATCGAGGGAGGCGAGAAGGGGAGGAAGGTGGCGCGAGGAGTGTAGACTCCGGCTGCTGGCGCGAACGCTCGCTCGCGGGAAGTTTCACGGTACAGCGCGACGGCAGCCGGTCGATCGGTGCGCGTACGGCGCTCGCGAACGGCGGGGTGCGTCGCCAGGCGAACGATATTTCCAGAATGATCAGTGGCCGCGCTTTCGACCACCCTTTCTCTTGCTTCGGACGACGACATCCCACCCGCTCCACACTTCGTTCTGGGCGAGCGAGAGAGATCGGTGCGATCACTCGGCTCGCTCGAACATTAGAAAGCTCCAACCTTCGAGCGGCGAGTACCATACGCTGTCGCCGCGAAGGGGGTCAATAGAGGCGGAAGCAGGGGTTGTGCCTGAATCAAGAGGCTTAAGTCGGCCCTAGAGGGCCTCGTGCGGAAGTTTCTCCACAGTGGCAACACAAGTGTTGTGGGGCTGCCGCATCAGTGGGGCGGGGGCGCGAAGGGTATGCCAGCGTGTGCCTCGACACGCAATGGCCGCGCGAGGCGAAGTCTACCGCGAAGTCGGCACGGCGGAGGGAGCTCCACGCACGGATTTTCGCCGCAGGATGAGGAAATCCATGACACCCTTGAGGAAGCCGGTTCCGTAACTGACGTGCAGCACGGGGATGGCAGCAGAGAGCGCGAGCGCCACGCCGAGACCGTGCCTGAGCGCCACCGGGAGCGCGATGGCCACGACGCCGGCCAGATACGCGCCGACGATGATCGCCAGGAGTGGCGCGCTGCCGGGCCAGACGATGGCGGCGACGGAGGAGATGATCAGCGCGAGCACGAAGGCGGGGGGGACGAGCTGACGCCAGGTGAACACCCCTCCCACTTTCCGCGCGACCAGCGGCTTGAAGTAGCCGTACTGGTAGTACATCCGCCAGAGCTTGGCGAGCGAATCGCGCGCGTGGTAGCTCGACACCACGTCGGGAACGAGCAGGATTCGTCCGCCGGCGCGGATGAGGCGGATGTTCAGCTCGTCGTCCTGGTTGCGGATGAGATCTTCATCGAAGAGACCGATCCGATCGAACACCTCGCGTCGATAGCAGCCGAATGGAACCGTGTCCACCCAGCGCGGCTCGCGTGTCCCGATGCGGAAGTGCGCATTCCCCACGCCGAAGGGGTGCGCCATGGCGATCGCTATGGCGCGCGCCACCGCGCCGGGCCCGCCCGGCTCGGTGGTCAGGATCCCACCCACGTTGTCGGCGCCGCTCTCTTCCAGGCAGTGCACCAGGCGCGTGATGTAGTGCGGCGGCGATGCGTTGTGCGCGCCGATCGGCATGATGATCTCACCGCGACTGCCGGCCACACCGATGTTCAGCGCGTTCGGAGTGACTCTCCCCGGGTTGTCGAGGACTCGGATGATCGGGTGCCGCGCGCGGTAGTCGGCGAGCACCTCGCGCGTGCCGTCGTCGCTCATCCCGTCGACGACGAGAATTTCCAGGCGGTCGTGCGGGTAGTCCATCGCGAGGAGCGCGTCGAGACAGGGTCCGATGTAGCGGCGCTCGTTGCGGCATGGAATGACGACCGAGACCAGCGGCCGCTCACTCATCTCGCGGCCGCCGCATCCAGGCCGGCGCGCTCGCGATCGGCGGGTGAGAGATCGCAGCGCACCGCCTTGAACTTCCCGTTCGCCTCGCGAGGGATGCTCTCCATCGACTCGAATACCACTTCCACATCGCCGAGCCGCTGGTGGAGGCGATGCGTGATCTCGCGCTCCGCCGCGTCGGTGAAGCCGGGCGCGGGGACGTAGCGGATGCGCAGCCGTTCGAGCGTCTCCTGGATGATCTGCGCCTGGTGAATCGGAAGCCCGTAGAGAATCGGATTGAGCCAGTAGACTCTGCGGCCGTCGGGCGCGATGATGAGATCGTTCGTGCGCCCCTCGATGTGCGACAGTATCGGCAGAGTGCGGCCGCACTCGCACTGTCCGTGTGCGGCCAGCGCGCCGCGGTCGCCGACGGCGAAGCGAACGAGCGGCATGTCGGCGTTGAGGAGGCCGGTGCAGATCAGCCGCCCGGCAGTGCCCGCGGGCACTGGAGTTTCGTCGCCGTCATCGAGGATCTCGACCTTCCCGACTTCCGGCCAGAGGTGCAACGAGCCTCGGTCGCACTCGCCCGCACCGGCCACCAGCTCCGCCATTCCGTACGTCTCCTGCACCGGGCAGCCGAAGACCGCGCGGATGATCTCGCGCTGCCAGGAGAAGACCGACTCGGCGTTCGTGATCACGACGCGCAATCCGTCCACGTGGAGCCCGAGCTTCGCCGCTTCGGTAGCGAGTGCGGCGGCCGTGGATGCGTAGGTGACGAGGTGCGTGGCTCGCCTCGATCGCATCGCGCCGATGAGCGCGGCGGCGTTGCGCGCGCTCACGTGGCTGGACGAGACGTAGAGCTGCTTCATGGGGGCGTTCCACACCCAGAAGGGCGGGCGCGTGCGATCGGGCGGGATCACCGGTTGGCCGCCCATCATCACCCACGCGTCGTGCCGGCTCACTCCGTACCAGCCGCGCGTGCGCCGCTCGTAGAGCGCGAACCACCCGCGCACGGTCTCGCGACTCAGCCAGAGATCGAGCGGCGTGCCCGTAGTTCCGCTGGTACGCTCGTGGTACATCCGCCGCTCGTCCACGTCGTCGGCGAGGAAGGCGCGCGGGTCGGCGCGCACGGTTTCCTTGGCGAGGATCGGCCAGTGCTCGAGGTACTCGGGCGAGCGGCGGTCACCGGCTCTGCGGCGTTCTTCCCACCGTGCCCTGTAGTAGGGAACGCGCGTGGCGGCGCGATGCAGCACGTGCGCGAGCCGCTCTTCCTCGAACGACCGCCATCGCTCAGGGCTCCAGCTCTCACGCTCCGCGGCTTCGGCGATCAGCCGCTCGGTTTCGGGGCCGTAGCGCCAGGAGCGGAGGTACCAGCCCCGCGCGCCCGCCGCAAACGAACGGAGCGGCATGGGCATCCGGTGGTAGAGCCCTAGTAAAGACATTTCCCGCGAATGCTCTCCACTATGTCAAGTTGGCGTCTGAAACTGGCACTTTACCGTCGCACTGAGGTAACCGCAAGACAGCTCCCGGGTGCGCGCTGTAACGTATTGTAGCGCATGCAGTAAACACATCTGGTGGTGGCCGGGAGCGAGTTACCTCCCCGCTCGCCGACCTGTCTAATACTCGTCTACCAATCGATGGCAGGATCGCAACGCCCCCGAAGTGGGCGCCGCGACAAGGGCAAAACCGGCGAAAGCCGGCGACGCAAAGCCACGAAGCTAAAGCGCTCCAGTCGAGCGCCATGCTGGTCGGGCCGCCGAACGGAACCACAACCAGGGGTGTCGTATGCGTCGCCTTCACTGGGTTGTCACGTCGGCTGTGCTCCTTCTCGCTCTCCCGGCAGTCGCTTGCATCGACACTGCCGCTCCCACCGTGGACGCATCACAGGAACGAGTGGTCGCGGCCATCACCGTCCAGCCAGCCGAAGCGGAGACGAACGTCGGCAAGCGCATCCCGCTGAGCGCTCTGGCGCTCGATCCCTCGGGCCACGAGCTCGAGAATCAGGATATAGTTTGGAAGAGCGCCGATACTTCCATCGCCACAGTGTCCGAGAAGGGCGAGGTGATGGCCCGGCGCGTGGGCTCCACCATCATCACCGCCACCGATGGCACCAGGACTGGAACGGCCACGCTCACCGTGCTCGCTCCGCAGGTCGCATCGGTCGCGCTCTCTCCGGCGAGCGCGACACTGCTCGCCGGTGACACGGCTCGCTTCGCGGCCGAACCGCGTGATGACGAGGCGCAGAAGATCACCGGACGCAGCGTGAAGTGGAGCATCGCCAATCCCGCAATCGCCACGATAGCGGGCGGTGTGCTCGTCGGGCTTTCGGCGGGCAACACGATCGTGGTGGCGACCGTGGATGGAGTGAGCGACTCCGCCGTCGTGCAGGTGTCAGCGCGTCCGGTGGAGAGTGTGAGTGTCGTTCCCGGCACCGTGACGGTGGCCAGTGGAAAGACCACGCGGCTCGGCACCACCGCGCTCGATGATCGCGGGAAGCCGATAGAAGACAAGTTGGTGGTCTGGTCGAGCGACGACGAGAAGGTCGCCACCGTCTCATCCGATGGTACCGTCAGCGCTCTATCGAGCGGGACTGCGACGATCTCGGCATCGGTGACCGTCCAGGGTGGCAATGGAAAGGGGAAGATCGGCAAGGGGCAGGTGAAGGTCGGCTCGGGATCGGCGCCGGTCACGAGCGTAGCGGTATCGCCGACAGCCGACACTCTCATCGCCAGCTCGACGCTGCAGCTCACGGCCACGCCGAAGGACTCCGACGGAACCGCGCTCGGCGGACGCACGGTGAGCTGGTCGAGCAGCAACAGCGCGGCTGCAACGGTCTCCCCGTCCGGAGTGGTGAGCAGCGTGGCGCCGGGCAAGGCCACCATCACCGCGACCGTCGAAGGAGTGAGCGGCCAGGCAGCCATCACCGTCACGCTCCCGCCGGTCGCGTCGGTTACGGTGAGCCCCGCGAGCGCTCAGATAGACGTCGGCAAGAGTGTCACGCTCGCGGCAACCACGCTCGATGCGAACGGGAAGACGCTCACGGGACGCTCCATAACGTGGTCGAGCGGAAAGAGCAGCGTGGCGACCGTCTCATCGTCCGGCGCGGTGACCGGTGTCGCGGCGGGGAGCGCGTGGATCTTCGCGACGAGCGAGGGGCAGCGCGACTCGGCGGCGATAGTGGTCTCACTCCCGGCGGTGGCCAGTGTCGCCGTTTCGCCGAGCTCCGCGAGTCTCCTGGTCGGTGACACGAAGACGCTCTCCGCCACATTGAAGGACGCCTCGGGCACCACGCTCACCGGGCGCACCATCACCTGGATCTCGAGCGATCAATCGGTAGCCACTGTTACGTCCGCGGGGCTCGTGACCGCCGTCGCTGCAGGCAGCGCCACCGTGACCGCGGCCAGCGAGGGGAAGACCGGGACCGCGAGCATCACCGTCACGGCTCCCGAGGCACCGCCGACGACGGATCCGACGCCCACTCCCGATCCTGATTCGACGCCGAGCGATTCACACAGCGGGATCTTCGTTTCGCCCTCGGGTTCTTCGAGTGCGAGCGGCACGCAGTCCTCGCCCATGAGCCTCTCGGCCGCGCTCTCCGGGGCGGGTGGCAAGGTCTCGGCCGGTGACACCGTCTGGGTGAGGGCGGGCCGC
>DATCXR010000207.1:0-8072 GCA_036565685.1 Gemmatimonadaceae bacterium
GCGGGGATCGCGCTGCTCCTGCGCCGCGGCCCCGAGGGGCGCAGCCCGGCGTACACCGCCGCGCGGGCGGCCGGTCGAGGCGCCGTGAAGGCTGGACACTATGGGGCTAAGGGGGCGAGAAAGGTGCGCCGCCGCAGCGCCGAGTTGATGGACAACATTCCCTTCGAGGACATCGGCGAATCGCTCGGCTCCTATCTGGAGTCGGCGCGCGAGACGATAGACGATGCGGTCGCTCGCGAGCTCAAGGGGCTTCGCAAGGCCGTCCGTCGCCAGCGCAAGCGGCTCGGCGTCTGAGGACGCTGCACCACACGATGTCCCTGGCAGTTCCTGGAGGCGTGGCTCGCTTCGGAGCGGGCGGCGCGCGCGTTCTGCGCGCCCCTGCCGCGCGCCGCGTGCTATTCGTGCTCGCCGCGGCGGGGTTGCTGATGTGCCTGATCCCCGCATCCGCGTTCGCGTGGACACCGGGGACGCACATCTTTCTCGGCGAGGCCGTGCTCCGCTCGCTTGCGACTCTCCCGGGCGGGGTCGCCGACCTGCTGCGAGCGTTCCCCGTGGAGTTCCTCTACGGTTCGATCGCTGCCGACACCAGCATCGCCAAGAAGTACGCACCGGTGGGGCGCCACTGTCATTCGTGGACGGTGGGCTTCGAGATCCTCGACAAGGCGAACGACGAGCGGATCCGCAGCTTCGCGCTCGGTTACCTGGCGCACCTCGCGGCCGACACGGTGGCGCACAACTACTTCGTTCCGCGCTATCTGATCATCGCGTCGCGCACCTCGGGACTCGGGCACAGCTACTGGGAGAGCCGCTTCGAGACGCATCTGGGCCCGACCTTCAGCCACCGCGCGCGCGACGTCCTCGTGCGCGATCACGCGTCCGAAGACGAGCATCTCGACCGCATCCTGAGCCCCACGATCTTCAGCACGCAGACCAACCGGCGAATCTTCCGCGGGATGGTGTACGTGACCGACACCGAGTCGTGGCAGCGCATCTTCCAGATCGCCGCCGTGAACAGCAGATGGGATCTGCGCACCAACGAAGTGGGGCGCTACATGGAGCGGAGCTACGACTTCATCATGGACTTCCTGAGCCGCGTGGATCACTCGGAGCCGTACTCGCTCGATCCCTCAGGCGACGAGGCGCTGCGACTGGCGAAGGATGTGCGGCGCGCGGCGCGGCTCAGCCGCGTGTCGTCGCGACTCTCCGGCGAAGCGCTGAAGCACTTCGGGCTGCCCACCTCCAGGCTCGACTTCGCCGCGCGCCTCGAGCGGCCGCTCTACGAGGCGGCCCGCTCGGACAACAGCTGATTCACGCGCCGCGGATCGGCGCGCCCCTTCGACTTCTTCATCACCTGCCCCACCAGCACGCCGAGCAGCTTCTTCTCGCCGTCGCGGAAGCGCTTGGCCTCGTCCGGATTCTCGGCGAGCACCTCGTCCACCCATTTCTCGAGCTCGCTCGCATCGCGCACCTGAACCAGCCCCTCGCGCTCGGCGATCCTGGCCGGGGGGTCGCCCGTCTCGACCATGGCCGCGAAGATCTTCTTCCCCGCCGTGTTGCTCACGAAGCCGTCGCGAACCAGCTCGATGAGGCGCGCCAGATCGGCGGGACGAACGCTGAAGTGCGCGATCTGCTGATCGGTGGTCTTGAGCGCGGCTAGCACCTCGCCCATCACCCAGTTCGCCGCCGCCTTCGGGTCGTCCGACTGCCGCGCCACTCCCTCGAAGTAGTCGGCGAGCGCCGGGCTGGATGTAAGCACCTCGATGTCGCCCGCCGGGAGCGAGTACTCGTCGGCAAATCGCTTCTGACGCGCCTGCGGCAGCTCGGGGAGGCACGCCTTCATATCCGAGATCCAGTCGCGATCGAGCCGGAGCGGCGGAAGATCGGGCTCGGGGAAGTAGCGATAATCGTGACTCTCCTCCTTGGAGCGCGCAGGTCGCACCTCGCCGCGAGCGCCGTCCCAGAGCATCGTCTGCTGCTGCACCTTCTCGCCGCGATCGAGTATGGCGCACTGCCGCGCGAACTCCGCCTCGAGCGCGCGCTCCACGCCGGAGAAAGAGTTCATGTTCTTCACCTCGGTCTTGGTACCAAGGCGAGTCTCGCCGCGCTCGCGCGCGCTCACGTTGGCGTCCACGCGGAGGCTCCCTTCCTCCATGTTCACATCGCTCACGTCTATGTACTCGAGGAGCTGTTTGAGTACCCTGAGGTAAGCCCCTGCCTCCGCGGAGGAGCGCATGTCCGGCTCGCTCACGATTTCTATGAGCGGAACGCCCGCGCGGTTCAGGTCTATGGCGCTCGCACCCGGGAAGCGGTCGTGGACGGACTTCCCCGCATCCTCCTCCATGTGAAGCCGGGTGATGCCGATCGTAATGGGCGTTCCGTCAGCGTTCTTCCCGATCACCATGCGCCCGTTCGTGGCGAGCGGCTTGTCGTACTGCGAGATCTGGTAGCCCTTGGGAAGATCGGGATAGAAGTAGTTCTTGCGCGCGAAGATCGAGATGGGCTTGATCTCGCACTGGAGCGCGCAGGCGGCTCGAACGGCCAGCTTCACCGCCTCCTCGTTGAGCACCGGCAGGCTTCCCGGGAGCGCGAGGCACACGGGGCAGGTGTTCGCGTTGGGCGCGGCACCGAAGGTGGTGGAGCACTTGCAGAAGGCCTTCGTTTCCGTGCGGAGCTGCACGTGCACCTCGAGACCTACCACCATCTCGTAGCGCTCGGTGATGGGGTCGGCAACGCTTACCCGAGTGCTCATCTCGCACCTCCATTCGCGCCGAGCGCGTTCTCGAGCACCGACGCGACGCGGAACATCTTTCCCTCCTCGAAGTGGCGGGCAATTATCTGCGCGCCAACCGGCAGTCCATCTATCGTCCCCACGGGAACCGACATCGCCGGCACTCCGGCCAGATTGGCCGTCGCCGTGAAGATGTCGTTGAGATACATCTCGTACGGCTCCGCCTTCGCGCCGAGCTCGAATGCGGGCGTGGGCGTGGTGGGAGTGAGGATCACGTCTACACCGTTATCGAAGGCATCTCCGAAGTCGCGCGTGATGAGCGTACGCACCTGCTGCGCCTTCTTGTAGTAGGCATCGTAGTAGCCCGCCGAGAGGACGTAGGTGCCGAGGAGGATCCGGCGCGTGACCTCCGCCCCGAAGCCGTGCGAGCGCGTCGCCTCGTACATCCCCTTCAAGCCGTCGTTGCCGTTGTCGCGGAAGCCGTAGCGCACACCATCGAAGCGCGCGAGGTTGGACGACGCCTCCGCGGTCGCGACGATGTAGTAGACGGGAATCGCGAGGTCGGTGTGCTCCAGCGAGATTTCCTTCACCTCGGCGCCGCGATCACGCAGGGCCCCGAGTGCTGAATCGACGCGCTCGCGCATGCGCGCATCGAGCGAGTCCGGGAAGTACTCGCGCGGGCGGCCGATCACCACGCCATCGAGCCGCTGCGAGCCGTCGAAGCCGAGCTGCGGCACCGGTCGGTCGGCGCTCGTCGAGTCGCGCTCATCGCGGCCGGCGATCACCTCCATGGCGCGCGCCGCGTGGCTCACGGTGGCGCCGAAGACACCCACCTGGTCGAGCGACGACGCGAAGGCCACCAGACCATACCGGCTCACTCGCCCGTACGTGGGCTTCACGCCCACCACGCCGCAGAAAGCGGCGGGCTGGCGCACCGAGCCGCCGGTCTCGGAGCCGAGCGCGATGGGTACTATCCCCGCAGCGACCGCAGCGGCCGATCCGCCGGACGAGCCGCCGGGGACGCGAGACGGATCGACGGGATTTCGCGCGGGTCCGTAGGCGCTGTGCTCGGTGGAGGAGCCCATCGCGAACTCGTCGCAGTTGGTCTTGGCCACGAGCACCGCACCTGCCTCGCGCAGCCGCCTGATGACCGTGGCCTCGTACGGGCTCACGTAACCTTCCAGGATGCGCGAGCCGCAGGTGGTGGGGAGATGGTGTGTGGCAATGTTGTCCTTGACGGCGAAGGGAACACCGGCGAGCACGCCGCCGGGGTTCTGGTCGGCTTCCTTCGCCAGGTCGAGCGACCAGCCGCGGTCGCTCCAGAGGACGCAGTTCAGGCCGTCGCGTCCCGCTTTCACTGCGTCCATGCGCGCGAACGCCGCGCGCACCGCGTCGCGGGCCGGGTGCTCGGTACTCATCCGGCGTCCTCCACCGCGTCCTCGTGTGTCGAGAGACGCGGGACGATGAAGAAGCCGTCGCGCATGGCGGGAGCGAACTTCTCGCGCGGGCGGTCGAGCGGAATGGGTGGACCCTCGTCGGGGCGGAGCGGCGTGCCGGCGTCGCCCACGCCGGCGGTGGGTTCCACGCCTTCGGTGTCCACCTTCCGCAGCTCGTCCATGTGCGAGAGGATCCCGTTCAGCTCCCGCACCAGGTCGCCCACGCGCGTCTCGTCGAGCGCGATGCGCGCGAGCTCGGCGACGTGCGCCACATCATCTCGTGTGACCGCCATTCACTCCCACCCCCGTTCGAGTCCCGCGTACGCTATCACCAGCCGCTTCTCCCCAACGGCTTCGTCGTCGAAGTCCACCGTCACCTTCGCGTCCCGACCCGAGCCGCTCACGTCAACGATCGTTCCCGCGCCGAAGCGCGGGTGCCGCACTCGCTCACCGGCTACGAAAGCAGGCGCGTCCTGCGAGGCATCTATGTCCGGGTCCCACGCCGGCGAACGCCGGACCGGGGTTCCAGAGCGTCTCGACGCCGCCGTGCTGCCAGAACCCATCGTGCGCCCCGAATGCGACGCGGAGCCGATCCAGCTCATGGACGCGGAGCCGCGCAGTCGCGGCGTGGCGCGCTGCTCGAGCATCTCGTCGGGGATCGGCCGGAGGAAGCTCGACGGCATGGAGTGCATCTCCTCTCCGTTGCGCCGCCGGCTGCGCGCGTGCGAGAGGTAGAGCCGCCGCTCGGCGCGCGTGATCCCGACGTAGAAGAGTCGCCGCTCCTCTTCGAGCAACTCGGGGTCGTCGTGCGAACGGCTGAGCGGAAAGAGGCCCTCCTCCAGGCCGCTGATGAACACCACGGGAAACTCGAGTCCCTTGGCGTTGTGCAGCGTCATCATCGTCACGGCGTCGGCGTCGGGGTCGAGCTTGTCGAGCCCCGTGACGAGCGAGGTGCGCTGCAGGAAGCTGTCGAGCGGGGTGAGGCCCAGCTCCCCGCCCTCGTCCAGCACAGTCTCCGCGGCGCTCGTGATGAGCTCGCGCACGTTCTCGATGCGGTCGGCACTGTCCGGCCCGTCGCGCTTGAGATATTCGGCGAAGTGGACCTCCTCCACGAGGTCGCGCAGCAACTCGTCCACCGACGAGTTGGCGGCGCGTTCGCGGTAGCGTCGGATGAGCGTCGCGAAGCTGATGAGCGCGTTGCGCGCCGCCGGGCGGAGCGGCTCGAGCAGATCGGAGCGCGAGGCGGCTGCCAGCAGCGGAACACCCGCATCGCGCGCTCCCTCGGCGAGCCGGTCGATAGTGGTGTCGCCGAGCCCGCGCCGCGGAACCCCGACCGAGCGCCGGAACGCCTCGTCGTCGGCCGGGTTGGCGATCAACTTGAGGTACGCCATGAGGTCGCGTATCTCGCGCCGGTCGTAGAATCGAACCGCGCCCACTATGCGATACGGGATGCCGCGCTTGCGCAGCGCCTCTTCCATCGCACGGCTCTGCGAGTTGGTGCGGTAGAGGATCGCGAAATCGCGGAGCGCGGCACCGCCCGGGAGACGGCGGCGGTCGAGGATCTCCTCGGCCACGAAGTCGCCCTCGTCGCGCTCGTCGGCGCACGCCACCGCCACCACCTTCTCCCCCGCCTCGCGCGTGGCGCGGAGCGTCTTCCCCCGACGCGACTTGTTCGCGCTGATCACCACGTTGGCGAGATCGAGCACCTGCGGCGTGGAGCGGTAGTTCTCCTCCAGCCGCACCACCTTCGCTTCGGGGAAGTCCTTCTCGAAGTCGAGGATGTTGCGGATGTCCGCTCCTCTCCAGCCGTATATGCTCTGATCATCGTCCCCGACGACCAGCACGTTCCCGTGCTCACCGCCGAGGAGCTTGATGAGCTGGTACTGCGCACGGTTGGTGTCCTGATATTCGTCGACCAGGATGAACTTGAAGCGTTCGCGATAGACGGCGAGGCGATCGGGGTTCTCCTGGAAGATGCGCACGGGCAGGACCAGCAGATCGTCGAAGTCCGCCGCGTTCCCTTCCCGTAGCACGCGCTCGAGCTCCGCGTACACCTGTGCGGCGGCGCGGCTCAGCGGATCCATCGCCAGCGAGGTGTACTCCTTCACCGAGACGAGCGCGTTCTTCGCGTCCGATATCGCGGCGCGGATCGCCTTGGGCGAATACTGCTTGGTGGAGATGTTGAGCCGCTCCATCGCGCGCTTGATCGCGGCAATGGAATCTTCCTCGTCGTAGATCGTGAAGCTCGCGCTCCGCCCGGCGTGGCGCGCCTCGTGACGGAGGATACGCGCGCCGATCGCGTGAAAGGTCCCCGCCCACATCCCCGCCGGCTGCTCGCCGAGGAGACGAGCGACGCGCTCGCGCATCTCGCCCGCGGCCTTGTTGGTGAAGGTCACGGCGAGGATGTGGCGCGGATCGACGCCATGTTCCTCGATGAGGCGTGCTATGCGGGTGGTGAGCACGCGGGTCTTCCCCGAGCCAGCGCCGGCGAGCACGAGGATGGGCCCCTCGAAGTGCGTTGCGGCCTCGCGCTGGGCGGGATTGAGACGGGCGAGCGGATCGGTGGACGTCTTGCCGGATGCTGCTGTCGGATTCATCCCTGAAGTATAATGTCGAACGTCGCGCCCTTCTCGGAGTGCGCGAGAACGAGCCGGCCGCCGTGATTTTCCTCCACGATCCGCTTGGCGAGCGAGAGCCCGATCCCCCACCCCGCCTGCTTCGTGGTGAAGCCGGGCTCGAAGATCCGGTTGCGCAGCTCGCGCGGGATACCCGGCCCGTCGTCGGCCACTCGGATTCGCAC
The DNA here is from genome assembly GCA_036565685.1 of Gemmatimonadaceae bacterium. Taxonomy (GTDB): domain Bacteria; phylum Gemmatimonadota; class Gemmatimonadetes; order Gemmatimonadales; family Gemmatimonadaceae; genus JADGGM01. The sequence continues at coordinate 6,965 of DATCXR010000207.1, forward strand.
GCGGTCGGGGTCGAGCCGCCGCGTGGTGATATGCATCTTCCCGCCCCGCCCCGCGAGCGCGTCGAGCGCATTCTTGACGAGCACCTCGAGCGCCCACTCGAGAAGTACCTCGTCGCCCTCCACGATCACCGGCTCGTTCCCGCGCGACGCCATGATGGTGACCTGGTGCGCGAGCGTCGGGACGCGCGCCTGGAAGTACTCACCCACTCTTACCACCAGGTCACCCAGGTCGAGGCGGTCGCGCCGAGGCGGGCGGCCAATCCGCTCGAAGCGGTGCGAGACTCGCTCCAGCCGCTCGAGATCGGCGCCCATGTGCCTGATCGCCGAAGAGGCGACTTCGTCGCCGGCGCGGTCGCCCAGGAGCTCGATCCAGCCGCTGAGACTGGAGAGCGGCGTGGCCAGCTGGTGCGCCGACTCGCGCGCCATCCCCGCCCACACCCGCTCGCGATCGGTGCGCACGCGCTCGCGCAGAATGTAGAGACCCGCGCCGAAGATCATCACCAGGAGCGAGGCGAGGATCACCGGTATCACCCGCAGCGAGGTTATCAGCTTGCTGTCGCCGAAGTGGACGGTGCCGATCCCGGGCTCCACCACGGGCGCGTTCTGGCGGTCGAGACGCGGTATGTACTCGCGCACCCGCGGATCGCCGAGCTGCGCTTCGAAGGGAAGATTGGCCGCCGCCGTGGGATTCCCCGTCATGTCCGTGACTATCACCGGAACGCCGAGCTCGCGGATGTGTCGCGAGAGCTCCAGGAGAGCGGCGTTGCCCGATTCCTCTCTCGGATCGGCGAGCGCGCCGAAGACGCGCGCGTACATCTGGCCATAGCGCGCGGCGTCGCCGCGCAGCTCCATCACCACGCGCTGCGAGTAGATGATGTAGAGAGCCAGCAGGAGCGCGAGGAGCGCGCCGAGGATGACCACCGGAGCGCCACGGCGCATGCGATCAGGAGAGGACGTCGACGCCCAGATACGGCCGCAGCGCTTCGGGAACCGTCACCGTGCCGTCGGGGCGCTGATAGTGCTCGAGGATGGCGATGATGGTGCGCGGAAAGGCCAGCCCGGAGCCGTTGAGCGTGTGAACGAGCCGCGGCTTCTCTCCGCGCGCGGG
>DATCXR010000209.1:0-2285 GCA_036565685.1 Gemmatimonadaceae bacterium
TGGAGGGGAAGCGTGGGGTGAAGCCGCCGGAGGATGTGGACGCGCTGATCGCATGGCTGCGTGCGGTGGCGAAAGACGACGTGCAGTATGTCGTGCTGCAACTACCGGCGGCGGTGGGGAAGTGAGGTAGTTACTTGTTCCATGGGAGCAGGCTCGCTAGCTTTGCATGTCGAGCGGCGAAGCCGCTTTCCGCGGGCGTAATTCAGTTGGTAGAATGCCAGCTTCCCAAGCTGGACGTCGCCGGTTCGAGTCCGGTCGCCCGCTCTCGATAAGTTGGTGGGATCATTCATGTTGCCGAACGCTGGGGAGCCTGTGGCCCCCGGCGTTTTGCCATCGGGGGCCGCAATGGGGGCCGCAGATGCCGATTTTGACGCGTTGAGGCGCGCCGCGAACAGCGCTCGTCGATCGGGCTAACGCGCGGTGTTTGCTAGAAAGCTCCACGCAGGCAACATCGAGCTGGCGCCCCGATCGAATCCTCTGCAAACTAGGTCACACTTCCAGATACAAGGCGGTGCTCGACCCGCTGTTCCTCGCTCCAGCAGGCCAAGTGGAGAGCTGCGGCCTATTTTCGCTCTCGACGCATCGCGGTTTCCTGCGCACCGAGCCATCTGGTATTCCACGAATTCGGGAGCAGCGCACTTCACCGAGGGCGCGATGGTGTAGCACGAGGGAAGGTGGAGGTGAGCTGACGAAGCGATCAGTGCCAGCCAGGAGAGACGATATGTTCGTCATGATGGCGCGCGCCGTCGTGAGGTGGTGGCCGATCCTTGCGCTGTTTGGGGCAGCGTGCCGCGAACCCACCAGCATCGTTCGCGGCCCGGCCGCCTGGGACGTGGTCTTCCGGCTACCACCCGGTGACATCCGCACCTTCGGCAGCTCCCCCGATGGCGCGCTCTTCGTGACGACGTCCTCCGGAGCGGTGTACCGCGCGCTGCCGGGCCAGGACACCAGATGGTCCCCCATTGTCGCACCGGCGGGTCCCGAGCCATGGGTCGCGCAGCTCTATGCTCCCGACGCGCGCACGTTCATCGGCATCGGCGGGTCGTACATCGTCCGCTGGGACGAAGGGATTGGTGTGCGCGAGGTTCCTTCACCCGTGCGCGACTCCATCGTCGGCTGTTACGACTTCGTCGCTGGCCCCAGACTCGCGGCGGTCTGGGGGCGCAGCGCGCACGATGTTTGGATCGTGAGCGCGAACGGGTTCGTGATGCACTACGACGGCGTTTCGTGGATCGTTCAGTCGCTGGTAGGCGGCAATGCTCAAGATGGCTGGTGCTGGAGCTCGCCCGAGAAGCCGCTGGTGGCGATCGGCGGTGATGCCGACCACGTGTACGTGGCGGGCGCGGGGGCGGCGGTGCTGCGCACGACGGATGGAACGACGTGGAAGCGCGTGCCGCGGCCAACTGGGCCGGAGACGGGCGGCGTACTCGCGGCGATCGCCACGCAACCGGAGGGCGTGCTTTTCGCGGGCGGCGAGCTCCAGCGAATCGGCAACGAGCCACCGTACCAATTCTACTTCCCGGCTCGCCTCCTACGCCTCACGCCGACCGGATGGGAGGTGGACCAGAATGCCAATGACGTCTTACACCTGAATGGCGGTGGGGCGCAGCCGGGTAGTAGCGCGGTTTTCTGGAGCTTCGACAACGACGTGCTCGTGGTCGATGGCCGACGCGTCACACCGATGCGTCTCTCTGCTTTCCATCAGGTACGCGGCGCGGTCGCCGTTGGATCGACCGTCTATGTGGCCGGATTTCTGGACCGAGAAGACGTGGTCGTGCGCCTGAAACGGTGACACGAGTAACAGCGCCTGCGCCGGCCGGAATCCACGGGCAGTGCGCAACGAAAGTGGTTGAAACCGTCATCGGAGCATCTTCTTTCTCGGCGGCCTCGCGGATGGTGAACTGCCTTCGGATGTCGAGAGCCTCGCACACGTGAAAAATCCGGTGGCAGGACACCGAGGGCGATGGCGTTCGTCTCGGACGCGCGGCAGCTCGTCACGACGACGTCCGCGGCAGTAAATTCCTCCCATGCGTGATACCTCGCCCGAAGCGGCAGCGATCGCTCGCGCGGCCGTCCGCCGTCGCCCCCCCGGTCAGCGGATGCTCGACGCGCTCGAGCTCAGCGAGACATTGCGCGCGCTGGCTCTCTCGCGCGTGCGGAGGCTGCACCCGGACGACCCGCCGATCGCACTCGTCGAGCGGCTGACGGGCGAGTCGCTCCAGCCGGCGGTTCGGGTTGGTCCGCCACGCACTCCGTGAGCCTGGAGCGGCTGCTGCGAGTGCTGA
>DATCXR010000212.1:0-14820 GCA_036565685.1 Gemmatimonadaceae bacterium
CGGCCGGAGCGGCTGCCAACGACAGAGCTGCACTGACGACTACCAGTACCGAGGCATGTAAGCTCTTCACGACTCCTCCTTCCAACTCGCGCGCGGACCACCCCGCCGCCGGATCGGGCATGAACGGTGCCGCGATCGGACGCTACCCGCTCCGCTATCTACCCGACTCCGCCGTGGCCGGCTCGGCAACAGATGCGGAGTCGGGGAGGCCCCACGCCTTCGCTATCGCCGCGCCCATCCGCGCCATGGTGATCTGCGGCTCGCTGTCGAGGATCCAGCGTTGATCCTGGTTTTCCTTGGTGAACACGCACGCCACTACCCGCGTGCGCAGGTAGAAGAGCGAGCATTCGGTGCGCGCGGCATCCACCGCACCCGTCTTGTGCGCGGCGCGTACGCCGTCGAGGTAGCGCTGGAGGAGCGTGTTGTCGGTGTTGTGCTCCAGGATGTCCAGCATCGCCGAATCTGCCGCCGGGCTCACCGCCTTCCCCGCGGCCATGAGCGAGAAGAGCCGAACCATCTCGTTCGGCGTAGCCACGCCGAGGCCATACTTCGCCGAGCTGTCCATGGCCACGCTCGAGATCCGCAGGAAGGTCTTGGAGTGGACCTTCGTGTGCTGCAGGCCGAGCGATTCCATCTTCTCCCACACTCTGCGGATGATGACCCGGTCGAGGAGGAGGTTCGTGGCCGTGTTGTCGCTCACGGTGGACATCATCCACGCGGCGTCGTGCACGGTGACGACGGCGCCGTCGTGCAGGAACTGCATGACGCCGGAGCCCGGCACCTTGTCGATCGAGAGGATGGTGAGCGGGTCGTCGAGCGAGATCTTTCCCTTCTCCACTAGATCGTAGAGCGTGACGAGGATCGGGACCTTGATCAGGCTCGCCGTGGGGAAAGTCTCGTCGCCGCGAAGCGAGAGCTCCTCGCCGGTGTCGAGGTTGCGGATGCTGTAGCCCACCACCCCGTGGTGAGCGGCCACGATGCGGCCGAGTGTGGCCCGCAGCGCCGCGGTATCGGCAGCGGTGCTCGTGGGGACGGGTGCGACGCCGGGCTTCGCCTGCGCGCTGGCGCAGCCCGGGACAGTGAGGAGCAACGGGAGCGCCAGCCGCGCGAGATGCGAGCGGGCTAGGCGTCCCGACTTATTCATCCGAGAAGTCGTCCGCCCTCTTGCTGCTCACCATCTCGCGCTCGCCCGAGGTGCGGTCGTAAACCGCCAGGACCTTGATGGTCTCGCCCGAGTACGCGTCGAAGGACTTGGCGCTTCCCTTGTTGATGCCGATCTCGTGGCCATCCTCGAAGCGGAGGATGACGAACGGGTACTCCGTGTTCTCGTAGCGCTTGCGGAGCTTCTTCGGTGGAGTGGGCATGACCTTGGCGTGAAGGGTGTAGAGGTCGGTGGTTGCCAAGTTACTGCGCAGCCGGAAGGTGGACAATGGTGGGGTCAGGTCACCACGCCCTTCGCCGTGAAGCTACGCCACGCGCCGCTGTCGAGGATCTCGCGCATGGCGGCCACCGCCATCTCGAGCTCCTCGTCACCGGTGTAGAAGTGCGGCGCCACCCTGATCCCCGCATCGGGGCGGTAGTCGACCAGGATGTCGCGGGCCAGCAGTGCACGCGAGACTTCATAGCCGTGCGGTACATCGAAGGCGACGGTGCCGCCGCGCCGTTCGGGATCGCGAGGAGCACGCACGGGGAACCCCTGCTCCTCCGCCAGCTCCATTAGACGCGACGTCTGGCGCACGCTCTTCGCTCGGATCGCCTGCACCCCGGCCTCGCGCACGATACGCGGACCTTCGATTGCCGCGTAGAGCGCCGGTATGGCCGGCGTGCCGTTCAGCCAGCGCCACGCACCGTGCGCGTAGTCCATCTCCTCCTCGAACGCGAAGGGGCGCGCGTGGGCCTGCCACCCGGTGAACGCCGGCTCCAGCTCATCGCGCACGCGGGGCGATACGTAGAGGAAGGCGCCGCCCGGCCCGCCGCAGAGCCACTTCAGTACGCCGCCGGCCAGGAAGTCCACGCCGCTCTCCTTCACGTCTACCGGTATCACCCCCACGGAGTGGAACGCGTCGAGCGACACCAGCGCGCCAACCTCGTGTGCGCGCCGGCAGATCGCGTTGGCGTCCATCACGTACGCGGAGCGGAAGAGCACGTGCGACACCGCCACCAGTCGGGTGCGCTCGTCTATCGCCTCCAGCAGGCGCTCGGTGGCGACCGCCTCACTCGATCCGTCGTTGCCGGGTACCACCACTATTCGCGCTCCGAGCCGCGTGGCGAGCGCGTCGTATACATAGCGCACCGACGGGAAATCGAGTCCCGTCATCACGATGGTGTCGCGCGTCGGATCGTAGCGGAGTGCCGAGAGAACCGCGGCCTGCGCGGTGGTGACGTTGGGGAGCATCGCCACCTCACCAGCTTCGGCGCCGATGAGCGGTGCGATCTCGTCGCCTACCCGCACGGGCATCTCCCACCAACCCTCGGCCCACGCCCGCACGCCGCGCGTCGCCCACAGGTCGCAGTATTCCGCGAGTCGCTCCGGCACGGCGCGCGGCATGGCGCCGAGCGAGTTGGACACCAGGTAGGTTGTGCGCTCGAGGATCGGGAAGTGAGCGCGCAGATGGATGAGTGTGTCGTTCATGTGGTCGGGAGTGACGATGGGGTGATCGGGAGCCAGCTGTATGTGGCAGGCCTCGAGGAACGGAGTGCGCCGCCACCGTCCGTTCCAGGCCTCATCTAAGCGGCACGGCGGGCAGGCGCCAGTAGCGAGTGTCGCAGTACACGCGTTGCAGGGAATGGCAGCGTTCGTCTCTATGGTACCCTCCTTGCGCTCAGGAGGGAGCGCAAATGCAGAAGTTTCCGAGTGCGCGACAGCCGGAGCGCTCGCGCTGTCGTCCGACTCGACCCCAGATAAGTGGAGGAGGAGCGGCATGAAGAGCACCTGGATAGTCACCGCGGCAGCGGCCGCGGCGTTCCTGGCGGGATCGCGCGCGAACGCGCAGCTATCCCGCGTGCCGGAAGCGGTTCCACAGACGTCCATCACCGAGGAGGCCGCGGCGCCGGTGTCTTTCGCCGAGCGCGGCCCTACCATGAACAGCACCGCCATAGCGCCGCGGCTGGATGTCTCGGGTGAGAACGCGGGCGCCATGGCCGCTGCGCGTCGGCCGTTCGGCCTGAGCCAGACACTCATGATCGTTGGCGGCGCGGCGTTCGTCGCTGGCGCGATCATCGGTGACGACGCGGGTACGGTGATGATGGTGGCGGGCGCTGGTGTGGGGCTATACGGCCTTTACCTTTACCTGCATGAGCCATCGACGAGCGCGACTTCCCGCTCGATCGGCGTGGGCTACCGCTTACCTGTCAGTCCCTGAACCTCTCCCTCCGCCATGTACGAGATACCCGAAAAGACAGCTCTCGTACTCGGTGGCGGCGGCCTGAAGGGCTTCGCACACATCGGCGTGATGCGCGCGCTCGAGGAGCGCGGCATCACGCCGAGCGTGTATGCCGGTACCAGCATCGGCTCCATGATCGCCGCCGCTCACGTGAGTGGGATGAGCGTCGGTGAGATGGCCGACCGGGCGCTCTCGCTGAGACGGCGCGATCTCTTCCGCATCAACCACGTGGGAATGCTCCTCGAGAGGATGCACTCCGCCTCGCTCTACCTCGAGGATCCGCTGCGCGAGCTCTGCGAGAGCGTGAGTCCGTCCGGAACCTTCGAGGAGCTCGACACTCCGCTCCTGGTGAACACGGTGGACGTGGCCTCGGGTACGCGAGTGGTGTGGGGACTTCCCGGGCTGCGAGATGTTCCCGTCGTAGATGCCGTGTACGCCTCGTGCGCGCTCCCCGGGTTCTTCCCGCCCGGTCTGGTGGGCAGTCGCAACTGCATAGACGGCGGCACCATCGACAATCTCCCGGTGGCGATCGCCTCGCTCGGCATGGACGCGGTCATCGCCGTGGACGTGGGCACGTCCGAGCTGGCCAGGCAGGACGACATCGCCACTCAGGGATTCGCCACGATCTACATGCGCGCCGCGACGATCATGATGCATGCACTGCAGGAGCGCGAGCTGTCCGCGTGGAACGGCCCACCGATGCTCCTCCTGCGCCCACCTGTGAGCCACCATCACTGGTTCAGCTTCACGAACACCGCGGAGCTGATCGACGCAGGCTACATGGCGGCTTCACGAGCGCTCGATCAGCTCGGGGATGCTCTCACGAACGGCGTGGGCGTGTACCCGCGCCGGATGGTTCAGGTCTCCGTGGACCCGGAGAAGTGCATCGGCTGCGGCATCTGCGCGGCGCTCGCGCCGGAGGTGATGCAGATGGGGCGCGATGGGAAAGCTCACGCTACTCCGGAGTCGCTCGAGTGGTCACCCGCGGACGGCGACTTCGTGCAGGAGTGTCCGACGGAGGCGATCACGGTGCGTTCGCTCGACGGTACGCTGGAGACTACGCGCCCCATGACGGAGACGACGCTCGATGCCGCCGACGACTGAGCGCCCCGGGGAGCGCTAGCCCGGGGAGCGCTAGCTCGGAGAGAGCTCCTCGGCCTCGACGATACGCGTGAAGGGTACGCCCGCGGTCTCGTTCACCGCCCTCACCGTGGCCGCATCATCTGCCTCGAAGAGGCACATGCAGTGGCCGTCCACCGGAACGAAGGTCGAGCGCAGATATCGGACAGATCTACCGGCGGCGGTGAAGTCCCTGCTGGTTTCCTCCACGGCGCGCTTCGCCTCGACGAGCTGCGCCAGTGTCACGCCCGGCAGCTCCCGCTCAGCCATGTAGAGACGCATCTGAAACCTCCACTCGAGTGCTACGGTTCGCTGCCCCGGTGGCCCTGCGCCCATCGGGCGATCGACGCCACCAGGATCTGACAGACCCGGTATCCTGTATCCCAACATTACGCGCCCCTGGGCGTCCCACAAGAGGAAGCCGCATGAAGCGACTCGTGAATTCGTTCTTCCAGGGCCTCCTGGTAGTAGGACCGCTGGCAATAACACTCTACGTGTGCTGGGCCGTGTTCAGCACGATCGACCGCTGGCTCGGGCTCCCTATCCCGGGGGTCGGCTTCCTGCTCACCATCCTCCTCATCACGCTGGTGGGGTTCCTCGCCACCAACCTGGTCACTCGGGGAACGATCTCGCTGGTGGAGCGCGTGATGGCTCGGCTTCCCTTCCTCCGACTGATCTACACATCCACGAAGGACCTCCTCGACGCGTTCGTGGGTGAGAAGCGGCGCTTCGACCGGCCGGTACTGGTGTCGATCACCGCCGCGAACGATGTGCGCGTTCTCGGCTTCGTCACGCGCGATGCTCTCACCGCGCTCGGGCTTGAGCACTCGGTGGCGGTGTACGTCCCGCAGTCGTACGGGTGGGCTGGCAATGTGCTGATCTGCGCCCCGGAGCGAGTGACGCCGGTTCAGCTGGACAGCGCGGACGTGATGGCATTCGTCGTGTCGGGCGGGGTGACCGGGGTGGCCTGAGCACGGCACGCGTGGTAGCTTCGCTCGTCCGCACTGTGTTCGGCCGCCCCGCCGCCGAAGTCGAAGGAGCACGCGGCTGAATCGATACACGTCTGCATCCCTCCCGCGATGACAGCCACCGATACCACCCTGACAGCCGCGCGCCGGCGCGGCACTCCGCTGCGCCTGCAGCGCCCCGTGTACGACGTCTGCATCGTGGGAAGCGGTGCGGGTGGAGGGATGGCCGCGTACATGCTGACGAAGGCGGGAGCCAACGTCGTGATGCTCGAGGCGGGTCCGGAGTGGTACAGCACGCACGACTCCACGATGCTCCGCTGGAACTACGATTCGCCGCGTCGCGGCGCATCCACCGCGGATCGCCCCTTCGGCGAGTTCGACGCTTGCATCGGTGGCTGGAACATCGACGGCGAGCCGTACACGCGCGCCGAGGGGACGAAGTTCGACTGGTGGCGTGCCCGCATGCTCGGCGGCCGCACGAACCACTGGGGACGGATCTCGCTTCGCTTCGGCCCCGACGACTTCCGCGGGAAGAGCAGAGATGGACTGGGCGACGACTGGCCGATCAGCTACGACGATGTGGCGCCGTACTACGACCGGATCGACCGCCTGATCGGCATCTTCGGCAGCAGGGAAGGACTTCCCAATCACCCGGACGGCATTTTTCAGCCGCCGCCGCGGCCGCGTTGCTACGAGCTGCTGGTGAAGGATGCATGCGATCGACTAGGCGTCACCTGCATCTCGTCCAGACTCTCCATCATCACCAAGCCGCTCAACGGCCGCGCACCCTGCCACTATTGCGGGCAGTGCAATCGCGGATGCTCGGTGAACGCCAACTTTTCGAGTCCCGGCGTGCTCATCGCACCGGCGCTGAAGACGGGACGGCTCACGTTGATCACCAACGCGATGGCGCGCGAGGTCACCACAGATGCCTCGGGACTCGCGACCGGGGTCTCCTTCATCGACAAGCACAGCGGCACCGACGAGCACGTTCGCGCCCGAGCGGTCGTTCTTTCGGCGAGTGCATGCGAGTCGGCGCGGCTCCTCCTCAACTCGCGCTCCTCGCGCTTCCCCAACGGCCTCGCGAACTCGAGCGGCGTGGTCGGCAAGTATCTCACCGACACTACCGGCACCGACGTAGCGGGCTTCATCCCCAGGATGATGGACCATGTTCCTCACAACGAGGACGGTGTGGGCGGGATGCACGTCTACATGCCCTGGTGGGTGGACAACGCGAAGCTCGACTTCCCGCGTGGCTATCACATCGAGGTGTGGGGCGGGCTCGGCATGCCCTCGTACGGCTTCATGGGCGGCATCCAGCGCTACCCGTCCGGCGGCGGCTACGGGAAGAATCTCAAGGAGGACTACCGGCGGTACTACGGCGCGACCATCGGATTCTCCGGACGTGGCGAGATGATCCCGAACGAGGACTCCTACTGCGACATCGATCCGGACACCGTGGACCGTTGGGGGATCCCGGTACTGCGCTTCCACTGGAAGTGGAGCGATCACGAGTACCTGCAGGTGAAGCACATGCAGGAGACTTTCCGCTCGCTCATCGCCGAGATGGGCGGCGAGGTCTTCGACCCGATGCCGGGTCCCGACGAGGGCTACGGAATCGCGCCGGGCGGAAGGATCATCCACGAGCTGGGCACCACGCGCATGGGTCGCGACCCGCGCACGTCGGTGTTGAACGAGTTCGGTCAGGCGCACGAAGTGAAAAATCTCTTCGTGGCCGACGGCGGCCCATTCGTGTCGCAGGCCGACAAGAATCCCACGTGGACGATACTCGCGCTCTCGATGCGGACGAGCGAGTACATCGCGGAGATGCGGAAGAAGGGGGGGATATGAAGCAGGGTTCAGGAGGCAGGGTTCAGGGTTCAGGAACCACAGAAAGCAGAAAGCAGAAAGCAGAAGGCAGTGAGCTACAGGAAACAGGAAACGGGAAACGGGTAACTGCTCATGAAGCCATCATCCCCGCGATGGGACGGAGGGAGGCGTTGGGGGTGATGGCGATGGTGCCGGTGGTGGCGGCTTGGGATTGGGGCGGCGCGGCGGCGGTGGAGAGGGCGGCGAGGGCGGCGGAAGACGCGATCGGGGAGAGTGTCGCGAGTGGTGCCGCGTACGCGCCGAAGTTCTTCACGGCGCACGAGTGGAAAACGGTGAGGGTGCTCGCCGACATCGTGATCCCGCGCGACGAGCGGTCGGGAAGCGCTACTGACGCGGGGGTGCCGGAGTTCATGGACTTCATGATGACGGACCGGCCGTCGAATCAGCTTCCCATGCGCGGGGGGCTCGCGTGGCTCGACGCCGAGTGCAGGAGGCGATGGAAGAAGAGCTTCGTGGCGTGCTCGGCCGCGGAGCGGACGGCGCTGCTCGACGATATCGCGTGGCCGGACAAGGCGGCTCCGGAGTTGAGCCAGGGGGTCGCCTTCTTCAATCGCTTCCGCGATCTCACAGCCTCGGGATTCTTCTCGAGCAAGATGGGCGTGGCTGATCTGCGCTACAGAGGGAACACGGTGGTTCCCGTGTGGAAGGGGTGCCCTGATGAGGCGCTCGCAAAGCTGGGCGTCAGCTACGGCACGAAGTGGGACACCAACGACGACAGGCCATCGCGAGGATAGCTCGATGAAGAGGATGCAGCGCGCGCACTCGGGTGGGTGCGCATGAAGGGATCAGCCCGACCGGAGCGACTCGGCATAGGGATCATCGGGAGCGGCTTCAACGCGAAATTCCACCTGCAGGGATTCGTCGGCGTGCGTGATGCCGACATACTCGGCGTGTGGAGCCCCAACTCGCGGAACGCCGCCGCGGCCGCGGCACTCTCGCGGAAGCTCGGCGTGGGCGAGGCGAAGGCGTACAAGTCCATCGGCGACATGGTGGCCGATCCCGCCATCCACGCGATCTGGATCTGTGGTCCCAACCACAAGCGTGTCGAGAACATGGAGGAGATCGTCGAGGCGATCGACTCCGGGCGTGGCTCGCTCATCGGCATCGCCTGCGAGAAGCCACTCGCGCGCAACGTGGCGGAGGCCAAGCGGGTAGTGGCGCTCGCCAAACGGGCAGGCGTGCTGACCGGATACCTGGAGAACCAGCTCTTCGCGCCCCAGGTGGAGCGCGGCCGAGAGATAATCTGGGCGCGAGGCGCGAAGCTGACCGGCCGCCCCTACCTCGCGCGCGCCGCCGAGGAGCACAGCGGTCCGCATATGCCCTGGTTCTGGCAGGGGAATCTGCAGGGCGGCGGAGTCCTCAACGACATGATGTGCCACTCCGCGCTCGTGGTCCGCCACCTCCTGACCCAGCCCGGCGCGCCGTACTCATCGCTCCGACCGGTGAGCGTCACCGGACACGTCGCGAGCCTCAAGTGGACGCGCCCTGAGTACGCGCGCCGGCTCGCGCGCGACATGGGGAAGGAGGTGGATTACCTGAAGCATCCTGCCGAGGACTTCGCGAGCATCCTGATCGAGTTCGAGGACGAGGAGGGGGACAAGGTCATCGGTGAAGCTTCCACCTCCTGGAGCTTCGTCGGCGCCGGTCTCCGACTCTCCGCCGAACTGCTCGGCCCCGAGTACTCGATGTCGTGGAATACCCTGGACAGCGGCCTGAATCTCTTCTTCAGTCGCGAGGTGAAAGGGAGAGCCGGCGAGGATCTGGTCGAGAAGCAGAACGCCGAGATGGGCCTCATGCCAGTCGTCGCCAACGAAGCGGCCGCGTATGGGTACGAGGCCGAAGACCGCCACTTCGTCCGCGCCTTCCTCGGCAAGGAACCCCCTGCCCTCATCTTCGAAGACGGCGTCGATGTAGTGAAGATCCTGATGGCCGCCTACATGAGCGCCGAGCAGCGCCGCACGCTTTCATTCCCGCCCAGAGGACTCGACAGGTTCGTCCCCGACGTGGCACGATGAAGCGCGAGGCCCACGAGCCGCTTCACGGCGTGAAGCGGCTCGTGGGCCTCGGAACATCGACGCGCTCAACTCGCTCACCGAGCGGGGAATATCCTCCCTGAACTTCCAGTGCGGGCGATAGTCGCGCGTCAGCGTCTGGCGAGTGAGGCGAGCGCGGACCAGCTCCACTGGCATCGGCCCTCCACGAAGGATCGCGTCGTGGAACTCGCGGTCCGTCATCTTCCCGGAGTCGACCAGCTCGTGATGCAACGCTCGGAACTGGAGACCGCCCATCATGTAGGCCACCTGGTAGGGCGGCGAGTAGCTCCCATTGAACGAGCGTCGGACCTCCGCGGCGGCGTTGGCCCGCTCGTGGCCGATGCTGTCGACCAGGAAGTCGATGCATTCCTGCGGAGTCATCCTGCCCAGGTGGAATCCGAGCGAGAAGAGGATTCGCACGGCGCGGTGTGATCTCCAGAACAGGGCGCCGATCCGGTCCTCGGGCTTGCTGGTAAAACCCTTGTCCCAGAGCAGCGTCTCCCAGTAGAAAGCGTTCCCCTCGTGCCAGAACGGCGTCCCGAAGGCGCGCCTGTGCGGGTAGTACCTCTGGTTCATGAAGCCCTGCAGATGGTGGCCGGGGATGAGCTCGTGGAAGCCCGTGGCGCGTGAGAAGTGCGGGTTGTTCCCGCGCATGCTCATCTCGGACTGGCTCCGGGCGAGGTCTTCGCGCGCGATCTCTATCTGCTCTTCGGGCGTAACGGAATCATCTCGAACGCGATGTCCTGCATGATGGCATGGCGGCCGATCGGCAGGCCGACTATGGGCTCATCCTCGCCCTTCTTCGCGCCCACCACGTCTTCGCGCAGCACCTTTATGTAGGCGGTGATCGACGAATCGGCGGGGGCAAGCTTGAATCAACCTATCCAGCGGGTTGCCTGCCGGCACACCGCCGTGGCGCAATGGGTCAGACTCCGTGGCCCGCGGGCCACGGAGTCTGACCCATTGCGCGACTACACCGAGAAATCCGTGAGCCGGATTTCAGGAAGCCGGCGCCGCCTCCGCTACGAGTGCCGTATCCGCACCACGCTCACGAGGCCTGAACAATAGCGCGAAGAGGACCAGTATGGCCGCCGCGCCGAACGCGGGGATGAGCCAGATGGCGCGCCAATCGTGACCCGCAGCAGTGCGGTGCGCATCCACCACCGGCCCAGAGAGCAGCGAGCCGATGAAGAGACCCGCGCCCTGGGTGATGAAAGCGAGAAATCCCTGCGCCGCCGCGCGGATGTTGATACCGGCGCGCTGGTCCACGTAGATCTGGCCTGTCACGAAGAAGAAATCGTAGCAGACACCGTGCAGGAGGATGCCGATGAAGAGCATCCATTGGAGCGAGCCGGCGTTCCCGTAGGCGAAGAACACGTAGCGCAGCGCCCACGCGGCCATCCCCATGAGGAGGATTCTCTTCACGCCCAGCCGCACGAGAAACCATCCCAGGAGGAGCATGAAGCCGAGCTCCGATGCCTGGCCGAGCGTCATTTTAGTGGCCGCTTCCTGCACGCCGATCTCGTTCAGGAAGGGATTGGTGAACGTGTAGTAGAACTGCAGCGGGATGCAGAGCAGGAACGACCCGAGGATGAACGTCGCGAACGATCGGTCGCGCAGGAGCGCGAGAGCGTCGAGCCCGAGCACATCGCGCACACGCAGCCGCTTCCCCGCCGCGTGCGGCGGCGTGTGCGGCAGGGCGAAGCAGAAGAGCCCCAGCACGATCGATGCACCAGCCGCGATCCGGAGCGGTACTACGGTGGGCTCCAGGTGCAAGCGCCCGATGATGACTCCCGCGACGATCCACCCGATGGTGCCCATGACGCGGATCGCCGGGAACTCGCGCGCCGAGTCCTTCATGTTGTCGAAGGAGATCGAGTTCACCAGCGCGAGCGTGGGCATGTAGCAGAGCGCGTACACGATCAGCGCCGGATAAAATGCCACGAAGCTCGAGAGCGTGGAGACGTAGTAGAGCACCACTCCGCCCACGAGATGCAGGATCGCGAGGATGCGCTCGGTGGCGAAGAAGCGGTCGGCGACCATTCCGATGAAGAACGGCGATATCATCGCTGCTATCGCCGTAGCTCCGTAGGCCAGCCCCACCTGCGTCCCATCGAAGTGGAGCCCCTCGCCCAGGTACGTCCCCATGGTGACGAACCATGCTCCCCAAACGAAGAACTCGAGGAACATCATCACCGATAGCCGCACGCGCACGGATGTCATGGGGGGAGAAGATAGGGTTCGGGGTTCGGAGGGCAAGGGAGAGGATGAAGGAAACAGGGAGCAGGCAACAGGAAACAGGTAACGGCTCGTGGGGAGCAAGCCCTCTATTCCGAGGCAGTTTCTGTTTCCTGTTTCCTGTTTCCTGTTTCCTGTTGCCTTCCTCTCCTACTCCGCCTCCCTCCTCACCAACCTCCTCTCGTAGATCGCGCGCTGGAGGCCGGAGAGGAAGGAGCGGGCGTTGCGGCCGATGACGCGGGTGTCGTAGCCGCCTTCCTGGACGACCAGCATCGGGAGGCCAAGGCCGGCGATCGCGCCGCCGATGCGCTCGAAGCCGTCAGTGGTGATCGCCCAGGCGCCGGTGGGGTCGCCCTTGGCGATGTCGAGGCCCACGGAGAGAACGAGGAAGCGAGGGGCGAAGGTCTCGACGCGCTCGAGCGCCTGCTCGAGAGTGTTCAGATATTCGTCGTCGGTGATGTTCTCGCCGAGCGGGTAGTTGTGGTTGAAGCCGTCGCCGGCGCCTTCGCCGCGCTCGTCCGCGAAGCCGGCGAAGTACGGGTAGGCGTAGCTCGGATCGCCATGAATGGAGATGGTCAGGACATCGGAGCGGTCGTAGAAGATCTCCTGCGTTCCGTTGCCGTGATGGAAGTCGATGTCGAGCACCGCCACCTTGCCTTCGGCACTCAGCACGTTGGCCGCTATGGAGGCGTTGTTGAAGTAGCAGAAGCCACCGTATACCGCCGACTCGGCATGATGACCCGGTGGACGGCAGACGGCGTAGGCAAGCTGCTCTCCTTTCCGCACCAGATCCGCTCCAGTGAGCGCGCAGTCGACCGCGGCGCGCGCGGCGATGTAGGCGTTGTGAGTGAGCGGCGTGAAGGTGTCGATGCAGTAGTAGCCCGACTGCACCTCGTCATCCACCGGCTTCCGCGCGCGATGCCGGATCGGGAAGACGTAGGGATACACCGCCTGCCCCTCGGCGAGCTTCACGGAGACATCGCGCAGATAGCGCACGAAGTCCGGGTCGTGCACCGCCGTGATCGCTTCCTCCGGGTGCTCCTTCACATCGACGATCTCCACACCAGCCAGCGAGCGCACCTGCTGAAGTATCCGCTCCACGCGAACCGGGCGCTCCACGTAGCCACGCTCGCGCACGTGGTGCAGATGATGCTGGGGAGTGACCAGCACCTTTAGGGGAGAGTACACATCGTGATGCGTGGGCGGCTTCGCTGGCGCCAGGCGTCCGCGCGGCTCCTGGAGGCCCATCTCACCCTCGCGCACCGACTCCACCACCGAGCGTGCGTACTCGTCGCTGCGCGGGTAGCCGTACTTCCGGAAGAGGAGCGCGCTCACCATCCCTCGTACCTCGTCGGCCTTCGGCACCCGGGGCGCTCCGAGCGAGTCGAAGATGATGTACGGCTCGCCCTCCGCCCTCCCGGGACGCTTGTTCTGGTACGCGGTTCCGGTTATGACGCGCGCGCCGTAGCGCTCGTAGAAGCGGATGCGAGCACGATTCTCGCGCCGGCGCGTCGCATCGGGCTCGAGCTCCGGCGCATCCGGGCGCACTTCGAAGTAGAGCCCCGACGATCCGAGCCGGATGAGGTACTCGCGAAGCGCCTCGTACAACGCGCCGCCGATCCCTCGCTGCCGCACCGTGGGATCCACCACGATGAAATCGAGCAGCGTCGCGTTCAGGTCGGAGTAGTGAAAGGCCAGCGCGAAGGCGAGCATCTTCCCCATCGCCTTCTCCGCCGTGATGAGGATCGTGCGATGTCCGAGCTCCGCCTGCCGGCGCAGGAGATCCGGAATCTGGTCCGCGTAATCGCCGTACGCCGAGCCGAAGTAGCTGCGGAAGATGCGCTGCACCTCGGCCATGCGGCGCGGCTCGTGATCGGCGTCGTAGAGGTGGACGAAGCGAATCATCGAGCACCTATCTGCGCGTTACCGCCCTTCACGGCTCAGGGCTCCAGCGCGTGCAGGTAGTGGAAGCTCGCACGCGCCGTCGCGATCGGATCCTTCGGCTCATCGTGCTCGACGAAGTAGTGCTCGATTCCCGCCTGCGCCGCGTGCTGGAAGATCCCCCTGAAGCCGATCACACCCTTCCCCACGTCCACCATCCTCCCACTCGAGTCCATGTCCTTCACGTGCACGAGCGGGAAGCGGCCCGGATACCACTTGAAATACTCGATGGGATCACGCCCCCCTTTCACCAGCCAGTAGATGTCCATCTCCATCTTCACGAGATCGGGGTCGCACTCGGTGAGGAGAACATCGTACGGTACAGTGTCCCCCATCCTCTCGAATTCGAAGTCGTGGTTGTGATAGCAGAACTGGAGCCCCGACTTCCTGGCCGCCTCTGCCGAGCGGTTGAAAAGCTCGGCGATCTTCCGGTAGCCGTATGCCGTGCGATCCGCCTGGTCTATCCAGGCGCAGGTGATGTAGCGCTGTCCGAGCGTGGCTGCATCGGCGAGCGTCTTCTCCCAGTCACTGCGCATCTCGGCGGTCCCGATGTGCGATGATGGTGCCGCGAGCCGATTGCGGTCGAGGAGCCCGCGCATCTCCCGCGCGCTCTTCCCGTACAGCCCCGCGAGCTCGACCTCGGTGTAACCGATGTCCGCGAGCTTGGCGAGCGTCCCTCCCGCATCTCTCGCCATGAGCTTGCGGACGGTATAAAGCTGGATGCCGATGCGTTCGAGTGCCGGCACACGGTTTCGTTGTGCGACCCCACCACCACGGAGTGCCTGCAACACCGAGAAGCCAGGGGCCATCGCCAGGCCGCCGAGTATCCCACCCGTCGCCCGCAGAAACGAGCGCCTCCGCTCATCCACTCCCGTCGCTCTCTCCAAGCCGTGCCCCCCATGTGAAGGTAAGCAGCCAGACAGAGGCAAGATTCTCTCCGGGAAAGCTGGTTGTCGAGGGAGGGTTCATCGCGCGTGCCTGCGGACGATGTGGTGCATCGCGGCTGTGAGAGCTCGTTTCGAGGGCCGGGTTAGTCGCGCGGATCTGCGGACGCGGAGGGCGCGGAGGGGAACTGAGAGGACGCGGAGAAGGCTCCGGACAGTAGGACCCTCTCTGGCCGCTCGGGCTGCATCTCGGCGTCCGAGTCCCTCTCGGTAAGGGACGCGGAGAACGCGGAGGAGCGCGGAGGGCGCGGAGAAATGCCGTAGGGCAGAGATCTCGAGCAGGAGCTTTTGGGGGAACTGCTCC
>DATCXR010000218.1:0-46312 GCA_036565685.1 Gemmatimonadaceae bacterium
GCCGCGCGCGAGCCGGTTTGGAGCGCGTACTTCGGCCGGTCGTAGCTCCCGGCGCCGAAGTAGGGCTGCGCGTAGAGTTGCAGCGTGAGGTGAGGCGAGAAGGCGTAGTCGGCGCGCGCGGTGAAGGAGAGCGTGTTCGCGCGGAGCCGCGCGAGGATGATCCGCGAGTCGCCATCGCCGAGCCTGGACGCTTCGAGATACTGCCAGCCGTTCACCGAACGCGTGTACTCCACGCGTCCGGTAAGCGCGAGGCGATCGACGACTCGCGCCGACAATGTAGGCGCGATGTCCAGCGAGCTGCTCCCGCTCCCTGGCTCTCGAGAGACACTCGTATTCAGAGTCAGCTGCGTGGCGCGCCGCGTGTCGGTGTGGAGGTCGAGCGAGAGAGTGGTGCGCGCTGGCATCTCGACCGCCGCTCCTCCCCGCAGCAGGTCGAGTGAGAGAGCGCTCAGCTCCTGGTCCGCGGAGAGCGAGCCGCCCCAGTAGCTCCACAGGTCGCCGTCGAGGTGCAGGTTGAGGACAGCCGCCCTCCGCTCGCCGCCCCAGCTCCAGCCGACGCCGACCTGGTCGGAGCCGATGGCCCAGCGGCGAAAGAGGTGCCTGCCGTCGTGTGGCTCGTTGCGCTGGTAGCGCACGGTGCCGAGCGCGAGGAGCCAGTCGGCATTGTGCTGGAAGCCCTGGCCGTCCACGTCGAAGCGCGGCGATATGCCGTAGCCCGTGATGCTCCATGTGAGGTTGCCGCCATCCACCCGCGCGAACCGCACGCGCGCAGAGGCACCGGTGGCCGACGTGGCAGCGGTATCGTAGTGCGCGTAGCTCGCGCCCGGCCGCTGGAGGAAGTGCCCCGGTCCGTGCATGACGCCTCTGATCGCGGCAGCGTCGCCAGTAACCCGGCTCGCACCGGCGAAGCCACTCACCTCGTAGTTGCCGATCCGATGTCTGCCATCGGCACCCACGAACGTAGCACGCTTCACGAGGAGGGAAGCGAGATCAGCGTTCGTCGGCCCGCGATCCAATCCGCTTGCGAAGAACCCCGCCGCGCTCGCGCCATCGTGGAAGTCGCGCTGCAGACGCGCCGCGCCGAAGATCGCGCGCGGCTCCACGTCCATGCGGGCGACTTCGCCAAAGGCATCGATGTAGCGCGCGCTGGCGTCGCGCGTGGCGGCAGCCATCGCGCCGACGGTCCAGTGACTCGCCACGCGGCCGGAGAGCTTGAGCGCACCGAGCACCTCGGTCGCCAGAGGGACATCCGATGCGAGCGAGGACGTGGGTGGAGCTCCGTGCGGCGGCGCGCCGATGCGGCGCGAGTAGAAGGCCTGCTCGAGCGTGAAGTCGTCGTCGCGCGTCGTGAATGGAACGCCGAGGTCGAAGTGGAAGACGTCGGCGCCGTTGACGAAGAAGGGGCGCTTCTCCTGAAGGAAGGTCTCGAAGGTGGTGAGATTGATCTGCGATGGATCCGCTTCCACCTGGCCGAAGTCGGGATTCACGGTCGCGTCGAGCGTGACGCCGTGCATCAGATGTACGGTGGCGTCGAGTCCCGCGGATACGTCGCTCGTGCGCCGTTCGCGTACGGGTGTGGTGGTGCCCTGAGTCGAGCCTGGCGGCCCGGAGGTCGCGAGTGTCAGGGGAGCGATGCGGACGCTCGGCTCCGACTTCCCGAGCACGAAGGGGCGGAGCTCGAAGCGGTGCTGCTCGGGCGGAAGCTCGATGCCGCGGAGATCGTTGAAGTGCGAGATCACGCGCCCGCCGAACGATGGGAGACGCGGCGACCAGTCGGAGCTGGAGCCGCGGTGCACAGTGTGGCGGTAGACGTTCATCCCCCATACCACTTCGCGCGCGCCGCCGGCGGGCGCCGCGGCGCGGAGCTGCGAGAACGGAATGCGGTACTCCGCCGTCCAGCCGAGCGAGTCGATCCTCGCGGCTGCCTGCCAGACGGCGTTCCACGACGGGTCGTAGTCCACGTCGTTGAACCAGGTGCCATCCACCTGCACGCCCCGCGGATTGACGCCGAGGCTGACGCCGGTGCGCCGGTCGTGCCGCGTGTCGAGCTCCACGAAGATCCAGTCCGAGCGCGTCTCGTCATCGCGTCGCGGGTAGGGCGCCACGATGGAATCGGGCGCCGGATCGTAGGCGCGGACGGCGACGTACACCGCTTCGTCATCGAAGGCGAAGGCTGCGATGGTGGGAAGTGCAGGCACCGCGCCCGGCTGCGGGCCCTGCTCCACGAAGTCGTCCACGCGGATGCGAGGGTCGGCGAGGGCTCGGTGCCAGAGCGGGTCGTCGAGGGAGCCGTCGATGCGCGGCGCATCGCTGTCGATGCGAAGCGCCGAGATGGCACGGCGGCGGAGCCGCGCGCTGTCCACGGTGCCGGCGTCGGGTACGCGCCGGGGATCCGCCTGGACCGAGGCGCCGTCGCGCTCCACGAGTCCATTGGGCGAGCGGGTGCGGGGGTCGGCTTTCGGCGCCTGGCGGCGGGCGTCACTCTTGTGCGCAGGCGACTGTGCGGGGAGGGGCCGGCGCAGGGTGGGTGCTGCGAGCGCAGCGAGCAGGAGCATCGACGACAGGGCTCTCATTAGATGGTGCGTCCTATCTGTTCCGGTTAATCCCGCAATACTGGTGCAGTACAGATTGCGCTCGTGCACCGGTAAATGCAAGTATACCGGAGCAGGAAGTAAGCCCTTAAATTCCAGCTGCCATGATCATGTACCAGTCCCGGCTGCCATGACCACGCACCAGCCGCGGCTCGACCCGGTGACGCCCTTCAAGTACGTGAGCGGTGACCCGGCGCTCGACTTCATCAATACGGTCGACTGGACCGAGCGCGGTCTCGAAAAGGACCGGTTCGCCAACTACGACCGACTCCTCGAGTGGGCCGAAGGCGCGCGTGCGCTCACACTCGCGGAGCTCGCTGGCTTGCGACGCAGCGTCGCGCGCGACGGCTACCGCGCCGAACAGGTCGTGCGCGACGCCGTGGCGCTCCGCGAGCTCCTCGAGCGCACCTTCTCGCGACTGGTGCGGGGGAAGCGCATCGATGAGGAAGTGGCCGAGTTGAATCGGCGATGGCTCGGCCGCGCGCTATCGGAGATGGCGCTCGCGGAGTGCGAGACTGAACGCGACGCCCGCGGCGGCCGCGCGGCTCGCGGAAGCGCTCGAAGCGCGGCGGCAACCGCACCCCCTGGGCTCGGCTTCGTGCTCGGCTGGCCAGCTGCCGCGCAGGCGCTCGAGTCGCCCCTATGGAGCGTGGCCTGGTCGGCCGCGCGACTCCTCGCCTCGGACGAAGCAGCGCGCATCCGCCGCTGCGCCGGGATCGACTGCGGCTGGTTCTACGTGGACCGCAGCCGCAACGGCCTCCGCCGCTGGTGCCAGATGGAGACTTGCGGAACGATCATGAAGACCCGCCGCCGCGCGGAGCGGAATGCACGGGCGGGGAAGCCCGCGATAGAGAGCTGACTCCGCACGGCGGCGACGCGGCGGCCGTCCCGAGCGCGGCCGAAGTGATCAGCAGGCAGACGCGGAGGATGATGGTACGCTACAGACTCAGCTCTCGCTTCTCGTACACGTCGGTGATCGACGTGCCGTCCCAGACGTACGCGAGATGCTGTGCCTGGCGGCAGCGAGCGAGCGCTCTCGGCCGGAGCACCGCGGTGCATTCGCCTCCGGCGCGGCGCACGCTGTCGTAGACGATCCCCCACGAGCCGGCTGCACGCAGTCGCGTAGCCAGTGCCTGCGACGCGGCGTAGTCGACCTTGTCGTAGATCTCGGGGTGCGCGCGCTCCAGGCCTCTGACGTCGTGAAGCTTGCCAGCGAGATTCACGCGCAGCACTCGCATGTCGATCTCCATCGGCGGCTCGCTGGTGTACGCCATGAAGCGAGCGCGATGGTAGCTGGTCTCCGCGATTGCCGTGGCGAGGTCGCGCGACGCGTGGTAGGCGCCGAACTCCGGGGTGCTGAAACGCCCGCCCGGCGCCGAAACGTGGGTGAACGGCGCCATTATCCAGCTCGAACCCGCGCCGGAGACACGATCCTCGGGCGCCACGAGTTGGAGATCGCCCACCTCCTCGCGGATACGTGTGTTGGTTAGCGCTTCCACGGCGAACACCGCCTCCAGGTCCGCTGGATCGGCAACGCGCTCGAAGAGCTGGATCGGCGGGAAGCGGCTCGGGATGATGCGGAAGCAGGGCTTCCAGGTGACTCGCTCGAGCGGCGGAACGAAGTCGTTCACGCTCAGCCGCCGCGCTCCGCATCGAGGAACTGGCGTACGAGGAACAGATCCGCCACCCGTCCCGAAAGCATGAGATCGAGCGCCGAGCGTCCGTTGAAGAGCGGAGCGGCGCTCGGTCGCTTCACCCATGTATCCGCGGCCGCGGGATCGGGGAGAAGGATTTGCAGCGCCTTGTAGATCCCGAGCACGTAGGAAATGCGCTCGACGAGGTCGCTGGATACGTTGCCGACCCTGCCAGATTTCCACTTGTAGTAGGTGGACTCCGGAGGATTGCCGAGAAGGATGCGCGCTTCCGACTGAGTCAGTCCCCAGGCGTCAGAGATCCTGAAGAACGTCCTGAGCGCGGGGGGCGCGAGCTCCTCGGGGGGGCGAGCCACGGCAGCTGCGATTGGCACTGGTGCTCCATGGGTGGAGATTCATATGATTTTACTCCACTTACAGAGTCAGCGCAAGAGAGGAGCGACCTGATGTCGAGGGGATAGTTTGGTTCGTAGCTGGCAACCTGGAGAACGGAGATATCCAAGCCATTCCCGAACAGTACGAGCCGCCGGTAGCGCAACCGATAACCCCTCGAGCACGTGCCTCCGTCATCCCCGCTTTCGCGGGGACGACTGTGGATGGGTCCCCGCTTTCGCGGGGATGACGGCTTACGCACGATCTAACGCGCTCCCCATCGTACACCTCAACGCCCCGCGCCCGCCGCCGTCTCCTTCCCGCTCCCGGCACCCTTCACGTACCGATCGAACCACCCGATCCAGCGCGCCCACATGTCGAGGTTGTTCTCGATCGCGCGCGGGGTGTGCGACTCGAATGGATACTCGTAGAGCGCCGCGGTCTTCCCGAGACTGGTGAGTGCGTGGATGAGCCGCTCGCTCTGGATCGGCCAGGTGCCGGTGTTGTTGTCGGCGGCTCCGTGGTACATGAGAAGCGGCGCGTTGATCTGATCGGCCGAGAAGAATGGCGACATCTCGATGTACGTGGCGGGCGCCGCCCAGATGTCGCGACGCTCGGCCTGGAAGCCGGTGGGCGTGAGCGAGCGGTTGTACGCGCCGTCGCCGGCGATACCCGCCTTGAAGAACGGCGTGTGCGCCAGAAGGTTCGCCGTCGCGAACGCTCCATAGCTGTGCCCACCGTGGCCGATGCGGTCCATGTCGATCACGCCGAGCTTGTCCACAGCGCGCATCGCTCCGTACATGGCGTCCACCATGTTGGAGATGTAGGTGTCGTTGTAGTTCTCGCCCACGATCGGGATGTCGGGATAGACCAGCGCGTATCCCTGTGTGAGCCAGAGCTCCGACCACCGGAGCCAGGTGAGATGCGTGAACGCATTGTGGTTGCGGTTCTCGATCGCCGAGCGAGTGTACTCGCCGGGTGCGGTGAACTCACGCGGGTACGTCCAGAAGATGGCCGGGACCTTCTCACCTTCCCTGTACCCGGGTGGCAGCGTGACGCGCCCCTGCACCTCCAGGCCGTCCTGCCTCGTGAAAGAGAAGTCGATGTGCTTCGCGGACGCGAGCTCGGGGAAGGGGTTCCTGTTGTGCGTGAGGTCGACGAGCTCCGAGCCGCTCGTCCAGAGGTAGCTGTCGGGGAAGAGCGTGACGCTCTCGCGGCTCACGATCATCCGCTTCAGGTCAGGGTCTAGCGCCACGAGCGGACGATCCCACGTGCTCTTCGCGCCCTCGAAGATGCGCGTGTGCACTGTGTCGGCGAGCGCCACTCGGTCCACGAAGGGCTGCGGGCGGAAGTCGGCGGCCAGGCCTTCGCCGCGGAGATAGACCGCATCGCCGGCCGACGATGTGAGCACGTACTCCACGCCGTTGCCCGTGTGCTGCGTCCAGAGCGCGCCGGGGTCCGTGAGGACGCTATCGGTGTGATGGAAGCCGCTGAGCAGCCGGCGCTCCGCTGGCGAATCGCCGAGCGTCCACTGCGCTATCGCGCGACGGCTTCTGCTCGAGACCGAGGCGAAGGCGCGTGCTCCGTCGCGCGTGTAGACGACTCCGCGGATGGGGTCCTTGCTCGTTGCCACCACTGTCGCGCGCGCGGTGTCGAAAGGCGCGGCGAGGAGCACGACATGATCGGCGCCCGCGCTGTCGCGCTGGAGGTACGAGAGTCCGGCCGAGTCGGGGCGCCAGGCGATCTCGCGCGGCGACCTGTCGCGGTCGGAGTCGGGACGGCCTCCGCCCTCACGCAGCTCCTGCGACTCGATGGTCGCCAGCAGCTTGCCGGCGCGGTCGAGCACTGCCGTGCGGCGCGGGAATCCGCGATAGCTGGTGATGAACGAGAAGGGGCGCTCCATGTATGTGACGAGGATGTACCGGCCGTCGGGGCTCAGCGAGATCGACTCGTACATCCTCGGCTCGCCGATGGCGCGCGGCGCCTTGCCGGGCGCGAGCTCCACGAGCTGCGAGCGCGTGTAGTACTCGAAGAGATCGGCGTCGTGCGAATCGCGCAGCAGGTTGGAGAAGGTGCGCGTCGTCGTCTTTTCCGGACGGGTGAGCCGCACGAGCGGGCCGTCGGGGATGCGCTCGCGCTCCGGCTCCGCGCCGCGCCTGGCGGGCACCATCAGGGTGAGGATCGTCCCTTCGCGCGTCCACTGCAGCATGCGCGAAGGGCGCATGTCCACCTCGGGCGAGATGTTCACCTGCACCTCGGTGCCGACCGTGGCGAGTATGCGCGCGTCGCTGAAACGCTTCGCGCTCCCGGTGGCGGCATCGGCCGTCCAGATCTGCGTCCCGCCCGGAAGGTGCGCGAGGAATGCGACGCGCGCGCCGTCGGGCGACCACATCATGTCGCTCACGAAGGATTTCGGCGGCAGCTTCACCTCGCGGTAGCGGCGCGCATCGAGGTCGAAGATGCGAAGTCCGTAGATACCGTAGGTGTCGAGGTGCCAGAGACGGTCTGTGGCCGGCCGGATCTCGAGCTCCGCGAGTCGATATGTGGGGCGCGCCATCAGCTCGAGCGTGGAGAGCTGCGTGGCGAGCGGAACCAGAAAGTGGCGGCCATCGGGCGAGGGAGCATCGAGCGTCGCGAAGTTCGGGTCGCGCCCGAAGAAGTCGGCGATCGGCGCCGGCGGCTGGACGTAGCGCGTCTCCGCTTCCTCGAGCGCCACCAGCTCGGCACGATCGGTGGTAGTTGCCGGTGCCGCGTCGCGCGCGGGCTCGCTTCCCGATCGCTGCGCGGCGATCGGCGCGGCAACGAGCGTGAGGAGGAGGGCAACCGCGCTTACCGCGGCTCGCGAGTAGTGGCGCACGGGGATCATGGTGACTCCGGAGTCGTGTGAGGGAGGTGTTCGCGCAATCGAAACGTGCGCCGGCCGCTCGTCAAGGCCGAGTGCGCTACATCTCCGTGTGCTCTCGCGCGGCCCGGAATTTTTCCGCATATTCGGCCCATGACGTTCGCCCCTTGCACGGGAAGCTGTGCGATATTATCTTAGTACTAAGAGAAATGGAGGCGAGATTGAGGGACGAATCGAGGGCAGCGAGAAAGGCGGGACCACGTCGCGGGGCCACCTCCGGGGCCGCGATGGGTGCATCTGCCACCGCGCGGCCCACCGAAGGAAGGTCCACTGGGAGGACGCGCGCGAGCACCGCGGAGGACACGGCGCTGAAGCTCTGGGTGGTTCTCGCGCGCTCGCAGCTTGCCGTCGCGCGCCACGCCGAAGCCGACGTCGCGCGTCACGGGCTGACATTGGCCGAGTTCGCCATCCTCGAGGTGCTCTACCACCGCGGGCCACTCCTCCTGGGCGAGGTGCAACGCAAGATCCTCGTCTCGAGCGGCGGCGTCACCTATCTGGTGGACCGCCTGGCGGGGAAGGGGCTGGTCGAGCGCCGGGAGTGTACGCACGACCGCCGGGCGCGTTACGCGGCGCTCACTCCGGCGGGGGAGAAGCTCGTGGCCCGGATCTTCCCTGAGCACGCGCGCAGTATAGCCCGTGCCGTGAGCGGTCTCTCGAAGGCCGAGCAGCTGCAGGCCACCGCGCTGCTTCGGAAGCTGGGAATCTCCGCGGCGGATCTCCCCATCTAGGGGGAACTGGTGCAGCTACTTTTCGCTTCAATATCTCAGTACTGTAACTCTCAACCTTTAATTACCTGGAGCGCTGAAATGGCCACTTCGTCGAACACGCAGACCGAGCGCACGACCACCTGGAAGATCGATCCCGCTCACACGCTGGTGGAGTTCACCGCCAAGCACATGATGATCACCAACGTGAGGGGACGCTTCGTGAACGTCGAAGGGTCCATCGAGGTCGATGAGAACAGCCCGAACGACTCCTCGGTCAGCGTGGAGCTGGAGACGGCCAGCATCGACACCGGCGTCGAGCAGCGCGATCAGCATCTGCGCTCGGCGGATTTCCTGGACGTGGAGAACTTTCCGAAGGTCACCTTCCGCAGCACCAAGGTGGAGGGCGCCTCGTTCGAGCCCGGGAAGAGCTTCCGGGTGGCGGGCGATCTCACCATCCGCGGCACGACGCGTGAAGTGGTGTTCGATGCCACCTTCGAGGGCCGTGGCCGCGACCCGTGGGGTGGCGAGCGCGTGAGCTTCAGCGCCGACACGAAGATCGACCGGCGCGACTTCGGCCTCACCTGGAACGCCGCGCTCGAGGCGGGCGGCGTGCTGGTCGGAAACGAGCTGAAGATCCACGTCGAGGCTCAGGCCGTTCTCCAGGCGTAATTGCACCATAGTGTGATTGGACCAGGGAGTCAGGTATTGCATTGTACCCGATGTCATCCCCGCGCACGCGCGGACCCATGAACAGTCATTCCCGCGGAAGGGGGGACCCAGGTTTAGCAGGGTAACACGGATTCCCACTTCCGCGGGAATGACGGTAGTTGCTCTAGCGGGGATGACATCCTCATGCACTATGCAATGCCTGACCCCGTCGCCTCCCTCAACGGAGCCCCCATGGCGACCATACACGGAATCCACCACGTGAGCGCGATCGCGAGCGATCCGCAGCGCAACCTCGACTTCTACTCGGGCCTGCTGGGGATGCGGCTAGTGAAGCGTACCGTGAACTTCGACGACCCACAGACCTATCACCTGTACTACGGCGATGAGGTCGGGACGCCGGGAAGCATCATGACTTTCTTCCCATGGCCCGGCGCGCGACGCGGGAGGCAGGGAAGCGGGCAGGTGGCAGTGGTCTCGTTCGCCATCCTGCCGGGCGCGATCGGTTTCTGGGTGGAGCGTCTGCTGCGACACGGGGTGCAGTACGCCGGGCCCGCGAAGCGTACGACAGCGGGCGCCGGCTCCGAGCAGGTGATCACCTTCAAGGACCACGACGGGCTGATGCTCGAGCTGGTGGCGAGCGAGGAAGCGGACGCGAGGCCGGCCTGGGATGGCGCTCCGGGGATCGCGCGCGACGACGCCATCCACGGCTTCCACCATGTGACCCTCTGGGTGGAGCACGGCGATCCATCCGAGCGCGCGCTCATCGACACGCTCGGATTCCGCGCAGTACGCGAGGAGAACGGCACGCGACGCTACGCCGCTGGCGACGGTGGCCCCGGTACGCTCGTCGACGTGCGCGACGTCGGTGGCTTCCCGCGTGGAACGGGCGGCGCCGGCACGGTGCATCACGTGGCCTGGAACGTGGGCGATGATTCCGACGAGCTGGCGATACGCGAGCGTATAGTGGCCGCCGGGATGCGGCCGACGCCGGTGATAGACCGGATGTACTTCCACTCCGTCTACTTCCGCGAGCCCGGAGGCGTGCTGTACGAGCTGGCCACGGCGCAGCCGGGGTTCGCGATCGACGAGCCCGCGGAGCGACTCGGCGAGCGACTCATGCTCCCGCCGCAGTACGAGCCGCAGCGCTCCGAGATCGAGGCGATCCTGCCGCGCATCCATCTGGGTGTCTCCGCGGCCGGCGCCTCTGTCTTCGCGGAATCGACCGGACCGGAGGATGTGAGCGGTGACGCGCTCGACTTCGCGCACCGCTACATCCCGCCTTCGACCGGCGGGGAGATGGCAGGGAGCACGACGCTTCTGCTGTTGCACGGTACCGGAGGCGATGAGAACGACATGATCCCTCTGGGGCGCGCGCTCCTCCCCGGCGCCGCGATACTGAGCCCGAGAGGGAAGGTGCTCGAGCAGGGCGCGGCGCGCTTCTTCCGGCGCCTGGCCGCGGGTGTGTTCGACCAGGAAGACCTGAAGCTGCGCACCGAGGAACTGGCCGACTTCGTGCTGGCGGCCGAGCGCAACTACGGCCTCGACCCGCACGGCGTGGTGGCCGTGGGATTCTCGAACGGCGCGAACATCGCCGCGAGCATCCTTCTCAGGCGCCCCGGCGTGCTGCGCGGAGCCGTGCTGCTCAGCCCCATGGTGCCGTTCGAGCCGGAGTCGCTTCCGGATCTCGCGGGTACGTCGGTGTTCATCGGCGCGGGGAGGGACGATCCCATGGTGAAGCCAGGCGAGGTAGAGCGGCTGGCCGAGATACTCCGGGATGCGGGCGCCGAGGTGAGCGTGCACTGGGAGTCGGGCGGTCACACCGTTACCGAGCGCGAGCTCGAAGCCGCGCGCGACTGGATCGCGCAGCTGTATGCCCAGCGAGCGTGAGCTGATGCTGGCGGGGGAGCTTTACGACCCCCTCGACCCGGTGATCGTGGCGGCGCGCGCGCGTGCGCGCGACATCTGCTGGTCGCTCAACGCCACGGCCGAGGGCGAAGGGGAAGAGCGCCGCCGGTTGCTCGCGGAGCTCTTCGGCGCCGGGGGCGACACGGTCTGGATGCAGCCGCCCTTCTTCTGCGACTATGGCTCGAACATCGAGCTGGGCGAACGCGTCTACTTCAACTTCAACTGCGTGGTGCTCGACGTCTGCCACGTGCGCATCGGCGACTACTCGCTCTTCGGGCCCGCGGTGCAGATCTACACCGCCATGCACCCGCTCGACGCCGAGGCGCGGCGGGGAAAGGAGCTCGGCAAGCCGGTGGAGATCGGCTCCGATGTATGGGTGGGTGGCGGCGCGATCATCACCCCGGGCGTGCGCATCGGCTCGCGCGCGGTGATCGGCGCGGGGAGCGTGGTCACGCGCGACGTCCCCGAGGGCGTCTTCGCGGCCGGCAATCCGTGCAGAGTTATTCGGGAGATCGGCGGCTGACTCACACCCGGAGATATTGCACTACTCCCGCCATCAGCATCTCCACGCCGACCACGACGAGGAGCATCCCCATCAGCCGCTCCACCGCCGTCAGCCCGCGCTCGCCGAGGAGGGTGCGCAGGTGGCTCGAGAAGTAGAGGATGATCGCGGAGGCGAGCCAGGCGAGAGCGACCGCGCCCAGCCAGATCGGCCAACGCTCCGGCTCGCGCGTCATGAAGAGCAGCTCGGTGGCGAGGAGGCCGGGGCCCGCGGTGTACGGAACCGCGAGCGGCACCACGAACGGTTCCTCGCGCACTTCCTCGCGCAGCGAGTGCTCGCTCGTGGGGAAGATCATCCTGAGCGCGATCAGGAGCAGTATGAATCCGCCGCCCGCCGTGAGCGCCGCGGAGGAGACGTGGAGCAGCTCGAGGATGTAGCGCCCCACGAAGAGGAACACCACCATGACCACGAGCGCGATGAGCAGCTCGCGCACGATGATCTTCCGGATCCGCGCGGGGTCCACGTTGCGGAGCGCCGTGAGGAAGAGCGGCACGTTCCCCAGCGGGTCCATCACGAAGAAGAGAAGTACCGCCGCGGAGAGGAGAGTCATCGTGATGTCGAGGAGCCGTGGGCGCGAATGCTCGTGTGGCGGCTCAATGTACGCCGGCAGTGATGCCGCACGCCAGAACGCGGATCGGTGCTGGCGAGCGAGGAGCCGCTTTCGTATACTCGTGCGTTCACGCCGACGGATTCCCACGCTGCAGCGCCATCCGTCACGACGCCATACACTCGCCGGGCCCGTATTCGCAGCCATGCCAGTAATCGCTCTGGATCTTGGAGGAACCAAGCTCGCGACGGCCATCTTCGATGCCGGCGGGAAGCTTCTGCATCGCGACAGCGTTCCGCTCGACGGCCGGAGCGGCTCCGAGGTGGCGTCGCTGGTCGCGCAGCGCTGCGAGGGAGCGACGGGCGGCGTGGGAGTCACGGTGCCGGGGATCTACCGCGCGGAGCGCGGCACCGTGTGGGCTCCCAACATCCCCGGCTGGGATGACTACCCGTTGCGCGATGAGCTGCGTCGCGTGGTGAGCCCCGACACTCCGGTAGTCATAGACAGCGACCGCGCGGGCTACATACTCGGCGAGGTGTGGCGCGGCGCCGCGCGCGGGGCGCGGCACGCGATCTTCCTGGCAGTGGGCACGGGGATAGGCGCGGGAATAATGGTGGACGGCCGCGTGCTGCGCGGCCACGGCGACATCGGCGGTGCCATCGGTTGGCTCGCTCTCGACCGCCCCTTCCGCGATGAGTACAAGGCGTGCGGCTGCTTCGAGTACCACGCCTCCGGACCAGGTCTCGCCAAGGTGGCGCGCGAGCGCCTCGTAAGCGACCACGACTACGATGGCGACCTGCGAAAGGTGGAACCGATGGCGCTCACCGCCGAACGGATCTTCGCCGCCTTCGAGCAAGGCGACGCGCTCGCCACCGAGGTGCTCGACGATGCGATCATGTTCTGGGGAATGGCGGCCGCGAATCTCGTGAGTCTCTTCAATCCCGAGGTGATAGTCTTCGGCGGCGGCATCTTCGGGCCCGCGGCGCGCTTCCTCGATCGCATCCAGGAAGAAGCCGTCCGCTGGGCGCAGCCGATCGCGGTGAAGGAGACGCGCTTCGTGGCGAGCAAGCTTGGTGGGGATGCGGGGTTATACGGCGCCGCACGGCTCGCGCTGCTCGCTCGCGCGGAGATGCCGGCCATGCGGAGCGATGCGGCGCGCCGTGGAACGCACCCCTTCCCACCGGGGTCATGATGACGAGCTCACGGACGGGCGCGGACGCATCGAGTCGCGGCGCTCTCTTCACGGTGGCGTGCCTGGGGATGCTCGCCTTCGGGATCGTCCTCACCACGCTCGGTGCCGTGCTGCCGTCGCTCGTCGAGCGCTTCGGCATCGACAAGAGCGCCGCTGGCGCGCTCTTCGTCCTCATGAGCTTCGGGATCCTCGTTGGATCGGTCTTCTTCGGTCCGATCGTGGATCTCCGCGGCTACAAGCGCGTGCTCGTCGTGGCCGCGGCGTTCATCGCGCTCGGCCTCGCGGGGATCGCCTACGCGCCTACTCTCACCTGGCTGCGCGTCGCGATCGTGGTCGTGGGACTCGGCGGCGGCGTGATCAACGGCGGCACCAATGCGCTCGTAGCCGATGTGAGCGCGGGCGAGCGGAGTGCGGGTCTCAGTCTACTCGGCGTGTTCTTCGGCGTGGGCGCGGTCGGAGTTCCGTTCGCGCTCGCACTTTTCCTGGGTAGCTTCTCCTACTCCACGCTCATCGCGGGCGTCGCGGTGCTCGTGCTCGTTCCATTGGTGGTCACCGCTGTCGCGCGCTTCCCCGCGCCCAAGCAGGCGCAGGGCTTTCCACTCGCGGATGCGGGCCGGCTGATCCGCGATCCGGTGCTCATGCTCATGGGGATGATGCTCTTTCTCGAGAGCGGAATGGAGATAACCGTCGGCGGCTGGACGGCGACGTACTTCCAGGAGGAGCTGGGTCTCGCGGGGCAGCGTGCCCTCGTCTTCCTCTCGCTATACTGGCTGGGGATGATGCTCATGCGGCTGGCGCTCGGCTGGCTCCTCCGCCGAGCGTCGCCCGCGCGGGTGCTTCTCGGATGCCTCGGCCTCGCGCTGGCGGGTGCGTTCCTTCTGCTCGGCACGGAGAGCGTTGCCACGGCTGGCGCGGGCGTATTCCTCCTCGGCTGCGGCTTCGCCGCTACTTTCCCCGTGGTGCTCGGCTTCGTCGGTGATCGCTACGAGCAGCTCTCGGGGACGGCGTTCAGCGTCGTCATCGTCATGGCGCTGATCGGCGGGATGCTTCTGCCGTACGCCACCGGCGTTCTCGGCGCAGCCTACGGGCTGCGTGGTTCGTTCGTTATCATCCCCACGGCGCTCGTGCTCCTCGCGGCGCTCCTGCTCGTAGTCACCCGCCGGCTTTCCACCCGACCAGCGACGGCCTGACGACCGCGTAATTGCACTCGAGCGTCCGGCAGATCTCTCGCATAACCACGCACGAACGCCGCACCGGCGAATGCGCTCGCTGGATCACGCCCTTCAACCCTATCGACAATCCATGCTTGCACAGCAGTGGCTCGCCAATACGCGAGCGGTAATGAACGACATAGAAGCGACGCAGCTCCCGCAAATCCGCGCCGCGGCAGAGCTCATGGCCAGCTCGATAGAAGCCGAGCGCTGGGTGCACACCTTCGGCTGCGGGCACGCGACTATTCCGGTGGAGGAGATGTACCCGCGCATCGGTGGCTTCGTGGGGTTCCATCCGATGGTGGAGCTGCCTCTCACCTTCTTCACGCGGATCACTGGAGAGATGGGGATCCACCAGTTCCTCTTCCTCGAACGCGCGGAAGGTTACGGGCGCGCAATCATGAAGGCGTATGACTTCGACCCGCGCGACACGATGTGGATCTTCTCGCACACGGGGATCAACAACGTGAACATCGACGTCGCACTGCGGGCGAAGGAGCTCGGGATGAAGGTGGTGGCCACCGGTTCGGCGGAACAGGCCGAGGGGAGCACCCCGCGGCATCCGTCGGGGAAGAAGCTCTTCGACATCGCCGACGTCGTAATCGACACGCGCGTCCCCGCGGGCGACTCGTCGGTGCCGCTCGCCGGGCATCAGGACAGGGTCGGTCCGGTGTCCACGATGGCGTTCGTGACGGTGGTATGGATGACCATCACGACCGTGGCGGAGATCCTCGCGGAGCGCGGAGTCAAGCTCTACATCCACCCGTCGCACAACGTACCGGGCGACACCACGGCACACGAACGTCTGGACGCGGCGCTCTCGGAGTACAAGCGGAGGGTGGCGGGGGTGTGACGAGTCGCGCGGGGAGCAGACGCTCAGTTCCCCGCGCTGAGCTTCTCGAAGCGCGGATTGCCATGGAGCGGAGCCCACTCGGGGTCTATGCGCAGCCAGCCCGAGGTGGTGAAGTCCATTTTGTCGTGTAGCTGCTCGAGGAGGTCGAGCGCCGCGTCGTATTCACCGGCGAGGGCGTGGCTCCTGGCCGCCAGATTCTGGACATACTCCAGGGCTCCCAAGCGTGCATTGGCTTGGGCCGCCGTGATCGCTTCCTTGCCCACCTGCGCGGCTTCCCGGTATCGGCCCGCGTAAGCCAGGGCGATGCCCCTGAGTCCCAGATATTCCGCATTCGAAGGCCTGGACCGGAGAGCGGTGGCGAACAACCGTTGCGCGGAGTCGCCCCAACTGCGCGCGAGCGACGAGTCGCCGCGCAGGTAGTGGATCTCCGCGTGCACCAGCGCGCGGGATCCTGGATCGCCGTCGAAGGGCGCCACGGGGAGCTTCAGTACCGTGTCCTGCTGTGCCCTGGTGAGAATCCAGTAGCGGTCCTGGTAGATGGCGGTCTGCGCAAGAAGCAGCTCTCGATCGAGTGTCGGTGGCGTGCCGTCGAGCACGTGCTGCGCGCCGGCCAGGTCGCCCTCGGCAAGATATGTGTACGTGAGCGATTCAATGGAGCGGAGATCTCCAGGAGCTACGTCGAGCGCGCGTCGGTACTGCTCGCGCGCCTCCGGCCAACGGTGGAGCGCGTCGTAGGTGGCGCCGAGCGATCGCAGCGTTCTGACCGAGCGCGGATCCACCGTGAGCGCGCGCTGCATGTTGGCGAGACCGGAGTCCACCCGTGCTCGATTGGTGAGGTCCCGCAGCTGGATCAGGCCGATGCCGCGAAGCAGGTCGGGGTCTGCCGGGTGGCGGGCGATGCCCTCCCTCAAGATGGCGTTCATCGCCGCGGTGTCGTTACGCGCCACGGCGGCCATGGTGCGTGCCTCGTATGTCGCAGCGGCGTGCGGAGCCAGCGCCTGCGCACGTGCGAGCGCGCTATCCATGGCGGCCAGCCGGGGTACCGCGGAAGTCCGCGTGTTCTCCATGGCGAGGCGGTATGCGAGGCGGGCCCACGCCAAACCGAAGCGTGGATCCAGCTTCACGACTTGCTCGTAGAGGGAGATCGCCCGCTGCAAGCTCGGAAGGTCGTTCCCAACCAGCGCCTCTCCCTTCAGGTAGAGATCGTACGCGGCAAGGTTCCGTGTGGGTCGCTCGGCGAGCTGCTGCTGATCTTCTGCGCCCAACGCCACATCCAGCGCGCTGGCCACTCTTCCAGCGATATCGGCCTGCACCTCGAACACGTCGGTGAGCGGAGCGTTGAATGACTGCTGCCACTCGTTCCGCGCCGTACCGCCGCCGACATCCACCAGCTCGGGGCTGACCTGAACGCGGCTGGTGCCGTCGGGCGACCTGGCCCAGCGTACCGTTCCCGTGAGGAGGTAGCGCACTCCCAGCTCGTCGGCAATCCGCTGTGGCGACTTGTCGTGGCCGCGGTACTGCTCCGAGCTGGCGCGCGCGATCACCTCGAGTCCATGGAGGGCGGTGAGCTTCCCGCGCACTGCATCGGTGACGCCATCGGCAAAGTACGCATCGGTGGAGTCGCCGAGATTCTCGAAGGGAAGAACGGCGAGCCGGCGCAAGCCGGAATCGGAAGCGGCCGCAGGCGGCTGCCACCGCCTCCAGGCGAAGAACACGCCGAGGCCGATCAGAATACCGATCGCCAGCATGGCGAAGGGCGACATCACGAGGCGGCGATTCGGCTTCGAATGAACCGCGGATCCGTGCAGCGTGAACGTCGCCGTCGCGAGCGCATCCGCGAACTGACGCGCGGTGGCGAAGCGGTCGGCGGTGGTGCGCGCGAGCGCCTTCTGGACGGCATCCTCGATGGGCGCCGGCACGGTGTCGCGTATGGAACGGAGCGGCGTGGGGGTATCGGTGAAGCGGCGGGCGATCGTGGCCTGCGGCGTGGGCGCCGCGAATGGAGTCTCACCGGCGAGCATCTCGTACAGCACGATGGCGAGGCTGTAGATGTCGCTTCTGCCATCCACGCCTCGCTCTCCCGCGGCCTGTTCGGGGCTCATGTAGGCCGCGGTGCCGACGCTGGTGCCGGTCTGCGTGAGATGCGCGCCTCCGTCGTCCGGCGCGCGGGCGATTCCGAAGTCCGCCACCAGCGCGTGGCCTTCGGCGAGGAGGATGTTCTCCGGCTTGATGTCCCGGTGCACCACACCGTGGCGATGGGCGTAGTCGAGGGCATCGGCTGCTTCACGGGCGATGCGGACGGCGTCCTCCACCGGAAGCTGCTTCTCTCTCGACAGCCGATCGCGCAGGGTCTCGCCCTCCACGAAAGGCATGGTGAACCAGAGCTGGCCCGCGTCCTCGCCGGAATCGTGAACCGTGAGAATGTGCGGATGCTGCAGCCGCGCGGCGAGCTTGATCTCGCGCTCGAAGCGCTCGGGCCCCAGCGCGTTGGCGAGATCGGGGTGCAGTACCTTGAGCGCGACGGGTCGGTCGTGTCGGACATCATGGGCGAGATAGACAGTCGCCATCCCGCCGCGCCCGAGCTCGCGCTCGAGCACGTACCGTCCGGCAAGAGATGTCGTCAGCTCGTCGTACGGCTTGTTCATGAGGGCTCGCAGGGGAGGCGCGCGGTCTCGAGACGAAGGCCGCGGTGCGAGGGTGCCTTTCGGAGGAGGCAATCATATCGCCTGGCGGTCCGAGCCGCCAGCGAGCGGCCAGAGGCGAGCCTCCCAGCGTCCCCGCGATCGAGCGGCCACGTGTCTCCTTCAGAGCGTCGAGAGGAAGGCGGGACGGGTGGCGCGAGGTGCGATCCGACGGCTATCTCACACGGATGGCACTGCTGGGAATGACAGACGTGAGCGTGGCGTTCGGCGGACCGCCGGTCCTCGATCACGCTGACCTGCAAATAGAGCGCGGCGAGCGCGTGGCGCTCCTGGGGCGAAACGGGGCAGGGAAGAGCACGCTCATGAAGCTCCTCGACGGAAGCATCGCGCCCGACACGGGAGAGATCGTGCGCCAGTCAGGGGTGAGCGTGGCGCGGCTGGAGCAGGAAATTCCTGTAGACGTCGAGGGGAGCACCTTCGACGTCGTGGCGGCGGGGCTGGGGGAGATGGGGCGGTTGCTCACGCGCTACCACCAGGCGAGCCACCGCGTCGCCACCGACGCGAGCGAGGGCGCATTGCGCGAGCTCGATCGTCTGCACCAGAAGCTCGAGGCGGCCGGCGCGTGGCAGGCACACACTCGTGTGGAGACGGTGATCGACCGCCTGGGTCTCGACCCCGATCTTCCCTTCGCCAGTTCGTCGGGCGGCCGCAAGCGCCAGACGCTCCTCGCGCGAGCGATCGTGCGCGAGCCGGATGTGCTCCTCCTCGACGAGCCAACGAACCACCTCGATGTGAGCGCGATCGAGTGGCTGGAGAGCTTCCTCCTGGAGCGGGGAACTACTCTCCTCTTCGTCACGCACGATCGGACTTTTCTGAGGCACGTCGCCACCCGCATAGTGGAGCTCGATCGCGGCCGCCTCGCGAGCTGGGGGAGCGACTACGACGACTACCTCGTGCGCAAGGACGCCGCGCTAGCCGCCGAGGAGCGCGAGCGGGAGGAGTTCGACAAGCGACTCGCGAAGGAGGAGGTCTGGATCCGTACGGGAATCCAGGCGCGACGGACTCGCAACGAGGGGCGCGTGCGCGCGCTCGAGGCCATGCGCCGGGAGCGCGCCGCCCGGCGCGAGCGCGCGGGCGCGGTGAAGCTCCGCGCGCAGGAGGCCGAGCGCTCGGGGCGATTGGTGATCGAGGCGAAGGACGTGAGCTTCTCCCGCGGCGACGGCGCCGGTGCGCGCTACATCGTGCGCGGCCTCAGCACCACTATCATGCGCGGCGATCGCGTGGGGATCATAGGGCCGAACGGCTCGGGTAAGACGACGCTCATCCGCCTCCTCCTCGGCGAGCTCGCTCCCGACTCGGGCACCGTGCGCCACGGCACCGGGATCGAACTCGCGTACTTCGACCAGCTCCGCGAGCAGCTCGATCCGGAGCGCACCGTGTTCGACTGCATCGCCGATGGCGCGGAGTTCATCGTGCTGGCTGGAGAGCGAAAGCACGTGCTCGGCTACCTCCAGAACTTCCTCTTCACGCCCGACCGCGCGCGCACTCCCGTGCGCGCTCTCTCCGGTGGAGAGCGTAACCGGCTCCTTCTCGCGCG
The DNA here is from genome assembly GCA_036565685.1 of Gemmatimonadaceae bacterium. Classification (GTDB taxonomy): domain Bacteria; phylum Gemmatimonadota; class Gemmatimonadetes; order Gemmatimonadales; family Gemmatimonadaceae; genus JADGGM01. The sequence continues at coordinate 19,403 of DATCXR010000218.1, forward strand.
ACTCTTCACCCGACGTTTCAACTTCCTGGTGCTCGACGAGCCGACGAACGATCTCGACATCGAGACGCTGGAGCTCCTGGAGAATCTCCTCGGCGAGTTCTCGGGGACGCTGATGCTCGTGAGTCACGACCGCGCCTTCCTCGACAACGTGGTGACGAGCACTCTGGTGCTCGAGGGCGGCGGTCGCGTGGGCGAGTACGTTGGCGGCTACAGTGATTGGCTGCGTCAGCGGCCCGAGCCCGTGGTAGTGCGCGCGCCCTCCGCCGCCGCAACGAAGCGTTCGGCGCCGGCCGAGCGCGAATCGCGTGGTGGGAAGGAGCGTCGGCTCAGCTACAGAGAGTCGAAGGAGCTCGAGGCGCTACCGGATCGCATCGATGAGCTGGAGCGTGAACGGACGCGCCTGTACGAGTCGCTCGCCGATCCCGAGCTCCTGCGCGATGGTGCGGCCGTGGTGGAGGTCAGGGCGCGGTTGGCGTCGCTCGATGCGGAGCTCTCCGCGTCGATGGAGCGATGGGAGAAGCTGGCGACCCTCGAGGCGGGGTAGACTGCGGAAAGCAGACAGCAGAAAGCAGAAAGCAGTGAACGGCTCGTAATGCGGGTCATCCCCGCGAAAGCGGGGACCCAAGTTAGTCAGACAGAACATGGATCCCCGCTTTCGCGGGGATGACGGCTGTAGATCGCGGGGATGACGGCTTCTTACCTACAACCCGCACAGACGAGGCGGTTTACTGCCTCGGCCCCCTGCCTCGTGCCCCCTCTAGCAGTTCACTGCTTTCTGCTCTCCGCCTTCCATTTAGATAGGTAGCTACCTAAATTACTGGCCATGACCAGACGATCGCGCGCGGTGCGCGCCCGCAACGAGCGCACCTTCCTCACACAGCTCGGTCCCATCCGCCAGGCGCTCCGCCGCATCAACAGTCGTGCGCTGGCGCCGCTCGGGATCTCCACCGCGCAGGCCTATCCGCTCGTGCTCATCGCGCAGCACGATGGCATCCGCCAGGGAGAGCTCGCCGACCGGCTCGATATCGAGGGACCGACGCTGGTCCGCATGCTCGACCAGCTCGGCGCGCTCGGGCTGGTGGACCGGCGTACCGATCCCGCTGATCAGCGCGCGAAGACTCTCCACCTGACGCCCGTGGGCGAGGCGCTCGCCGAGCGCGTGGAGCCGGTGCTGTACGAGACCCGCGCGCGAATCCTCGCGGAGGTGTCCGACGAGGACCTGGAGGTGTGCCTCCGGGTGTTCGACGCGCTGCGAGCCGCCGTGGAGCACGACGAGGCAGGAACGCTCGCGGGGGCTGGCTCGTCCTGACGCCATCGGCGCGAGCGCCGAACCCGATCCATCGATCGACCAATCGACATCAATGTGCGTACACATCACGCGCCGAGCGCGCGTGCGGAGCAGTGTGAATGAGTGAGAGCGTAGCCGTCCTCGAGCTTCCGGCGGATGAGGAGCCGACGGCGGTACTGCGGCCGGCCGTCACCACCGAGCGACGGGGCGCCGAGCACAAATACATCATCGCGTTCGCGGTAGTGCTCGCGGCGCTCATGCAGGTGATCGACAGCTCGATCGTCAACGTCGCGCTCCCCGATATGATGGGGAATCTCGGCGCCAGCCTCGACGAGATAGCCTGGGTCTCCACCGGCTACATCCTGGCGAGCGTGATCGTCATCCCGCTCACCGGCTTCCTGGGAGACCTGTTCGGGCGCAAGCGCTACTTCGTGGGGTCGATCGTCCTCTTCACCATATCGAGCTTCTTCTGTGGGGCCTCGGCCTCGTTGGGGCTGCTCATCATGTGGCGCATCATCCAGGGCGTGGGCGGTGGAGCGCTGATGACGGTGTCGCAGGCGGTGCTCTTCGAGTCGTTCCCGGTGGAGGAGGCGGGGATGGCAATGGCGCTCTTCGGGCTCGGCGTCATGGTGGGCCCCACCATCGGTCCCACGCTCGGCGGCTGGCTCACCGACAACCACGGCTGGCCGTGGATCTTCTACATCAACATCCCCTTCGGCGTGCTGGCCGCGATCATGATCGCCGCGTACGTGCACGACCCGGAGCACCAGAAGCGGCCGACCCGGATCGACTACATGGGGATCGCGCTGCTGATCGTGAGCGTCGGTGCGCTGCAGTTCGTGCTCGAGCACGGCGAGCGCGACGACTGGTTCGCGTCTCACTTCATCGCCTCGCTCACGGTAATCGGCGTCGTGGGGCTCGCGGCGCTCATCTGGCGCGAGCTCACCACCGATCATCCCGCGATCGACTTCCGCGTGCTGCGGCACCGGCAGATGTGGGTGGGCACTCTGCTCGGCGTGGTCATGGGGATCGGCCTCTACGCGATGTCGTTCACGCTCCCGGTGTTCCTGCAGGGGAATCTGCACATGACCGCCGAGCAGACGGGTATAGTGCTCCTTCCCGGGGCGGTCATGACGGCGCTCTCAATGGTGGTCGCCGGCCGGCTGAGTAATCGCGTGGATTCGCGGCTTCTCATCACGGTGGGAACGCTGATCTTCGCGCTGGCGGCGTGGGAGCTCTCGCGGATCACGGGGCAGAGCGGCGCGGTGGATTTCTTCTGGCCGCTCATTCTGCGCGGGGCGGGGCTCGGCCTCATGTTCGTCCCGCTCACGACCATCACGCTGGCGGAGCTGTCGCCGCAGGAGCTCCCGCAGGGCACGGGGCTCTACAACTTCTTCCGGCAGCTCGGCGGGTCGTTCGGCATCGCGGGCATCTCGACTCTGATCATCCGCTTCACGGCTGAGAATCGTGCCAACCTGGTGCAGCACGTGTCGGCGTCGGATCCGGCCACACTGGCGCGGGTGCAGATGCTCACGCACGGCTTCATGAGTAGGAGCGTGGACTTCTGGACCGCCCAGCGCCGCGCGCTCGCGGTGATCGACGGGCAGATCATGCAGCAGGCGAGCGTGATAGCGTACAGCCGCGTTTACGTGCTGAGCGCGCTGATCATCCTTCTGCTCATTCCTCTACTTCTGCTCGTGCGCCGGGCCAGGGGTGCCGCCGGCGCGCACGCGATCATGGAGTGAGCGAAACGGCGGGGTCAGGTCTGAAACCGTGAATTGGTAGGACGGCCTTGGCCGTCGTACCAGTTCACGGTTTCGGACCTGACCCCGTCAATCACCCGACCCCGTCCCCATCTGCTCGTTCAGCAGCGCGAGGCACTTCGAGGCGAGCGCGTCGGTGTCGTACGTCTGACCGTCGGCCGCGCGCCAGACGAAGGCCCCGGAAGGGTCTTCCACCGGCCGCAAAGCCAGCTCGCCAACGATCGTCGCGCCCTCGCGGCGAGGGGGCGAGCCCCGACGCGACACCACGCCGCGCCACACTACCACGTCCAGCTCGCCAAAGGCCGACTCGTCGTCGGAGTCGGCGTACCACGATACGCTGACTGCAGCGTCTGGCGCCTGCAGGACGCAGCCGCCGGGGGTGCGGTGCTGCTCCACGGGTACGGGAAGCCGCTCGGCGCGGCTTATCACCTTCTCGGGCGCCAGCTCGTCGAGGAGCGCCGTGACGGCGCGCTGGACCGCGTTCCGCTCCTTCGCCGTCGGCGGCGCCGTCCAGGGAGTCGAGGGAGGATTGGAGGGATCGTCCATTTTGCCTGCCTTGCGGAAGGTGAGCGCTGCTGTCTGGGCGCGAGCTTCCCACGCCAATTGTGTCTCTGTGCACGGCTGACCGCTAGGGCCGGCCACTGGATGCACAGTCCATGACTTCAGATTCGCGCCGCGGCGCGCGCTAGTCGGTACGAGATTCACCGCTATAGCGACGCTGCCGGGCGGCAAAAAGTCAGCCCCTACGTTCAACAGTATCGGCCGCTTCGTTCAAGAGCGAAAAACCTGCGAGCGATAAGATAGCGCCACGTTCACCGAACTACGCCGACGACAGTGTTGCCGCGCGTCTGGGTCACCAGCTGTTCTTCGACACCCGGTTGAGCAGCACTGGCAAGGTGTCGTGCGCCAGCTGCCACAACGGCTCGCTCTTCACCGACAATCACTTCCACAACACCGGAGTCCCGCTCCCCGAGACGGAGCTTCCTCCCTATAGCGGCCGTACGGCGGGCGTGCGCAACGCGCTGGCGGCGGAGTTCAGCTGCACCAGCGAGTACAGCGACGCGAAGCCGGAGGAGTGCAAGGAGCGCGATCAGCTCGTGGCCTTTCTGCGGACGCTCAGCAGTCCGGTGGTTGCGCCTGAGGGATATCTCGAGCCGCCTGTCGCTCGGTGACAGGCGAGCAGCCGGTGCGCGTCGTGTGCCCTTCGCACTCCATGGTCGTCGAGTCGGGTGGTAGCCGCGAGTTGGTACTTTCGTGGCCTCACCCGGGTGCAGCTGGCCGATTTTCGGGGGAGTCTTCCTTTCCCCAACGGCGGCTCCTCCCCGGGCACCCTATCGTCGCTCCCCTCCGGCTGCTCCAGATGCAACTGCTTCTGCTCGTGCGCACACCGAGAGCGAACCGCCCCCGGCGACTGACTGCCTCGGGGCTGGTCGCGCTGCTTCTCTCCCTCGCGCCTCTTCCTGTGGCCGCGCAGCGCTCGGGGCTTGCCTTCGAGCGGATGGCGCAGGAGCGCGGTCTCTCGAATGGGACCGTTACGGCGATCGCTCAGGGTAAGACCGGCCTCCTCTGGTTCGGGACCGAGGACGGCCTCAATCTCTACGACGGTTCCGGCTTCACGCTCTACCGCCCGATCCCGGGCGATACAATGTCGCTGGCGGATGGTTGGGTTACGGGACTCCTGGTTACTCGAGACGGCACGCGCTGGGTGGGCACGTTGCGCGGCGGTCTGAATCGCTACCTGCCGCGCACGCAGACCTTTCGCAGATACCGGAGCATCCCGGGCGACCCCACATCGATCAGCAGCGATCAGATCAATGCCATGTACGAGGCGCCGGACGGAGCCCTCTGGGTAGGGACGGCACAGGGGCTCGACCGATTCGATCCTGCGACCGGGCGCGTACGCCGCTTCCAGCCGGAACCCGACGATTCCTCTACGCTCGGGAACGACGTGCTCGCGATCGCCGCGGCTGGGAGTGGACAGCTCTGGGTGAGCGCGCGGCTCGGGCTCTTCGTCTTCGATCCGAAGCGCGGCAGCTTCGAGCGCGTATCGGACCAGCTCCGCACGCGCCTGGTCTTCACGCTGCTTCGCGATCGCGATGGCTTGCTCTGGATCGGCACCGAAGACGAGCTCCTCGCCGTCGAGCCACGTACGCGCAGTGTACTGCGGCGCTACGGCTCGGCCACGCGCGAGCGGCCCGCGCCCTCCACGGGTAGAGTGCTCGCGCTCTATCAGGGCGCGAGGGGGACGATCTGGGTAGGGAGCGACGGCGGCCTGGCGTCGCTCGATCCCGCGAGCGGCACCATCGTGAGGTACCGATACGACAGGGACGACCCGCTCTCGCTGGGCGGCAACATCGTGCGATCGGTGCTCGTGGATCGCGGCGGGGTGCTCTGGGTGGGCCTCGAGACATACGGCGTGAGCAAGTATGCACCCTCGGCGGTGCACTTCGAGGTGATCAGGCACGACCCATCGGCGCCGCGCTCGCTGAGCGACGGCTACGTGCGTGGGATCGCCCAGGATCGTAGCGGCGACGTCTGGATCGCCACGCAGTTCGGCGGGCTCGATCGACTGGATGCGAAGACCGGTCGCATCACCGTCTATCGCCACCGGCCGGGCGATCCGCGCTCGCTCCCGGGCGACAACGTCTGGGCGACGCTCGAGGATCGCGGCGGCGCGATGTGGGTAGGGCTGCACGAGAAGGGGCTCGGCACGTTCGACAGGAGTACCGGCAGCTTCACCCGCTCCGATTTCGTGCCGAGCGACGGGAGCGTCAACGTGCTCTACGAGGACAGGGCAGGGGCGCTCCTGGTCGGACTCGAGGGACGCGGGATGCTCGAGATCTCCCCCGACCGGCGCAGCGTGAAGAGCTACGGGAAGACCCTCGGCGACGAGCGGGTGCTGGCCGACGATGACGTGCAGTCGATCATCGAGGATCGCGAAGGGTTCCTCTGGGTGGGTGGCGTGCGGGGGCTTACGCGGCTGGACCGGCGGACGGGGAAGGCCGTGCACTTCCACGGCGAGTCCGGGAGCCCCGATGCCCTTGGTGTCGACTTCGTCACCAACATCTTCGAGGACAGTCATGGTACCATCTGGGTAGCCACGAAGGGCGGAGGGCTGAGCCGCTTCGATCGCCGCACCGGGCACTTCACGACCCTCGGCACGGCGGACGGGCTTCCGCACAGCTTCGTCTACGGAATCCTCGAGGACGCGCGCGGCTATCTCTGGCTGAGCACCGATGATGGGATCGCGATGCTCGACCCGCGCACGCGGATGGTCACGCGTTACGGCTTGGCGGATGGACTCCAGGCGCGCGAGTTCAACCGGCGCGCGCACTACCGCGCTCCCGATGGGACGATGTACTTCGGCGGCGTCAATGGAGTGAACATCTTCCGCCCCGACGCGGTGGCACCGCCGCCGCCTCCCCCGCGTGCGACTTTCATCACGATGCGGGTAGGCAACAACGCGGCCCACTATGTGATCCGCTACAACGCCGATTCCGTCGTGCGGCTCGCGCACGACCAGAATGCGTTCACCTTTGGTTTCGTCGCGCTCGACTTCTCGGCACCCGAAAAGATCAACTACGCCCACCGACTGGAGGGGCTGGACCGCGAATGGATCGGGACGGGCAACCGGGGTGAAGCGACGTACACGAATCTCCGGCCCGGGCGGTACGTGCTGCACGTGGCCGCGACGAACGCGGCCGGCGTGTGGAACCGCAGTGCTGCCGCGGTCACGATAGTCATCGCTCGACCATGGTGGGCCACCTGGTGGGCGCGAGCCCTGGCGCTCCTGGTGCTCGCGGCGCTCCCCGTGGCCGCCGTGCGGATGCGACTGCGCTCGATCCGGCGTCGCGCCGCGCTCCTGGAGCAGCGCGTGGAGGAGCAGACGCGCGACCTCACCGACGCTCACGCGCGGCTTCACGACGCACTGGAACGCGAGCGCGAGACTGCGCGTGAGCTCTTCGAGATCACCGCGGCCGTGCCGGGCGCCGTCTTCCAGCTGCGCGAGGCGCCCGACGGGAGCCGATCGTTCCCGTTCGTGAGCGAAGGGGTCGCGGTGCTGTATCACCACGATCTCGACGGCCGCGCTCCTTCCGAAGAGCCGGGTGATCCGCGGCAGATTGCGCGGCTGCTCATCGAGCGTATCCATCCCGATGACCGCGCGACCGCGCGGCACGCACTGGTCGCTCTCGGTGCCACGCTCGAGCCGTGGTGTGCGCAGTTGCGCTGGCATCCAGCGGGCGAGCGCGAGACGCAATGGCTATCGGTGCGCGCCCACCCGTCGCGGCATGGCGACGGCTCCACGATCTGGACGGGGGTAGTGACGGACGCCACCGCGGAGCGCCGCGCCGAAGCGGAGAGGGCCGCGCTCGAGTCGAAGATGCTGCAGTCGCAGAAGTCGGAGAGCCTGGGCATCATGGCTGGCGGGGTAGCGCACGACTTCAACAACCTGCTGGTGGGGATCCTCGCCAGCGCGGACCTGCTCCGCTACGACACCGTGCTGAACGAGCAGGCCGAGCAGACGGTCGGTCACATCCGCACCTCGGCGCTGCGCGCGGCGGAGCTGACCAGGCAGATGCTGGCGTACGCGGGGAAGGGCCGGCTGGTGGTGGAGCGGGTAGAGCTCTCGGTGCTCGTGCGCGAGATGCTGACGCTCGTTCGCAGCACGGTTCCGCGCACCATCGAGTTCGACTTTCACGCCGGGCCGAGGTCGTCGCTGGTGGAAGCGGACGCCACGCAGCTTCGGCAGGTGGTGATGAATCTCATCACCAACGCGGGCGAAGCGATCGGAGAGCGTCCGGGCCGCATCACCGTTCGCGTCGGGATCGAAGAGAGGCCGCAGGGCGTGCTCGACCTGCTCCACGCTGCGGGCGACATGCCACGCCACGGCCCGTACGTGACGCTCGAGGTAGCGGATGACGGCTGCGGGATGGACGCCGTGTTGCTCGGGCGGATCTTCGACCCGTTCTTCAGCACCAAGTTCACCGGCCGCGGGCTCGGGCTCGCGGCGCTGCTGGGGATCGTTCAGGCGCACCACGGTGGAGTGAAGGTGGACACCGCCGCCGAGCGCGGAACGCGCTTCCGCGTCTACCTCCCGCTCGCGGAAGCGGCGGTGGTGGCGACGGAGCCGGCTCGCGCCGTGAGCGACGAGCCAACCCCGGTCGCCGCCGCCCGCGTTCTCGTGGTGGACGACGAGGAGACCGTGCGCTTCTCGATGGCGCGGATCCTACGGAAGTTCGGCTACGAGGTGATCACAGCGTGTGATGGGTCGGAGGCCGTCTCCACGGTACGCAGGGAGGATTCGGTGGATCTCATCCTCATGGATCTTACCATGCCGTCGATGGATGGGCCGACCGCCGCGCGCGAGCTGCGAGAGTGCGGTGTGGAAGCGCCGATAGTGTTGATGAGCGGGTACGCTGAGGAGGACCTGGTGAATCGCGGAGTGCTGACGCACGCGGATGGCTTCCTGAAGAAGCCCTTCGAGATGACCGAGCTGTTGGCCGCGGTGCGCGGCCGGTTGGCGCAGCTGGTCTGACGGGGTCGGTTCCGCGCGATACCTTCGGGCGGACCCGAACCTGCGGAGGCGCATGCCGCGTATACTGCCCCAGCTTCTCCTCCCTATCGTGATGCTATCCTTGGCCAACAGCGTTTCCGCGGCTCAGTCGGCGCCCACGGCGCGGCAGATAGTGGAGCGCATCGAGAAAAACGTCGGAGTCCCGTGGAATTCGCACGGCGTGGACACCTTCAAGGAAGGCGATCCCGACACGCCGGTTACGGGCGTCGCGGTGACGATGATGGCCACTTACGATGTGCTCGAGCGCGCCGCGGAATCGGGCGCCAACTTCGTGATCACTCACGAGCCGATCTACTACTCGCACCGGGACACCACCGGCGCGCTCGAGAAGGAGAACGACCCCGTGTTCGCGGCCAAGCGCGACTTCATTCGCGAGCATCACATGGTAGTCTGGCGCTTCCACGACAACTGGCACGCGCACAACCCCGATGGCATCCAGCTCGGGATGGAACGCAAGCTGGGCTGGACTCGATACCGTACTGCGGCGAACGACAGCATCGCGAGCGACGGCCATGTCGCCGATTACCTCTTCCGGCTGCCGGCGACGACTGTAGGTGCGCTGGCCGAAGAGCTGGCGAAGCGGCTCGATGCTCACGCTGTGCGGATCGTAGGTGACCCCGGGATGGCGGTGAGAGGAGTCGCATTCGCGGGCGGCGCGATCGGCGCCGACGCGCAGCTCGAGCTCTTCCGCCGAGCGGACGTGGACGCGCTCGTGATAGGCGAGGCACACGAGTGGGAAACCGTCGCCTACGCGGCTGACGCCGTGAGCGAGGGAGAGAAGAAGGCGTTGATCGTGGTGGGCCACACGCCGTCGGAGCAGGGCGGCATGGAAGAGTGCGCGCGCTGGCTCCAGCGCTTCGTGACCGAGGTGCCCGTGCGGTTCATCGCCGCGGAGGATCCGTTCCGGTAAGGCGAAGGCAGCAGGAGCGCCGCTTCCACGGTGAGGCGGGGTGAGGCGCGCACGGTGTGCGCGCCGCGGCGTCGTCAGTCGCTGGGGTTCGTGGCCCACACCGTGGCGTCGGTGATGAACCCGCGGTCGTCGAGGGCTAGCATGCTCGCGATCACCTGCGCGATGTCATCGGCGTGGAGCTTGGTCGGATTCTCCGCCTGCCCCGCGCGCCCGGAGTTGGCGCGGAACTCGGTGAGCACCTCGCTGGGGTTGATCTGCATTACGCGCACATTGTACTGGCGCAACTCGGCGCGCCACACCTGAGTGAGCCCCGCTAGCGCGAACTTGCTGGACGCGTACGCCGAGCCGCTGGCGCCGCCCCTCTGCCCGGACGTCGACGCCACGTTGACGATGTTCCCTCGGCGCTGGGCCACAAAGTGTCGCGCCGACTCCCGCGCGGCGAGCATGGCACCGAGCACGTTCGTCTCCCACACGCTCCGGAAGTCGTCGACGGTAGTCTCGAGGAGCGGCGCGAAGCGTCCGAAGCCGGCGTTGTTGATCAGCGTGTCGTAGCCGCCGAGCTCGCGCACCACCGTCGCCACTAACCGCGTGACGTCATCCTCGCGGCTCACGTCGGCCACGATGGGCACGGCGCCCGATTCCTTGGCTGCCGCCTCGATTGCCTGGGCACGGCGGCCGCAGATGGCCACACGCGCGCCGGCGTCGGCGAGGTGCTTCGCCGTCGCGAGACCGATTCCCGAGCTACCCCCGGTCACGAGCACCTTCGCGGTCTTCAGATCCATTCTCTGCTCCTGGTCGTAGAAGCGTGTAGCCGGTGGTCCCGCCACGCGCGGATCGCCTTCGCGTGGATAGGATAGTGGTGGTACGTATCCCACTTCAACCGGCGACGGAAGCGGGTCTCCGTGGCGAAGAGCTCCTCCGGCGCCGCTCGCACGTATTCCACCAGCCGTGCGTGCACGTTATCGTGTTGACTCACCACCTCGGCGAGCGAGAGATGCTTTCGCATCTCGGTCATCAAGGCGTTGAACGCATCTATCCCGCCGTACTTCACGGAATAGCGCGGCGGGCGGTGCCCCTCGAGAATCTCCGGTAGGTGGGTCAGTGCCTCCTCCTCCCACCAGGTTACGTGCGCGATGATGTCGCGCACGGACCATTGGCCGGTGACGCCCGGCACGAGAAGCTCGGCATCGGAGAGACCGGCATAGGAATGCTCGAAGTCCTTCCATGCGCGGTCGAGGCGGGCGAGAACCTGGTTTGTCTTCATTTCGCACCTGGCCGATCACAGGTTCGGGATTCCGCACTGCGCGGGCGGCACACTGTGGCGTTCACTTCGCATCGTGGAAGATCACGCCCGTCGTGTAGCGGTGCCCCGAGCGGATTCTGCTCACGCCGTGCCGGAGATTCACGCGATAGTAGCCGCGCGACCCCTGCACCGGCCGGTTGTGCACCGCGAAGATCGCCGCGTCGCCCTGACGAAGCGGCACCACCTCCACGCGCGACTGCATCCGCGGCCGCTGCTCGGTGAGCACGAACTCGCCGCCGGTGAAATCTTCCCCCGGTCGCGAGAGGAGAAAGACCACCTGGAATGGGAAGACGTGCTCGCCGTAGAGATCCTGGTGCAGCGCGTTGAAGTCTCCCTCGCCGTACTTCAGAAGCAGCGGTGTTGGTCGGGTCTGGCCCGCGGCTTGGCAGCGCTCGATGAACGCCGAATGCTCGCGAGGATAGCGGACGTCGATTCCCATCGCCTCGTTCCAGCGATCGGCTATCGGTGCGAGACGCGGGTAGAGCGAACGGCGCAGATCGGAGACGATCGACGGCAGCGGATAATCGTAGTACTTGTATTCGCCGCGACCGAAGCCGTGTCTCGCCATGATGATCTGCTTACGGAAGATTCCGCTCTCGTCGTAAAGCGCGGTGATCGCTCCGCACTCCTCGGCCGAGAGCATTCCGTCGAGAAGCGCCCAGCCGTGGGAGTCGAGTTGCGCCGCGATCTCCTTCCAGTCGAAGCGCTTCACGCGCGACTCGATGCTCTGTCCAACGGCCTCGACGTTCGCTCTCGTCTGGCGCTGCGATTTCCCGCGTGCGCTCCGCGAAGCCGGCTCGATGCTCGTGCCCATGTCGTTCCTCCTCGATACGGTGGTCGTTCGATTTCCGGGTGAAGCTACCAGGGCACGGGCACCATGTCTCGCCGGATTCGGACATCTAGATCCGGCGCGGCCAAAGTGTGTAACAGTTGCGGCACCAACGGCTTACGGCACCCGCTGCGTTGTCCGAAAACGGCTAGCATCGAATTCCAGCCAACGCTATCATCCTCGGCATGACAAACGACGACGCGGCACTCTACAACGCGCTCGCCTCGCGCGATCCACGCTTCGATGGCGTCTTCTTCGTGGGCGTGACATCCACCGGCATCTACTGCCGGCCGATCTGCACCGCGCGGACTCCGCGAGCCTCCAACTGCCGCTTCTTCGAGAGCGCGGCGGCCGCCGAGAAGGCTTCGTTTCGCCCCTGCCTCCGCTGCCGGCCGGAGCTCGCCCCGGGTCGTGCTCCGGTGGATGATGCGCAACGGATCGCGGCACTCGTGGCCAATCGAATCGAGGAGGGACTTCTCGACGACGGTTCCAGTCTCGAGAAAATCGCCTCGCACTTCGGGTGGAGCTCGCGACAGATCAGGCGCATCGTCCGTAAGGAGCTCGGCGTGTCGCCCATGGAGCTGGTGCTCACCAGGCGTCTCCTCCTTGCGAAGCAGCTGCTCACCGAAACCGAGCTGCCGATGAGCGAGATCGCTTTCGCGAGCGGCTTCTCGAGCGTACGCCGCTTCAACGATGCGTTCGCCGCTCGCTACGGGATGCCTCCCACCAGGTTGAGAAAGGCCGCGGGGAGTACCGGCAAGCGCGGTGCGAGCGGCGAGCCCGCGAGTGCAGGTGCGCTCGAAGTAGCGCCGAGCGCGAGAGCGGATGCCACGCCGGTTCCGCAGCGCGACGTCGCCGCGAGCGACACGCTGGCGCTCCAGCTCGGCTACCGCGCGCCCTTCGACTGGGAGGGCGTACTTCACTTCCTCGCCCTGCGCGCGATGAAGGGGGTGGAGGCGGTGGACAACGGCGCGTACCTGCGAACGGTGCAGCTAGGTGGGCGAACGGGGTGGATCCGAGTCCACGACGTACCGGAGAAGCGTGCGCTCCTCGTGGAGCTGGCGCGTCCACTCACCCCTGCTTTGCCCGCACTTCTCGGGCGGCTGCGCAACCTCTTCGACCTCGCCGCCCGGCCGGATGTGATAGCGGCGCGCCTCGCGCACGATGAGTTGCTCGGCGCGGCGGTGCAGCGAAACCCTGGCCTTCGCGTCCCCGGCGCCTTCGACGGCTTCGAGCTCGCGCTGCGCGCGATACTCGGCCAGCAGATCACCGTCAAAGGTGCTTCCACGCTCGCCGGGCGCTTCGCCGCGGCGTTCGGCGACGCGGCCGATACACCGCACCCGGCTCTCACGCATCTCTCGCCGCGCGCCGAGCGCGTCGCAGGGGCGAACATCGACGACGTAGCGGCACTGGGCATCGTGGGCGCGCGTGCCCGAAGCATCATCGAGCTGGCACGGGAGGTGGCCTCGGGGAGATTGAAGCTCGAAGCGGGCGCCGACGCGGGTACCACGATCGAGCAGCTCATTGCCATCCCCGGCGTCGGCCGGTGGACCGCGCATTACATCGCGATGCGCGCGCTCCGCTGGCCGGACGCATTCCCGAAGGAAGATGTGGTACTGCGCAAGCGGCTAGGCGGGGTCACCGCGGCTCGCGCCGACGAGCTTTCACAACCGTGGCGGCCGTGGCGCAGCTACGCGACGCTGTACCTCTGGCAGATGGAGCAGGCGCCGGACGTCCCGAAAGCTGGGCGAAGCTCGACCAAAGGCCATCGTGCGCCGCGACAGGCGAGCGGTGCCAATGCTCAGCGACGAGTCGCCGTTGCCAACTCGGCGAGCTTCGCCGGCGTGTCGCCTTCGTCGAGCGGAGTGTAGAAGACGATCCTGATCTCTCGCGCGTCGTGCGGGACCAGGGTGTTGTGCTCGAACACGAGGCGACCCACGTCCGGATGCATGATCTCCTTCCTGCACCCGGGGCGTCCGAGGATCTCGTGGCGCGGCCACCACGCCGCGAACTGGCTGCTTGCCGCGCGCAGCTTCTCGACCAGCGCCGTCATGCGCGGGTCGCCCACCGTGCGCGCGGCATCGGCGCGGAAGCGCGCGAGTGTTCGCTGAGCGTTCCCCTCCCAGTCGGCGAGGCGACGCCGCGCCTCCGGGTGCATGAAGATATACCAGAGCATGTTGCGGTCGCCGGGGGCGAGCGTGCCGAGCGAGAAGACGGAGTCCGCTGCGGCGTTCCATGCGAGAAGCTCGAAGAGAGGATCCATCGCGTAAGCGGGCATCGCACCCACCCCCTTCACGAGCCTCAGCACTGCGCCGTCGGCCATAGGCGAGCGTGGCGCCGGGTCGGCTGGTGGCCGCCCGAGCGCGAGCAGGAAGAGATGCGATCGTTCGGCGTAGGTGAGGCGGAGCGCGCTCGCCAGCGACTCCACCGTCGCCTCGGATACTCGAATGGGTCGCGCCTGCTCGAGCCACGTGTACCAGGTCGCGCTCACACCGGCGAGCTGCGCGATCTCCTCGCGCCGCAGCCCTCGCGTTCTCCTGCGTCCGCGTGCGAAGCCTGCTTCTTCGGGCGTAATGCGCTCGCGGCGGACGCGTAGAAAGTTCGCGAGCTCACTGGCGCGGTTGGGCCCCGGCTCCGCATGAACGGTGGTCACGGGCTCGAAAGTGGTACTGGTCATACCAGTATAACGGCATCTCTGGTTGCCCGTTCCCACCTCGCTTACGCTTGACTCCAGCGGCGCCGGGAACGGCCCCCGTCGCCATCGGCTTCGCGACACATCGCCATGCCGGTCACGAACGGCATCACGAACGGCATCACGAACGGCATCACGACTGGATACGCGATCGCGCGGGAGACTGGCGAACTGTTTGCCGACGACATGACCAGAGAATCGAGGGAGAGCCATGACACTGGCTGGACAGCATGTGATAGTAGTGGGAGGAAGCTCAGGCATTGGCCTCGCCGTAGCGAGCGCAGTGCTCGCCGAGGCTGGCAGGGTGACGATAGTGGGGAGGTCGCATGAGCGTCTCGTCCGCGCACGCGAGCAGTTGGGCGAAGACGAACAGGTTTCCACTGTCGCGGCGGACATCTCCGAAGAAGGAGACGTCGTGCGGATGTTCGAAGCAGCCGAGAAGTTCGACCACCTCGTGACGACCGCCGTTGACGCGGCGTATGGGCCGATAACGGAGCTCGAGATGGACGATGCACTGCGAGTGCTGCGCTCCAAGCTCGTGGGTGCTCTTCTCCTGGCGAAGCACGCAAAGAGCGGGATGAGCCAGCGCGGCTCGCTGACCTTCACATCCGGTATAGCCGCGTATCGGCCATCTCCGGGTGGCGCAGTCGTTGCGGCAGCGAACGGCGCTCTCGCTTCACTCTGTCGCGCGCTGGCCATCGAGCTGGCTCCGGTCCGCGTGAACGTCGTCTCTCCCGGCTGGGTCGACACCCCCGTGTGGGAAGTGGTGGCCGGGTCGCGGAAGGAGGCGGTGCTCGCGTCCATGGCCGAGCGCTTGCCGGCTGGGCGAGTAGGGAGGACGACCGACCTGGCGCCGGCGTACACGTTCCTGATGCAGAGCGAGTACACTACCGGCAGCGTCCTCCACGTGGACGGCGGACATCGGCTGGTATAGCACACGTGAACGAGGTATTCACAATGAGAGTCGGTTTCATCGGGCTCGGACAGATGGGCACCGGCATGGCGGCGCGCCTGCTCGAGGCAGGTCACGACGTGACGGTCTACAACCGCACGCGCGCGAGGACGAAGCCGCTGCGCGACAAGGGTGCATCGGTAGCGGAGACTCCCGCGGACGCCTGCGGGAACGCCGAAGCGGTCTTCACGATGCTCGCGGATGATCACGCAGTGGAGGACGTAACCTTCGGCGAGGAGGGCATCCTTGGCGCTCTTCCGCGTGGCGCGGTACACATCTCGTCGAGCACACTTGGTGTCGACTTCACCAGACGGCTCGCGGCTGCGCATTCGGATGACGGTCAGCGCTTCCTGGCTGCTCCGGTGTTCGGGCGGCCCGATGTGGCGGCCGCCGGCCAGCTCTTCGTGGTCGCCGGAGGCGACGGGGAAACGGTCGCTTCCGTCCAGCCGCTGCTCGATGCAATCGGCAAACGAACATTCGTGATGTCCGACAGAGCGGAGGCTGCCGCGCTCGTGAAGCTGAGCGGCAACTTCCTCATCGCATCCCTGATCGAATCGGTGGGCGAGGCGATGGCGCTGGTGGATCGCGGCGGCGTGAACCGGCAGGCGTATCTCGACTTGCTGACATCCACGCTCTTCAACGCGCCAGTGTACAAGGGCTACGGCCAGTTGATCGCCGACCGGAAGTACGAGCCGGCCGGTTTCGCCGCTCCGCTAGGCCAGAAGGACATCCGCCTGGCACTCGCCGCAGCGGAGGAGCTCCGCGTGCCGATGCCGGTTGCGAGTCTCCTGCGCGACCGGCTCCTCCGTCTCCTCGCGAACGGCGGCGAGAAGCTCGACTGGTCCGCGATCGGAGACTTCGCGACTTCCGATTCCGGGGCATGACCGCCTGGGTCCTTCGTACCCTCACTCCGTCTTCCCCGCGAAAGCGGGGGTCCATGCTCCGGCTGGCAGACATGGATCGCCGCTTTGGCGCGGACGACGTGGTGAAGAACTCGGCGACGATGGTCGGTGACTCCCGTCAAACCATCCGGGCGCGACCGTGGTCCAAACACGGAGGGCCGGCGCTAGGTAACCAATCGGCGCAGCTTTCGTAGGGTCCTCTGAGCCCGCTCCCTATCCCCTTGGCCCGGACCGACCATGGATACTCTTCGCCAGGACATCCGACAGAGCTTCCGCCGCCTCAGAAAGCAGCCGGGCTTCACCGCCGTCGTCGTGCTGACCCTCGCCCTCGGGATCGGGGCGAACACGGCGATCTTCTCCGTGGTGAACACGGTGCTGCTGCGGCCGCTCCCTTACAAGGAGCCGAGCCGGCTGGTCACGATCCAGCATCACTATCCGTCCATCGACCTCGACGCGCCGGTCTCGGCGCCCGGCTTCAGATCGTACCATGACGACACGCGCATCTTCGACGGCGTGGCGGTCGAAGCATCCTGGTCGGCCAACCTGACGGGCGTGGGCGATCCGGTGCGGCTGCGCGGCGGGCGGGTCTCGGGCGACTATTTCCGTACGATGGGCGTGCCGGCCGCATCCGGCCGGGTGCTCCTCCCCGAGGAGGATGCTCCCGGACGCAATCGCGAAGTCGTGATAAGCGATGGCCTCTGGAAGCGACTCTTCGGCGCCGAGCGGAGCACAGTCGGACGCTCGATCTCGCTGAACGGCGAAAGCTACACGATCGTGGGCATCATGCCCCCATCGTTTCGGGATTTCTGGTCGCACGAGGTGGAGATCTGGACGCCGCTCGCACTCACGCCCGACTACTTCGAGACCGGAAACTACACGAACGAGT
The DNA here is from genome assembly GCA_036565685.1 of Gemmatimonadaceae bacterium. Classification (GTDB taxonomy): domain Bacteria; phylum Gemmatimonadota; class Gemmatimonadetes; order Gemmatimonadales; family Gemmatimonadaceae; genus JADGGM01. The sequence goes on from DATCXR010000218.1 coordinate 36,503, forward strand.
GGCTCAACCTCACCGCGCGCCTTGAGCCGGGCGTCACGATGGATCAGGCCGTGCGCGACATGCGCGCCTTCGCAGAGAAGCTCAAGCGCGACAACCCGGGCGAGTTCCCCGACAAGTGGACGCTGAAGGTCACATCGCTCGATGAGATCGCGACCGGCGACATCCGTCCCGCGCTGCTCGTGCTCCTCGGCGCTGTGGGCTTCGTCCTTCTCATCGCATGCGCCAATGTCGCGAACCTCCTGCTTGCGCGCGCGGCAGGCCGCACCAAGGAGGTGGCGATTCGCTCGGCGCTCGGCGCGGAGCGCTGGAACATAATCCGACAGCTACTGACCGAGAGCGTCGTCCTCTCGTTGATCGGCGGTGCAGTAGGCCTCCTGCTCGCCTACTGGAGCGTCCGCGCGCTGGTGGCCGTGAATCCGAGCAACGTTCCGCGCGTCGACGAGCTTGGGATCGACGGCAACGTGCTTCTCTTCACCGCGATCGTAGCGGTGGGCACCGGTCTGCTCTTCGGGATGATGCCGGCGCTGCAGATCTCGAGGAGCGACCTGCAGACCACCCTCAGAGAGGGCGGCCGTGGCGGCGGTGGTGAGCGGAGCGGCCAGCGCGTGAGGCGCGTGCTCGTGGTGGCCGAAGTCGCGCTCGCGCTCACACTGCTCGTCGGGGCCGGCCTTCTGGTGAAGAGCTCCGCGCGGCTCTCGGGTGTGGATCCGGGATTCGATCCGAACAATGTGTTGACGTTCAGTCTGTCGCTCCCCGAGATCGAGTATCCCTCGGATACGGCGATCAACGCCTTCTACGATGCGGTGATCCCTGCGATCGAACGGGTTCCCGGCGTGCGTGCCGTCGGCGCGACGAGTGTGATGCCATTCGGCGGCAGCTGGTCCACGGGGAGCTTCAATGTCGAGGGATATCAGCCGCCGCCGGACGCGAATGGGCCATGGGGCGACATACGCATCATCAGCCCCGGCTTCCTGCAGACGTTGAAGGTCCCGGTGCTCGCGGGACACATCTTTACCGAGCAGGAGTCGCGCAGCCAGAGGGCGGTGGCGGTGGTGGACGAGGAGTTCGTGCGTCGCTTCTACAAGTCGCCCGCTGACGCGATCGGGAAGCGACTCTGGCGCGGGTCGGCGACGCCCAATGACAGCACGCGCTATGTCACCATCGTGGGCGTGGTGGGACACACGAAGCACGAAGGGCTGGCCGCCGACCCGCGCGTGCAGCTCTACATGCCCTACGCGCAGCGCGGTGGAATCAGTCGGATGGATCTCGCCGTGCGCACGACCGGAAACCCCGCGAACTACGCGAACGCCATTCGCGGCGCGGTGCAATCGGTGGACAGGGACGAGCCGATCGCCAACATCCGCACCATGGACGACCTGATATCGTCGTCCATGGGCCAGCGGCGTCTCTCGATGACGCTCCTGGGCGTGTTCGCGGGGATCGCGCTCCTTCTCGCCTCGGTGGGGATCTACGGCGTGATGGCGTACAGCGTGGTGCAGCGAACGCGCGAGCTGGGTTTGCGCATGGCGCTCGGTGCCAGGCAGCGCGATGTCCTCGCGCTCGTCCTGCGGCAAGGGATGACGCTCGTCCTGACGGGCGTCGTGATCGGTGTCATATGCGCCTTGGCCATCACGCGCGTGATGGCCAGTCAGCTGTACTCGGTTCGCCCCACCGATCCGCTCACTTTCATCTCGGTGGCGCTGCTCCTGGCCACGATCGCTCTCGTTGCCACGCTCCTCCCCGCCTGGCGGGCGACGATGGTGGATCCCACGGTGGCGCTGCGGGAGGAGTGAACGGTCGGGGTCAGGTCTGGATCCGTGAATCGATACGGCCTGCGTAGCCGCCGTATCGATTCACGGATCCAGACCTGACCCCGCCGTCACCAATGCGTCGCGCGCCTGCATGAGCAGGGTGAAGGATCGCAGGCGCGCGTCGTGGTCGTAGATCGGTGAGGACACGATCAGCTCGTCCGCGCCCGTGCGTTCAGCGAAGCGCGCCACGCCCTCGCGCACCTCGTCGGGACCTCCCACTATGGACGCGGCCAGATTCTCCTCGATCTGGGCGCGCTCCCACGGAGGAAGGCGCGAATCGAAGTCGGTCACCGGCGGCGGCATCGGACCGGGTTCGCCGCGGCGGATGTTGACGAACATCTGCTGGAGCGAGGAGAAGAGGTAACGCGCCTCCTCAGGGGTATCGGCGGCCACGACGTTTACGCCGAGCATGACGCACGGCTTCTCCAGCGCGCCCGGCAGCTCGGACGGGGTGAATCGCTCGCGATACAGGGCGATCGCGTCGAACAGCATGCGCGGTGCGAAGTGCGATGCGAAGGCGTACGGCAGGCCGAGCGCCGCGGCGAGCTGCGCGCCGAATAGGCTCGAGCCAAGGATCCAGATAGGGACGCGGAGCCCCGCTCCCGGCACGGCACGTACGGGCTGTCCCTCCTCGGCTGGCTCGAAGTAGTGAATCAGCTCGAGGACGTCCTGCGGAAAGGAATCCGCCGCCCGCGGGTCGCGACGCAGCGCGCGCGCCGTGGCGACATCGGATCCGGGTGCCCGGCCCAGGCCGAGGTCGATGCGCCCCGGATAGAGCGCGGCCAGCGTACCGAACTGCTCGGCGATGAGGAGCGGCGCGTGGTTCGGCAGCATCACGCCGCCCGCGCCCACGCGGATGGTCGACGTGCCACCGGCAACGTGCGCGATCACGACAGAGGTCGCCGCACTCGCAATGCCGGTCATGTTGTGGTGCTCAGCCAGCCAGAAACGACGGTAGCCGAGCCGTTCGGCGTGGCGCGCCAGGTCGAGCGAGTTGGCCAGCGCATGGGACGCATCGCTCCCCTGGGCGATGGACGCGAGATCGAGTATGGAGAGAGGTATCATCTTGGAAGCATCTGGCACGGAAGCCGGCACGATGGAACAGGCACGCTCACGACGTCGCGCCCCTACCATGCATAACGCGCGCGAGCCCGCCGATGTGCCCGTGACGCATGAGCGCCAGACGGCGCTGGCAGGCATGTGAGCGGGCGCTCGTGGAGCGTCGAGCCCCGCGGATGCGGCGGAAGCATGGATCGCCGCGCATTGCTCTTCCAGCCGCAGCCGGTTTTCTTGCTTCAGTTATGAACAATCCCTCCGTGCAGCAACGCGGCGACCGAAGCTCGGTCGCCCTGGTGGATACTCCCTTCCTCGCGCTCGATCCAGAGCGCATGGATCGCAACGTCGCCCGCCTCGAGACGCGAATGCGCGAGCTGGGAGTCGCGCTCCGCCCGCATGTGAAGACGCACAAGTCGCTCGAGATCGGGAGGCGGATGAGTCGCGGTATCGGCCCCATCACCGTCTCCACGCTGCGCGAAGCGGAGGAGTTTGCGGACGCCGGCTTCCGCGACATCGTGTACGCCGTCGGGATCGCGCCATCGAAGCTCGATCGCGTGTTGGCGCTGCGTAGCCGAGGCGTGGACCTCTGCGTCATCCTCGACAGCGTCGCGGCGGCGCGAGCGGTCGCGGACGCGTCGCGCCGGAGCGGCTACCGCATTTCGGCGCTCGTCGAGATAGATGCCGACGGGCATCGTGCCGGGCTCTCCCCCGATGACCCCGAGATTCTCGAGGTGGCACGCGCGCTCGTGGAAGGTGGCGGGGAGCTGCGCGGTGTGCTCGTCCACGCCGGCGAGTCGTACAACTGCGCCACTCCGGACCAGCTGGCGGCGGCCGCCGAGAACGAGCGCGCTGCCGTGGTGAGAGTGGCCGAGCGGCTGCGCGCGGCGGGACATCCCTGTCCGGTGGTCAGCGTGGGCTCCACGCCCACCTCTCACTTCGCCCGCAGCCTCGAAGGCGTGACGGAGGTTCGCGCGGGCGTCTACGTGTTTCAGGATCTCGTGATGGCGGGGATCGGCGTGTGCACGCTCGATGACATCGCGATCTCCGTGGTGGCCACCGTGATCGGTCATCGCCCAGAGAAAGGATGGATCATCACCGACGCGGGGTGGATGGCGATGTCTCGCGACCGTGGCACCGCGTCGCAGGCGGTGGACCAGGGATACGGTGTCGTCGCGTCGATGGACGGTACACCGTACGAGGATCTCATAGTGGTGCGCGCCAGCCAGGAGCACGGGACGATGGCGATTCGGCCCGGCAGCAGCGCATCGCTTCCCGATCTGCCGGTGGGCACGCGAGTACGAGTCTTCCCAAACCACGCGTGCGCGACGGCGGCGCAGCACGGGCGCTACGTGGTCTTCCCCGCGGGGAGCGACGCAGTCAGCGCCGAGTGGGAGATCTTCCGCGGCTGGTGATCGAGAGCGTGCGCGCTAGTGGTTCCGCTGCATGGCCGGCGCTAGTGCGTGCCACCGAGCCGATGTCTCTTGCCAGCTCGGACTCGGCACAGCCGGCGAAGGTGGCCGGAGAACGTTTCAGACAACGTGGCGTGTCGGGCGCCGCGCTACGAGTGACGCGCATCGCTGGCGGGCGGCGCGCCGCTACCGGGAAGGCCCGCCGCCCGCGCTGGCGCGATGCGAATTCCTCGTGAAAGCGTCTGCCCCACGGGGCAGCGATCCGCGATGCGGAGGAGGCCTTCCTGCTGTTCCTCCGTGAGCGGGCCGGCCAGCTCGACCTCGCGCTCGACCTGGTCGATTCCGACCGGCTTGACGTCGCACTCCTCGCAGTCCTTTTCGTACACGCGGTTCTGCCAGAGGCGGACCGTTACGCTCTCGAGCGGCCACTCTCTGCGATCGGCGTAGATGCGGAGCGTCATCACCGTGCACGCTCCGAGCGACGCGAGCAGGTAGTCGTAGGGCGTTGGGCCCATCTCCGTTCCGCCGACCGCCGCGGGCTCATCGGCGATCAGCAGGTGGCCGCGGGCCATGATCTCGGTCACGAAGCCGCGCTCTCCGCCGCGGACGATCACCTCGTTCGGCTTGGCCATGCTCTCTCTCGCTCTGGTGTGGGTTGCCTCGCGCCGTGCAATGACGCCGCGCTCTACTGGAGGGAAGCGGTCGTCTCCACTCCGGCCACTCAGTCAGAATTGTAGCTCTCGGGCCAGGGAATGCCGAGCCGCAACCATTAGATTTGGAGCACCAGTCGCAACCGGGAATTCGAGGATCATGACACACGTGATGGACCATATACAAGGGCGTCCCTGGCCGTCGCGCACCCGGATGGTGCTGCGAGCATTCACCCTGCGCTGCCCACGCTGCGGCGGGGGCGGGATCTGGCGCACCTGGTTCAAGATGAAGCACGCCTGTCCCACCTGTGGGCTGGTTCTGGAGCGCGGCGAGTCGGAGGACTACTGGCTCGGCGCCTACATGTTCAATCTCGTTGCCGCCGAGATCGTCTCCGTTGCCATCGCGGTGCTGCTGATCATCGTCAGCTGGCCAGACGTCTCGTGGAACGTGGTGTGGGCCATCTCGATCATTCTCGCGGTGGTCATGCCCTTCCTCTTCTTTCCCTTCGCCCGCAACCTCTGGCTTGCCTTCGACCTGATGTTCAGGCGGCACGAGGAGGGCGATATCCGTCGACCGGGGCCGCTGGGCTAGCGGGTGGCCGGGGAGAAGTCGTCGCCAAACGGAATGGCGCGTGAAACGGCGAGAATTCGTCTCGTCTGCATCGATGTGGACGGCACGCTCATCGGTGCCGCCGGAGTCGTGGACTCCGATGTCTGGTACGCGGTGGAGCGAGTTCGCGCCGCGGGAATCCACCTCGCCATTTCGTCGGGACGTCCCGGATTCGGGGTCACGCGGGAGCTCGCGGAGCGGATCGATCGGGATGGCTGGCACAGCTTCCAGAATGGAGCGAGTGTAGTCAACATGGCGACGGGCAGCTCGCTATCCGCGCAGCTCCCGCCCGCGGCGGTGGACATGCTGGTGAGTCGAGCCCGTGACACCGGGCGCCTGCTCGAGCTGTACTCGGACGACGATTACGCGTTCGTGGGTGAGTCCGGGCGGTCGCGCGAGCACGCCGCGCTGCTCGGTGTCCCCTTCGAGCGACGCACCATCGAGTCGCTCCACGGGCCGATGGTGCGAGCGCTCTGGCTGGTCCCGCTGCAGGAAGCGGAGGCCGTGCTCGCGGAGCCTCACCCGGGGCTCGAGACTTCGCGTTCCACCTCGCCCATGATGCCGGATACCTGCTTCATCAACATGACGCGCGAAGGGGTGGACAAGGGGAGCGCGGTCCGTGCGATGGCCGCGGAGTACTGCGTCACGCTGGAGGAAGTGATGTACGTCGGAGATGGCCACAACGACGCCGCCGCGATGCGCCTGGTCGGCTGCCCGGTAGCTATGGGGAACGCGGACTTCGAGGCAAAGGCGGCCGCGGTACGCACCGTGGCTCACGTGGATGAGGGCGGCCTGGTGGAGGCGCTGGAATTGGCCACCGAGTGGTGCGGTCGCGCACGATGAAGGAGCCCTTCATCCTCCGTCCCCCGCGTGCGGGCGATCTCGGCTGGGTGGTCGCGCGACACGGCGCGATCTACTCCGCCGAGTACGGGTGGGATGTGCGCTTCGAAGGGCTCGTCGCGCGAGTCGTGGCCGACTTCGTCGATCACTTCGACACGGAGTGCGAGCGATGCTGGATCGCCGATCGCGATGGCGAGAACGCTGGCTCGGTCTTCCTCGTGAAGTACCCGGAGCGGCCGGGCGTCGCGAAGCTGCGACTTCTTCTCGTCGAGCCATCCGCTCGCGGGCTCGGGCTCGGCCACCGGCTGGTGGACGAGTGCACGCGCTTCGCACGCGAGGCGGGCTATCACACCATCACGCTCTGGACGAACAGCGTGCTCGTTGCCGCGCGGCGGATCTACAAGGAGGCCGGCTACCGTCTGGTGAACGAGGAAGTGCACAACAGCTTCGGGCACGATCTCGTGGCAGAGACGTGGGAGCTCGAGCTCTGACGCGGGAGCGGGTCAGACGGTGATCTTCGGCGACTCGATCCTCGGTGCGGGTGGAAGTCCGGTGACTTCGAGTATCTCGTTCTCATCCAGCGTCTCCCGGTCGAGGAGCGCCTCGGCGAGGGAGTCGAGCTCTCTACGGTGGAGCATGAGTAGTCGCTTCGCCTCGTCGTGGCTGTCCGAGATGATTCGGAGCACCTCCAGGTCTATGGCGCGCGCCGTTTCGTCGCTGAACGGCTTAGTGCTGCCGTAGCCCTCCACGCCACCGAGATACGGATTCTGCCGCGGCGCGAGCTGAACCATCCCGAGCTCGTCGCTCATCCCCCAGCGTGTGACCATCCCGCGCGCGATGTTGGTGGCCTGCTCGATATCGTTTTCCGCGCCGGTGGTCCTCGTGCCGTAGACCACCTCTTCAGCCGCGCGTCCGCCCAGTATCCCCACGATCTTCGCACGCAGGTACGACTCGGGATAGTTGTAGCGGTCGGCGTCGGGACGCTGGTACGTGACGCCGAGCGCCTGCCCGCGCGGCACGATGCTGACACGATGAACGGTATCCGCGCCCGGGATCACCAGGCCGAGTATGGCGTGCCCACCCTCATGGTAGGCGATGCGCTCGCGATCCTCGTGGCTCAGGATGAGCGGCCGCTCCGGCCCGAGCACGATCTTCTCGAGAGCGTCGAGGAAGTCCACCTGACGGACGCTGTTCCTGTCGCGCCGGGCGGCCAGGAGTGCCGCTTCGTTCACCAGATTCCTGATGTCCGCGCCGGAGAGACCTGGTGTGGCCTTGGCGAGATCACCGAGACTCACATCTTCCGCGAGTGGAACGTTGCGAGTGTGAACCTCGAGGATCGCTTCGCGCCCGTTGCGGTCGGGGAGGTTGACCACCACCCGGCGATCGAAGCGACCCGGTCGCAGCAACGCCTTGTCGAGCACGTCAGGCTGATTGGTAGCGGCGAGCACGATGATCCCTTCGCGACTGGAGAAGCCGTCCATTTCCGTGAGGATCTGATTGAGCGTCTGCTCCTGTTCGCTGGAGCCGCCTATCACCACCTGTCCGCGGGCGCGGCCTATGGAGTCGAGCTCGTCGATGAAGATGATCGCCGGCGCGTGCTCGCGTGCCTGCTTGAAGAGGTCGCGCACGCGCGCGGCGCCCACACCCACGATCATCTCCACGAACTCCGAGCCGGCCATCGAGAAGAAGGGCACTCCCGCTTCGCCGGCAACGGCCTTCGCGAGGAGCGTCTTTCCCGTGCCCGGCGCGCCCACGAGGAGCACGCCTTTCGGTGCGGTGCCGCCGAGGCGCGTGTACTTCTGCGGATCCTTGAGGAAGTCGACGATCTCCACGAGCTCGTTCTCCGCCTCATCGATCCCGGCCACGTCATCGAAGGTTACCTTCCCGCTCTGCTCCTGGTCGAAGCGCTTCGCACTGCTGCGCCCCAGTCCCGCGAGCGCGCCACCCATCCCGCCACCCTGTTTCATGCGGCGGTACAGCCAGACGTAGAACACGATGATGAGCAGCGCCGGCCCGAATCCGAAGAGGAGCGTGGCCCACGAGCTGCCACCCTGGTCTATCGGCTTGGCGCTGATCTCGGCGCCGTTCTGGATCAGGAGCGATTCGAGCCCCGGATCGACGAACGCGGGAAGCGTGGTTGCGAAGGTGGTGACTTCGCGCGGCTCGACGCGCGACGTCGTGTCCGGCTCGGCAGGGAAGCGCACCGCCGTGCGGAAGCGCCCCGTGATGCTCTCGCCGCGGCTGTAGATCTCCGCGACATTCCCCTTCGCGACTTCCTGCTTGAAAAGAGTGTAGGGGACGGTCGTGGGCTCTCCCTCCCTCGGGAGAAGGAAGCGAACGACCAGGAAGTTGACTACGATGATGATGATGAACCAGGTCCACGTGCGGCGCGGCGGCATCGCGAGCTGCCCGCCACTGCCGTCGGGCCGGTTCTGCCCGTCGTTCCGGGAAGAGGCGCTCGGGCGGCGCGCCGCATCGCCGCGATTCGGCGCGTTCATTTTCTCTCCGGGCATTTTCGTAGCGTCCCCCGCGGCTGTATGCTATCCCACGACCATCCCGTGCGGCGTACCACGCATAGATGGCGGTATTCGTCGTGGAGTCGCAAGCCAGCCGCCAGAGTGCAATGTGAGGGCCACATCCGTGATCGGCTCCTTTCTCGACCTGGAGCACAGTCCTCGCTATCCTTCCACTCTGTCGGACCAGCCGGCGGGCACATCACCAAATCTACTGGAGCGAAGGGAGGCACGCCCATGATCCAGCTCTATGACGAAGCGAGTGGTACGCAGATCGGTAGCGTAAGCGAGGAGGAGCTCCAGTTCCTGATCGATCAACTCGAGGAAGAGTCCACACGCGATACGAACTACTTCATCTCGGCGCCGACGATAGACATGCTGGAGGAGAACGGCGCCGATGCTGGCCTGGTGAAGCTGCTACGCGATGCGCTGGGCGGGCGCGCTGGCTTCGAGATGCGGTGGAAAGCCAGCTGACCTGAGGAGCTAGAGCAGCCACTCGATCGGGAGCACCGACAGAACGGCAACCATCGCTCTCTCCCAGAAGGTGGTGCCGGGCTCCACGTCGTGCACGGTCTCGCCGCTGTCCGATCGCTCCACCCACTGCGGCTCGCGCGACCGCGAGAGCCGGACCTCGTAAGAGCGCACGGGGACTTCGTCGGCGAAGATATCGGCGATCCTCCGCGCCAGCTCCGGGCTGTCGATCACGAAGCCCATCTCCGTGTTGAGACGCTCGGAGCGCGGATCGAAGTTGAACGAACCGACAAAGACTCGCGATCGGTCCACCGAGAAGGTCTTGGCGTGCAGGCTGGAGGCCGAGCTCCCGGTGAGGGCGCGGTCGTGCGTGGTGGCTCCCGACGCCTCGCGCTTCATCTCGAAGAGCTTCACGCCCTCATCGAGCAGGGGCTTCCGCCGCTTGGCGTA